>NZ_JASCOR010000076.1 GCF_029959445.1 Stenotrophomonas sp. PS02298 | reverse complement strand
GGCCCGGGGCCCCCCCCCCCAACCAAACACTTGGGGGGGGGCGGGACCCCCGCCGAAGCTGGCAGCACTGAAGCTACCAACATGCCCGCAATCTGACGGATCTGTGGCTTCGCGGCTTACGCCGCTCCCCCAAGCACAGGCTTGGAACCACGCTCGCCAGGCGTTGCCGAGCATGGCTCGGCACTACACCTCCACTATCAGGCGAAGATCGCCTCGATCTGCTGCCAGGCGCCCTCTTCCACCCTGCCCAGCACGTCCAGTGCGCGCAGGTTCTCTTCCAGCTGCGACACCCGGCTCGCACCGAGGATCACGCTGGACACCTGCGGATTGCGCAGGCACCAGGCAATCGCCAGCTGCGCCGGCGACTCGCCCAGCTCCTCGGCCAAGGCGGTGAAACGACGCACTTTGCCCACACGGTCATCGGCCGGCTCGCCCAGCACCGAGGCCTGCAACCAGCCCAGCGTGGTCTGCCCCAGGCGCGAATCCTCGGCGATGCCGTCGTTGTACTTGCCGGTCAACAGGCCCGAAGCCAGCGGCGACCAGATGGTGGTGCCCAATCCGGCATCGGCATACAACGGCGCGTACTCCTGCTCCACGCGGGCGCGGTGCAGCAGGTTGTACTGCGGCTGCTCCATGCTCGGCGCATATAGATGGTTGGCGCGGGCAAAGGACACCGCCTCGGCGATCTGCGCGCCCGACCACTCCGAGGTACCCCAGTACAGCACTTTGCCTTGGCGGATCAGGTTGTCCATCGCCAGCACGGTTTCGCTGATCGGGGTCTCCGCGTCGGGGCGGTGGCAGTAATACAGGTCCAGATAGTCCACCCGCAGGCGCTTGAGCGCGGCGTGGCAGGCATCGGTGACGTGTTTGCGCGAGAGCCCGCGCTGGGTCGGCGCCGGCTCGTCGACCGCGCCAAAGAACACCTTGGACGACACGCAGAAGCCATCGCGCGGCAGGCGCAGGTCGGCGATCACATCCCCCATCACCTCCTCGGCGCGGCCCTTGGCATAGACCTCGGCGTTGTCGAAGAAATTGACCCCGTTGTCCCAGGCGCAGGCAATCAGGTTGCGCGATTCGTCGCGCCCGATCTGGCTGCCAAAGGTCACCCAGGCACCAAATGACAGGGCGGACAGCTGCAGGCCGGACGACCCGAGACGACGGTATTGCATGGCTGGCTCCAACTAGGGGACGGTGCGCGGAATCCGCGCAGACAGGCCACAAGTGTAACCCCGGCTGCGCACCGGACCGCCCTGCGGACCTTGCCGATACCGGCGCAATCCCAGCAAATACCGGCTTATGCCTGAGATATTCTTGCCCGGCATCAGCCGCTGCTCTAGGCTTGCGTCTTTTGCGGGCACGCCCGGGGATTACTCATGTTCGAAGGTTTGGGCAGAATCGGCTTCGGCCTGTTCGGCCTGGCGGTGCTTTTGGGCATCACCTGGCTCTTTTCCAATAACAAGAAGGCCGTTGACTGGAAGCTGGTTGCCACCGGCATCACCCTGCAGATCGCGTTTGCGGCGCTGGTGCTGCTGGTTCCAGGCGGTCGCGACGTGTTCGACTGGCTGGGCAAGGGCTTCGTCAAGATCCTGAGCTTCGTCAATGAAGGCTCGAACTTCATCTTCGGCAGCCTGATGGATGTGCCCAAGTACGGCTTCATCTTCGCCTTCCAGGTGCTGCCGACCATCATCTTCTTCTCGGCGCTGATGGGCGTGATGTACCACCTGGGCGTGATGCAGGCCATTGTGCGGGTCATGGCTGCGGCCATCACCAAGGTGATGCGCGTGTCCGGCGCGGAAACCACCAGCGTCTGCGCCAGCGTCTTCATCGGCCAGACCGAGGCGCCGCTGACCGTGCGCCCCTACATCTCCAAGATGACCCAGTCCGAGCTGATCACCATGATGATCGGCGGCATGGCGCATATCGCTGGCGGCGTATTGGCTGCCTATGTCGGCATGCTCGGTGGTGGTGATCCGGCCTCGCAGGCCTTCTACGCCAAGCATCTGCTGGCCGCCTCGATCATGGCCGCACCGGCCACGCTGGTGGTCGCCAAGCTGCTGGTGCCGGAGACCGGCACCCCGCTGACCCGCGGCACGGTCAAGATGGAAGTGGAAAAGACCTCCTCCAACATCATCGACGCCGCCGCTGCCGGCGCTGGCGATGGCCTGCGCCTGGCACTGAACATCGGCGCCATGCTGCTCGCCTTCATCGCCCTGATCGCCCTGCTCAATGCGCCACTGACCTGGATCGGTGACGTCACCGGCCTGGCCGCCGCCATCGGCAAGCCGACCAACCTGGCCACCATCTTCGGCTACGTGCTGGCACCGATCGCCTGGGTGATCGGCACGCCGTGGGCTGACGCCACCACCGTGGGTTCGCTGATTGGCCAGAAGGTCGTGATCAACGAATTTGTCGCCTACATGGACCTGTCGCAGATCATCCAGGGCAACGTTCCTGGCACCACCTTGAGCGAAGAAGGCCGCCTGATCGCAACCTACGCCCTGTGCGGCTTCGCCAACTTCAGCTCGATCGCCATCCAGATCGGCGGCATCGGCGGGCTGGCCCCGGACCGTCGCCAGGACCTGGCCAAGTTCGGCCTGCGTGCGGTTCTGGGCGGCACCATCGCCACCTTGATGACCGCCACCATTGCCGGCGTGCTGACCCACTTCAGTTGATTCAATCCAGCTGATACGGCCCGGCCGCTACAAAGCGGCCGGGTCAGATGGCCAGGCCATCGCAGCTGCTGTTTCATCGCCACCTTAGAGACAAAGATTCCATGAGTTCTGTAGTCGTTGCCGGTTCCTTCAATGTCGATCACGTCTGGCGCTGCGATGCCCTGCCCGCGCCGGGAGCGACCATTGCTGGCCGTTACAGCACCGGTCCCGGTGGCAAGGGCTTCAACCAGGCCGTCGCGGCACGCCGCGCCGGTGCCGACACCAGCTTCGTCTGCGCGCTCGGCGCCGATGCTGGCGGCGACCTCGCGCGCCAGCTGGCCAACGCCGACGGCATCACGCTGGTGGCCGAAGCCACCGCCGAGCCGACCGGCACGGCTGGCATCTACGTCGATGGCCGTGGCCGCAACTCGATCGTGATCGGCGCCGGTGCCAACGCCTCGCTGAGCACGGACTTCGTTGCCGCCAACGCCGCCCTGATCGGTGGTGCCAAGGTGTTGCTGGCCCAGTTGGAATCGCCGGTGGAAACGATCGAAGCCGCGTTGGCGCAGGCCCGCGAGGCCGGCGTACTGACCATGCTCAACGCCGCCCCCGCCAATGCCCCGTCCACCATCAGCCTGCTCAAGCTGGCCGATGTGCTGACCCCCAACGAAACCGAGTTTGCCGCCCTGCTCGGCCGCCATGTCGGCGAACGCATCGAGGCCGATGACGTCGCCGCCCTGGACGGTGCCAGCCTGCACGCCCTGTGCCGCAAGCTGTCCAGCAACACCGTGGTGGTGACGCTGGGCGCGGTTGGTGTGTTTGTCTCGCACGATGAGGACAAGCTGCGCAGCGACAGCCAGCCGTACTACCGGGTGGCTGCCGAGTCGGTGCAGGTGGTGGATACCACCGGTGCCGGTGACGCCTTCAACGGCGCCCTCGCCGCTTCGCTGGCAGCGGCACCGGATGCTGCGTTCATCAAGCACGTGCGCTTCGCCAACCAGTACGCTGCCCGCTCCACCGAGAACGAAGGCGCCGCGCTGGCAATGCCGCGGATGACCCCGGCCGACGTCTGAGCCCATAGCTGCGCCCCCTCCCTTGCGCAGCAGGGGAGGGTTGGGGAGGGGTAGGCTCTCTGGCCTTTTGCGCATTGCCAGCTTCGCGGCTTACGCCGCTCCCACATCCCCACGCAGCGCGGGTTGCAACCCGCAGCCTTACACTATCTCCATGCAGATCGGCCCCTACACCATTGCACCCAACGTGGTGCTCGCGCCCATGGCCGGCGTCACCGACAAGCCATTCCGCCAGCTGTGCAAACGGCTCGGTGCGGGTCTGGCCGCCTCGGAAATGACCATCAGCGACCCGCGCTTCTGGACCACCCGCAAGTCCATCCATCGCATGGACCATGCTGGCGAGCCAGCCCCGATCAGCGTGCAGATCGCCGGCACCGAGCCGCAGCAGCTGGCCGAGGCGGCGCGCTACAACGTCGACCACGGCGCGCAGATCATCGACATCAACATGGGCTGCCCGGCCAAGAAGGTCTGCAACGCCTGGGCCGGCTCGGCACTGATGCGTGACGAAGCGCTGGTGGCGCGCATTCTTGAGTCCGTGGTCAATGCCGTCGATGTGCCGGTGACACTGAAGATCCGTACCGGCTGGTGCGCCGAGGTGCGCAACGCGCCGACCATCGCGCATATCGCCGAAGACAGCGGCATCGCCGCGCTGGCCATCCATGGCCGCACCCGCGACCAGCATTACACCGGCGTGGCCGAGTACGAGACCATCGCCGCGATCAAGACAATGTTGAAGATTCCGGTATTGGCCAATGGCGACGTGGACTCACCGCGCAAGGCCGAGCAGGTGCTCAAGCTGACCGGCGCCGATGCGGTGATGGTGGGCCGCGCCGCACAGGGTCGACCGTGGATCTTCCGTGAGATCGCCCATTACCTGGCCACCGGCGAGGAGCTGCCACCGCCGTCTGTGGAAGAGGTCCGCGACATCCTGCTGGGTCACCTCAACGACCTGCACGCTTTCTACGGCGAACCGCAGGGCGTGCGCATCGCGCGCAAGCACCTGGGCTGGTACGCAAAGGACCGCCCGGAGAACGCCGCATTCCGCGCCGTGGTCAACGCCGCGGAAACCGCCGACGCGCAGATCCGGCTGACCCGTGATTATTTCGATGCACTGGTAGCGGGCGAAACCGCGTACGCCTTGTAGAGCCGAGCCATGCTCGGCTGGGGCCTTACCGACGATACTGGCGGATTGTGCATGAAGCCCCTCCTGTAGAGCCGAGCCATGCTCGGCTGGGGCCTTACCGACGATCTGGCGGATTGTGCATGGAGCCTCTGCCGAACATGGCTCGGCACTACGCAACCCTGCTTCTGCCCGATCGTGCATACAGCCCTTGTAGAACCGAGCCACGCACGGCTGGGGCGTTGCCCGCAATCTGTCAGATTGTGCATGGAGCCCTTCCTGTAGAGCCGAGCCATGCTCGGCTAAGGCCTTACCAACGATCTGGCGGATTGTGCATGAAGCCCCTTGCCGAGCATGGCTCGGCACTACAAAAAAAGCCCACCAGTTGGTGCTGATGGGCCCGTTCGACTGTCAGCGGCGCGCGGGGGAGAGAACCGCGCCGCTGGCGATCAGCCGAAATCCTTGATCAGGCAAATACCTTGAAACGAGCCTCGTCTTCCATGAAGGTCTTTTCACCGAACGGGGCTTCATTCGAGCCGAACGGCATCTGCGCACGCAGCTGCCAGTTGCCGTGGATGCCCCACTGCCTGCGCACGGCTTCGTCCACCAGCGGGTTGTAATGCTGCAGGCTGGCACCGACACCGGCCTCAGCAAGCGCGGTCCACACCGCGAACTGGGCCATGCCATTGGACTGCTCTGCCCACACCGGGAAATTGTCGGCGTACAGGGCGAACTGCTCCTGCAGGCCCTTCACCACATCGGTGTCGGTGAAATACAGCACCGTGCCTGCGCCGGCGGCAAAGCTGTTGATCTTGCCTTCGGTGGCGGCAAACGCCTCGGCCGGTACGATCTTGCGCAGCTCTTCCTTGGTCAGGTCCCAGAACTTCTGGCTGTGGTCGCCGAACAGGATCAGCGCGCGGGTCGACTGCGAGTTGAATGAAGACGGCGCTTCGCGCACTGCCTGCTTGATCAACTGGATGGTGTCGTCCTGGCTGATCGGCAGCTGCTTGCCGAGGGCGTACTGGGAGCGGCGCTTCTTGTACAGGGAGATGGCTTGGCTGTTCATGATCGTTTCCTTCAGGGGAAAGCAGCCCGACGACACCGCCGGTCTTTGCTTGATGGCGTCCATTGTATTTGCCATCAAATTCAGAACAATTACTCCGCTTTCAATAAATCGTTTCATTTTCAGGACAAATGACTGTTCCGCCATTTCCAACCGCAGAACGCCCTCCCCACAGTCGCACCAGGCACTGATTCCAAATTGGTCATCTCTCAGAACCAATGGCTATCAATCGTCCCTCCGCGCAAACCCGCGCCAGGCCGACATTGCCTGCGGCACCGCAATACTGGGTTCCGTTACGCATGCACCGTGGTAACACCAGCTGGCGATACTGGGCGGATCACTGCACGACGCTGTTTTCATGACTCTCAACGACTTCCCCTACCTGCATGGCTTCTCGGCGAACGAACAGGAGCGGCTGCGCAAGCAGGCACGCCTGTTTGAACCGGCGATCTTCCATGACATCGATTTCCGCAATTCGCGCCATATCCTCGAAGTAGGTAGCGGCGTCGGCGCACAGAGCGAGATCCTGCTGCGTCGCTTCCCCGAGCTGCGCGTCACCGGCATCGACCTCAACGAACGCCAGCTGGCCGCCGCCAACGCGCATCTGGCGCAGATGCCGTGGCTGCAGGAGCGCGTCGAGTTCCAGCGCGCCAATGCCACCGACCTGCCGTTCGAGCCCCGCAGCTTCGACGGCGCCTTCCTGTGCTGGGTGCTGGAGCACGTGCCCTCGCCCGCGCGTGCGCTGGCCGAGGTACGGCGGGTGCTGAGCCCGGGCTCACCGGTATTCGTCACCGAAGTGATGAATGCCTCGTTCCTGCTCGATCCTTACTCGCCCAATCTCTGGCGCTACTGGATGGCGTTCAACGATTTCCAGATCGACAGCGGCGGCGACCCGTTCGTCGGCGCCAAGCTCGGCAACCTGCTGCTGGCCGGCGGCTTCCGCGATGTGCAGACGCAGACCAAGACCGTACATCTGGACAACCGCGAACCAGCCCGGCGCAAGGTGATGTTCACCCTGTGGGAAGAACTGCTGCTATCAGCTGCCGAACAGCTGCTGGAAGCCGGCAAGGTCGACCAGGCCACGGTCGATGGCATGCGCGCCGAGTTCACCCAGGTGCAGAACGACCCCAATGCGGTGTTCTTCTATTCCTTCGTGCAGGCCCGCGCAACGGTCTACTGAGTCGAGGCGGCGCCGGCTTGCACCGGCGCCCGCCAGATGCGCTGCCACATCTGTGCCAGGCGCTGTTTCAACACGTCGCGGTTGCCAGCCTGCCGATACGCAGGCTGCACTTGCCGTGGCGGCATCGCCTGCCATTGGCCATCGCGCTCGCTGGCAACGGCGAAATTGAAGTTGTAGTCCGGCTCCAGCCCCATGCGCAGATCGCTGAGCACCAGCTCGCCACCCACCACCTGTGCACGCATGAAGCCGTGGTTGAACCATTCCAGGCGTCGCACCGCCGGCACATCGGCGGCTTGGCGCATTGCCTGCACATTCGATGGATAGCCATCGAACTGCATGGCCCCATGATCGGCCCAGAGCGAACGGTCACCGACCACATAGCCCTGTGGGGTCATCGCCACCACCCGCCACAGCAAGGTATTGAACGGCATCGGCACCGAGAAGCGCGGCGCGTCGGCCAAGCCCATCTGCGCTAGCGACGTGGCGGCAACACGGTCCACCTGCGCCTTGGCGATCAATGACCAGCCCAGGTAGCCCGTGCTCAATACCAACCCCGCCACCAGCGCGCGTTGCGCCAACGGCCGCGCGCGTGCGAACCAGGCAATTCCGCAGGCAATCAACAACCAGATCGTATACAGCGGGTCGATGATGAAGACGCTGGACCACATCGTAGGCGGCGGCGTCAACGGCCACCACAACTGCGTGCCGTAAACGGTGAAGGCATCCAGCAATGGATGCGTGACCAGCGCCAGCACCATCGCCCACCACCATCGCGCTGGAGCAGCTGCAACACGGCCGTGCCCGAAGCGCCTGTACAGCCACCAGATCAGCGTGCCCAACAAGGGCAGCACGAACAGCGAATGACTGAAACTGCGGTGCACCGTCATCAGGCTCACCGGGTTATCGGTGAAGGCCATGATCGCCAGACCGTCCAGATCCGGCAGCGTGGCCAGCGCAGCACCGGCAAGCAAGGCGGCGCGGCGATGTGCGGCGGGGGTGATGGCGGCGGCGATGGCGCCGCCGAGAACGATCTGACTGAGGGAATCCATGCGCCGATGCTAGCAGCCAACGCTGCGCTCAGCGCTGCCGACGGCCATGCAGTCGCCACAGCATCAGGCCGCCGTACAGCAGCGCCAGCAACAGCAGGTTGAGCAGCTCGGCACCGATCTCGGGCAGGCGCGCGCCCAACTGCTGGGTGCGGACGATGGCATTGATGCCGGCGGTGGTCGGCAACAACTTGGCCAACGCCACCAGGGCTGGCGGCGAGGCGATCGCCGGCCACGACAGGTTGGACAGAAAGAACAGCGGAATCGATACCGCGGTGACGTATTGGAAGGCCCGCTCGCGGGTATCGAAGAAACTGGCGATGAACATCCCGAACGGCGCCGTCGCCAGCGCGAACAGCAGCACCGCCAACAACATCCCGGGAACGTTGCCGCCGCGTGGATAGTCCTGCGCCCAGGCAGTGAAGCCGACGTAGTACAGCAGTCCGCATACCGCCACCACCGTGAACGCCGAAGCCATGCCCGACAAGGTCGGCAGGTCGAACTGCAATCGCCTGCCCAGCTGCGCGCGGCGGCTACCTAGCAGTACACCGATACCGAGCAGCAGGGTCTGGTGCACGATCAGTTCCGATACCCCGGGCACCACGCTGCTGCCGTAGCCTTCACGCGTGTTGTACAGCGGCCGCTGCACCAGTTGCAGCGGCACTGCCTGCGGCGCGCCCATGAAAGCCGCCTGGCGCACTGCCTGCTGGCGACCAAAGCCGGTGATACCTTCGGCCAGCCCGTTGAGGATGGTGCTGGCCCGGCTCAGGTAGGCACCGTTGCCCAACAACACCAGTTGGCCGCTGCCGCCACGCAGGATGTCGCGCTCCAGCCGCTGTGGGATCAGCACGATGCCATCCACCTCGCCGCGCAGCAGTTGCTGCTTGGCCTGGGCCAGATCCGGCGGCTGGCTGACCACCCGCACCGCGAGCAGTGCGTCCACATGCCGGATCAGCTCGCGGCTGCTGGCGCTGTGGTCCGCATCCACCACCGCGATCGGCAGGTCACTGGCGACCTGGTGGCGATACGCCGCCGGGTAGAAGAACGAGTACAGCAGCACCGCGCCTATCATCACCGCGCGCGCGGCCGGGTCGGCGAACATCGCCTGCAAGGCGGTCCGGAAGCCAGCACCAAAGCCACTCATGCGCGCACCTGTTGCCGTGCCGTGCGCAGCAGCAGGCAGGCCCCCAAGCCGCCGGCCACCACGCTCATCAACAGCAGCACCGCCAGCGGCCGCGCCGACACTTGCCACGGCGCCCCCATGAACAACTGCTGCATCTGCACCTGCACATAGGCGGTGAGCGGCAGCAACAGGTTCCAGATGCGGGTGAACAACGGCGCCTCGATCACCGGGAAGGTCGCACCGGAAAACGCCAGCGCGG
Source organism: Stenotrophomonas sp. PS02298 (assembly GCF_029959445.1). Classification (GTDB taxonomy): domain Bacteria; phylum Pseudomonadota; class Gammaproteobacteria; order Xanthomonadales; family Xanthomonadaceae; genus Stenotrophomonas. Next base: position 11,398 of record NZ_JASCOR010000076.1, on the reverse strand, counting down.
TGCCAATCGTCAGACCCACCGCAGACAGCCCCGTGCAGGTGTCGCGGGTCACGGCGATGAACAACAGCGCGAAACTGCAGCAGGCCAGGTAGAACAGCGGCTGCGCCAGCAGCATCAGCCACAGACTGCCGGCCATGCCGTCACCGCGCACATAGGCCAGATACAGCAGGCCCAGCGCGCCATACAGCGAGAACAGCGCGACATACGGAAACAGCTTGCCGGCCATCGCCGCCCACGGCCGTTGCTGCAACCAGCCGCCGAGCAGGCCATCGCGCTGCTCGCGCCCAAACGCGGCACCGGCCGCGAGCGCGGCCAGCAGGGACAGCATGGCCGGGAAGATCAGCGGCAGCAGGAACAATTCATAGCTGCGCGCCGGGTTGTACAGCACCGTCGCCTGCACCGTCACCGGCGGCCCACGCAGTTTTGCCGGGCCAACCTGCAGCGCGATCTGCTGCTTGAGCATGCGCGCGTTGTAGGCGCTCACAGCGTCGCCGATATCGCGTCCGGCAGACTGCCCGGTCGCCATGTAGGTGGCGTTGTAGAAGGCGTAGACCGGCACGGTTTCGCCACGCAGCGCGCGCCGGCTCAGGTCGCGCGGCACCAGCACGATGGCAAACACGTCCAGCGCCCGCAGCTGCGCCTGCGCCTGCTGCAGCGACGCCGGTTGGCTTGCCACCCGCACGCCGGGGCTGTCATCGATGGCGCGCGCCAGGCCGCGACTGGTCGGGCTGTGGTCGAGGTCAACCAGGGCGATCGGCACCTGCCGCAGCACCGAGCCGGAGAACAGCCACATCATCAGCGCCATCAGCAGCAATGGCAGCACCGTCACCAACGCCAGCTCCCAGCGGTCACTGCGCCAGTGCTGCAACTCGCGCCGCAGCGAGGCGGCGAAGGCGCCGGCAGATGTCAGTCCTGCGGCCATGCAAACAGCACGCTCATGCCCGGCCGGAATCCTTCGATTGCCTGCTGTGGCCGCGCCCGCACCTCAAAGCTGCGCACGTCATAGCCGGACGACTGCCGCGTGCTGCGCCAGGTGGCGTAGTCACCAGCCGGGTTGATGAAATACACCTCGAACGCCGCACTGCGGTCCTGCAGGGCCGGAATCGTGCCCTGCAGGCGGGCGCCTGGCTTGAGCCCGTTCATCTGGTCCTCGCGCAGGTTCAGCGCCACCCACATGTGGTCGATGTCGACCAGGGTGAAAACCGGATAGCCGGCCGGCACCAGCTCGCCGATATCGGCCATGCGCTTGCCGACCTCGCCGGCCAGCGGCGCGCGGCCCTGGGTTTCCTGGCGGGCCGCATCGACCTCGGCCTTGGCACCCTCGGCCTGCCGCACCTGTGCCAGTGCCGCGTCCTTGTCCTGCACCCGTGCACCGGCAAGGGCAAGGTCGTACTGCGCGCGGGCAGCGCGGGTCAGTTCGTTGGCACTGCGCGCCTGCGCCTGTGCTTCGTCGCGCTTCTGCCGGCTCACCACGCCCTCGGCATAAAGATTGTCGAGCCGGCGGAAGGTGCTGGTCGCCAACTCGGCGCCGGCCTGCGCGCGCTTCCAGTTGGCTTCGGCGGCGCGGATATCCTCGCTGCGTGCGCCCTCCTCGGCCTTGGATGCCATCGCCACAGCCGCAGCCACCACCGCGTCGGCCTGGCGCTCCTTGGCGGCGACTTCAGGGCTGTCGAGATCAAACAGCACCTGCCCGGCGGTGACCCGGTCGCCTTCGCGCACATGCAACTGCTGCAGGCGCGCGGTGACCTTGGCGGCGACGTTGACGTTGTCGGCATCGGCCATGCCCTGCACCTGGTCCGGCGGGCTGCGCAGGCCCAGCCACAGGCCAAGCACCACCAGCACCAGCAGCACCACGCCGGCAATCAGGAACACGCGGCGTTGCCGCGGATTGGTCTCCACCTGCAGCGAATCGCTCATTCCAGCACCTTGTCCGCACGTTGGCGGTAGTCGTCAAAACGTTGCAGCTGCCCGCTCACTTCCAGCAGCTGCGCCAGCGCCACGTCGAATTGATAGGCGGCCTGTGCACGTTCCACCTGCGCACCGCCCAGGCCGAGCCGCGCGTCGATCACATCCAGCGAGGTGGACTGGCCTTCGCGGAACGACAGTTCCTGCAGGCGCAGGTTTTCCTGCGCCTGGGCGATGCTGCTGTCGAGCAGCTGGAACTGCGCGCGGGCGGTCTCCAGCTCGTTCCAGGCCTTGCCGACGCCGAGCTGCAACTGGTTCTCCACTTCGCTCAGCCCCGACTGTGCCTGCTCCAGCTGCGCACGTGCAGCACTCACCTGCAGTGGTCGCGCCGTCGGCGACAGGAAGGTGTAGCGCAGGCCGATGCCAAAGGCCCAGTCGGCGTCGGTCAACAACGCATCACGACGGCGCAGGTCGTACTGGCCGAACAGATAGATCTGCGGTTTGAGCTTGGCCTGCTGCGCACGCACGCCCTGCTCGGCCTGCGCGGTCAGCGCGCGCAGACGGCCAACCTGTGGATGCCGCTGCTGGGCGCTGCGCTCGAACTCCTCACGCGCACCGACCGGGCCATTGATCACGAACAGCGGCGACGTCGTCGCAACCGTGCCACCACTGCGCAGCAAGGTGGCCAGCGCCTGCTGCAGGGTGGACAGATCATTGACGGCCTTCTGGTATTCGCGCTCGGCCTTGTCGCGGGCGACGTTGGCCTGCAGCCGTTGCGCCTTGGTGGCAAAGCCCTCGCGTTCGAGCTTCTGCGCATCTTCGAGGTGCCGCTGCAGACCGTCACGCACGTCACGGCGCACCTGTACCGCCTGCTCGGCCAACTGCTGGCCGAAGTAAGCCTGCACCAGCTGCAGCGACAAGGACTGCCGCTGCAGTTCGCGATCTGCCTGGGCCAGTTCGCTGGCGGCCTGTGCAGCCCCCTGCGCAGCTGGGATCAGGCCACCGCTGTACAAGGGCACGCTGGCAGTAACAATGGGACGTGTACGCCAGTCGCGCTCGCCGAACTCCAAGGGCGACTCGATGCCGAAGGCCTCGGCCACCGGTGCCAACGAACCCAGCGGCAGGTTCAAGGTCTTCTGGAACTGCATGCGGCGCACATCGGCGGTGATTTCCGGCAAGCGCAGGTAACGGCTGGCATCCTGCAGGTCCAGCTTGTTGCGCACCCCGGCATCGGCGGCGGCCAGCGCATCAGACACCTGCTCCAGGCGCTGCCGCGCCTGCTCATAGCTCAACGCCGGCACCGTCTCCGAGGCTGCTGCCGGCGGCGCCAGCAGCATCCACAGCACCCACAACCCTATCGCGACCGATGCTGGTTGCTTGCCTGCCACCCCGATACTCCCTGCTCGTTGGCTGGACCCAGCATAGCCGCCCAACGGGTGAGGAAGAAGTCAGCCGGGCGATCAGGCCGCCTGCGCCTGCCGCAGGCTTCCCGGCAAACAGACCAGGCTGCGGCCGGAATGATCGAGCAGGCGCAGGCTGCCATCGGGGTCTTCGGCCAACGCGGTCAGGCTTTCCACCCAGTCGCCGTCGTTGGCATAGATAAGGCCATCGCGCTCGACCAGCGCCGCGCGGTGGATATGCCCGCAGATGATGCCGTCCAGGCCGCGCCGGCGTACGTCGGCCAGCCCAGCCTGCACGAAGCGCTCGATATATCGCTCAGCCGCGCCGCTTTGGCGCTTGAGGAATTCCGACAGCGACCAGTAGCGCAGGCCAAGCCGGCGCCGCGCGGCGTTGAACAGGCGGTTGCCGGTGAGGATGCGGTAATACAGCCAGTCACCGAAGCGCTCCTGCAGCCCACCGAAATGGGTGGCGCCGTCGTAGTCATCACCGTGCACGACCAACAGGCGCCGGCCATCGGCGGTGGTGTGGATGGCGCGGCGCCGCACCTGCATGGCCGGCAGCATCAAACCGCAGGTGCGCCGCAGTGGCGCATCGTGGTTGCCGGGGATGTAGATGATCTCGGTGCCGGCGCGACGCAGTGCATGCAGCGCTTCGATCACCTCGTTGTGTGCCTGCTGCCAGATTGCGCGCTTATGGGAAAGCCACCATAGATCGACGATGTCGCCGACCAGATACAGACGTTCACAACGCAGGCTGGTAAGGAAGCGGGCCAGTTCCGCCGCATGGCAATGGCGCGCGCCCAGATGCGTGTCGGAGATGAACACTGCGCGCCGGTGCGGCGGCAGCACCGGCACCGCACTCATGCCGTTGCTCCGGCATCACGCAGATAGCGTTTGCGTTTGTGCGGGCGGATGGCCTGCAGGTCCACCTCGATCAGGCCGTCAATGGAATCGCTGAAATCCGGATCCACGCCGAACGCAAGGAAACGCGCGCCACCGGGTTCGCACAGATCGGTGTACTGCCGGTACAAGGTCGGCACGCTGGTGCCCAGCGTCGCCAGGTTGGCCTTGAGCACATCGAACGCGGCCTGCGTATCCAGCTCACCGAAACTCGGTGGCGCGGCGAAGTACTGGAAGGGCCGGTTCGACTCGGCCAGGCTGCGGGCGGCGCCGTAGTACTGCTGGTAATAGGCCACCAGCTGCTCGCGCGCCTCGCGTGGCAGCGCGGCGCTGATCGACACCGCGCCAAACAGATAGCGCACGCCCGGCTGGCTGGCGAGGTAGGCGCCGATGCCCTGCCACAGGTAGTCCAGGCTGCGGCTGCCCCAGTAGTCGGGCACCACGAAGCTGCGGCCCAGCTCCATGCCTTCGGCGATACGCGGGATGGCATCGTCCGAGTAGCGGAACAGGCTGGCGGTATACAGGCCCTGCAGGCCACTGCGCGCCAAGGCCGGTGCGCCGCGCATGACCCGGTAGGCGCCGGCGATGCGCTGGGCGGGCGCGTCCCAGACCACGATGTGCTGGTAGAGCGGGTCGAAGTCATCCAGGTCCCGGCTGCGGCCGGTGCCCTCCCCCACTTGGCGGAAGGTCAGCTCCCGCAGCCGCCCCAGCTCCAGCAGCAAGGGCGAGTTGGCGGCGCAGTGGGCCAGGCGGATCTGCTTGCCGTCGCTGGTCTGGCCGAGCAGCTCAGTCGTGTCGATGGCGGCGGCGACATCGGCCACAGCTACCGGCTCGGCCAGGGGCTGCGGGCCGTCCTCGCGAAACTCGGCGTTCTGCTGCTCCCTGCCCAGCGCGTACAGCGCGTCGCGCACCGCCTGCAGCTGCCGCGCCGGCTCCTGCTGTGCGTCCAGCCGCATCAGCTGGCCGATCTGCAGGCGCAGCGGGCGCTTGCGGCGGGCAAACATCTCCCGCGCCAGCAAGGCCGTACCTGCAGGCTTGAACAGCGCCGAGGCGCCGTAGAACAGCGCCGAATTGCGTGCTTGCACCCGTACCGGCAGCACCGGCGTGTCACAGGCGCGGGCGAAACGGACGAAACCACGGTTCCAGCAGCCGTCGCGGATACCCTGCAGCGACAGCCGCGAGACCTCACCGGCCGGGAACACGATCACGCACTGCTCGGCCTGCAGTGCCTGTTCCACCGCCTGCAGGCTGGCCCGCTGGGCATGGCCACCGAGGATGCGAACGGGCAGCAGCAGCTCACGCAGCGGCTCCAGCTCCAGCAGCATGTCGTTGGCGATGATCCGCACGTCGTTGCGGACCCGGCCCACCGCATCCAGCAAGGCCAGCGCATCCAGCGCCCCGGACGGGTGGTTGGCGACAATCAGCAGGCGACCGCTGGCCGGGATCCGCGCCAGCGCTGCCGCATCCACCGCATAGCCGGCGTCCAGGAAGCCCAGCGCGGCACTGACGAAGGCGAAGCCCTGCAACCCGGCACTGCGCTGCAGGAAGGCGTCCATCTGGTCGAAACGTGACCAGCGGCCCACTGTGCGCAGCAGCGGCCGGGCCAGGTGGCGGCGCGGGCCGTGGAACCAATCGGGGTAGCGTTGCTGCAGGCGCTGCGCGATCTGTTGCATGGCAAGGTCTCCCTGTCGGCCCATTGGCCGGGAGCCTGCGCCCGCGACAAGGCAGGCTGGTTGCGGTTTTGCGGCAATCCGATGACCGTGCCTTAACCGGATGGCAACAGACACTTCGGCACTATTCCGTCAAGGTGCCGACCGTGTATGATGCGCGCCCATCTTTCCATCCGAATCAAGGGATATATAGCCCGATGTCCAGCTACCTGTTCACCTCCGAATCGGTCTCCGAAGGCCATCCGGACAAGATTGCCGACCAGATCTCCGATGCGGTGCTGGACGCGATCCTGGCCCAGGACAAGCGCGCCCGCGTGGCCTGCGAAACCCTGGTCAAGACCGGTGCGGCGATTGTCGCCGGCGAAGTGACCACCTCGGCGTGGGTCGATATCGAAGAACTGACCCGCAACGTCATCAACGAGATCGGCTACGACAACTCCAATGTCGGCTTCGACGGCCACACCTGCGCCATCATCAACATGCTGGGCAAGCAGTCGCCCGACATTGCTGCCGGCGTTGACGGCACCAACAAGAAGGCCAAGAAGCCGGAAGAGCAAGGCGCTGGTGACCAGGGCCTGATGTTCGGCTATGCCTGCAACGAAGCCCCGGAATTCATGCCGGCACCGATCTACTACTCGCACCGCCTGGTCGAGCAGCAGGCCAAGGTCCGCAAGAAGAAGAACTCGCCGTTGCCGTGGCTGCGCCCGGACGCCAAGAGCCAGGTGACCCTGCGTTACGGCCAGGACGGCAAGATCGAAGGTCTGGACGCCGTTGTGCTGTCGACCCAGCACGATCCGGGCGTGAAGCAGAAGGACCTGGTCGAGGCCGTGCGCGAGCACATCCTCAAGCCGGTGCTGCCGAAGGCATGGCTGGACAAGCTGCCGAAGAACAAGGTGCACATCAACCCGACCGGCATCTTCGTGATCGGCGGCCCGGTGGGCGATTGCGGCCTGACCGGTCGCAAGATCATCGTCGACACCTACGGCGGCATGGCCCGTCACGGTGGCGGTGCGTTCTCCGGCAAGGACCCGTCCAAGGTTGACCGTTCGGCCGCTTACGCTGCCCGTTACGTCGCCAAGAACGTGGTTGCCGCTGGCCTGGCCGACAAGTGCGAAGTGCAGGTCTCCTACGCCATCGGCGTGGCCGAGCCGACCTCGATCTCGGTCACCACCTTCGGCACCGGCAAGATCCCGGACGCACAGATCGAGAAGCTGATCCGCGCCCACTTCGACCTGCGTCCGTACGGCATCATCAAGATGCTGGACCTGATCCACCCGATGTACCAGCAGACCGCTGCCTACGGCCACTTCGGCCGCAAGCCGAAGGAATTCTCGTACGTCGACGGCGACGGCAAGACCCAGAACGCGACTGCGTTCTCCTGGGAAAGCACCGACCGTGCCGAAGCCCTGCGCAAGGCTGCAAAGCTGAAGTAAGTTCAGCGGCAGGTAAAAGCACCACCCGGACGGGCCGCGCAAGCGGCCCGTCTGCTTTTTGTACAACCGCGCTTGCCAATTACCGATGCGCCCGCACACCATTGCTCCGCATACACAGGGAGCGTTGGCATGTTTTCCGCATTTTTCAGCAATCTCTTCAAAGACAAACCCGACCCGGACCGGTTTGCCCGCAAGTTCATCGACGCGGTGCGCAGCAATGGTTACCCGCATGAACTGGAGTACGAGGCGGATACCTTCCGCATCCGCCATGCCAACGGTTCCTACTTCAACCTGCACAACGCCTACCACGCCTATCTCGGCGCCCCGCGCGGGCAGCAACGCAAGGCCTTGCAGGCCTTCAGCAGCTTGCTTGGCGTTCACGAAAAAGATGACGCGATGAGCTGGGAGCAGGCCCGGCCCTTGCTGCGCCCCTTGATCCGCAACATCACCCAGTTGGAGGAGATCAACCTGCATCATGCCGAACAGGATGGGTGGGATGCCCCCCCGATGCAGCTCAAGTACCGCCGCCTGAGCGAGGAATGCGTCGAGCTGCTGGCGGTAGACCACCCGGACCATACCGCCACCCTCACCCGCGGCCCGGAAGAAGCCTGGGGTGTGGATTTCGACCAAGCCTTGAGCATCGCTCGCAGCAATCTGCGGGAAAGCCCTGATGAGCCCTTCGTCGAGGTGTTGCCCGGCGTCTATCAGGCCGCATGGGGCGATGCCTATGACAGCAGCCGCGCACTACTACCTGACCTGCTGCATCGTGTGCCGGTCGCCGGGCTGCCGGTGTTCATGCTGGCTACCCGTGACGTATTGCTGGTCACCGGCGAAGGCGACCTGCAGGGGCAGGCGCAGATGCTGGAGTTGGCCGCCAATGCGTTTGCCGATGGCCGCGTGATTTCCTGGGAGGTGTTGCGTTACGACGACGGCCAGCTGCATGCCCACGTACTGGCGGATGCAGGCCTGCGCGAGCGGCAGCGGCAACTGCGGATTGAACTCGACGCCGACGCCTATGCGCTGCAGAAGCAGCTGCTCGAGCGCGTGCACCAGAAGCATGAAGAAGATGTATTTGTTGCCACTTTCATGGTCCATAACGAAGACCAGGTTTCGCTGTGCGCCTGGACTGATGGGGTGGCGAGCTCACTTCCACGCACCGACCGATTGGTTCTGGTGATGCCTGTGGATGGCGGGGAAGCCGAGACCCTGATGGTTGATTGGGAGCAGGCGCAACCCGTCCTTGGCCACTTGTTGCGTGAAGACCTCCGGCACATCCACCCGCCGCGTTATCTCACGCTTGGTTTCCCAGATGCAGATACACGCGCGCGACTGCAGGCGGTCTGAGCTGGTTTCCTTCGCTTGTGGTGTTTGAGCAAAGAAGGCTGCCTGCGAGGACAGTTTTTTTGGCTTTGGCTGTTGCTTTTGCTTTAGCCCTTCTCCCGCCTGCGGGAGAAGGGTTGGGATGAGGGCAGCTTTGGCTTTGGCGTTGGCGTTGGCTCTCGATCCAGCAAAAGCCAAAGCCCCAAAAGCCCCCTCATCCGCCCTCCGGGCACCTTCTCCCGCAGGCGGGAGAAGGGACAGCAAACAGCAACTGCCAAAGCGACCGCAAAAGCCACAGCCAAAACCAGAGCCACAGCCAAAACCAGAGCCAGAGCCAAAAGCCAAAACTGAAGCCGAGCCCAGGACCGCTCTCAAAGCCCTTCGACAGATCCACCCCAGCAGCCGCGCCCCCCTCTCCCTGTTCCCCATCACGACCAATGCACTACCATCGGCCCATGGGAAAGGAAGACCGTAGACCAATTGCCGCCCGTTCCACCGGCTGGGCTCGCGCCCTCAGCGCCGCGTTGGCACGCTCCTCAATCACGCCGAACCAGATTTCGGTACTCAGCATCTTCTTTGCTGCAGGTGGCGCTGCTGCACTGTTGTATTCCCCCGGGATACCCGGGCTGATCGCCTGCGCCGTCGGCGTCCAACTGCGCCTGATCTGCAACCTGCTGGACGGCATGGTGGCAATGGAAGGTGGCAAACAGACACCTACCGGCGCGCTCTACAACGAATACCCGGACCGCATCGCCGACTCGCTGCTGATCATCGCGCTCGGCCATGCCGCCGGCATGCCCTGGCTGGGCTGGCTTGGCGCATTGCTGGCCGCGCTCACCGCCTATGTGCGCCTGTCCGGTGCCAGCCTTGGCCTGGCCCAGGACTTCCGCGGGCCGATGGCCAAGCAACACCGCATGTTCGTGCTCACCGCAGCCTGCGTGCTGGCCATCATCGAGCAGCTGAGCACGCACACGCACTACGTATTGCCTGCCGCCGCCATCATCATCGCCGCCGGCTCGCTGCTGACCTGCTTCACCCGCACCCGCGCCATCGCCGCGCAGCTCAAGGCAGGCAGCTGATGCTCTCAAGTCTGCTGGTCGCCGCGGTCAAGATCTTCATTGGTGCCTACCCGCGCTGGGTCGGCAGCCGCCCCAACGACACCCAGCGCATCTACTTCGCCAACCACGCCAGTCATCTGGATACGGTGGCGTTGTGGTCGGCGCTACCGCCAGCCCTGCGCGAGCACACCCGCCCAGTCGCCGCGCGCGATTACTGGAGCAAGGGCGTGCGCAAGCTCATCGCCGACAAGGGCTTCAACGCAGTGCTGATCGAACGTGACCGCAGCAAATGCGAAGGCGATCCACTGCAGCCTTTGCATGACGCGCTGGACGCAGGTGATTCATTGATCCTGTTCCCGGAAGGCACCCGCAACCACGAGCCGTTGCCGCAGCCGTTCAAGGCCGGCCTGTTCCATCTGGCCCAGCAGTACCCGCATGTGGAGCTGGTTCCGGTCTATCTGGACAACGCGCGCCGTGCGCTGCCCAAGGGCAGCATGGTGCCGGTGCCGTTGGTGTGCACCGCGCGCTTCGGTGCGCCACTCACCCGCATTCCGGGTGAAGACAAGGCGCAGTTCCTGGAACGCGCGCGCAACGCGGTGGTGGAGCTGGCATGAACAACGTTTTCCAACAACTGCCACTGGGCAGCTTCCTGCAGCAGGCCATCGACCGCGCGCCGCCAAGCTTCTGGTGGATGATCGGCGGCGTATTCGGCGTGTTGATACTCGCCAGCTCGATCGGCTTCATCCTCGGCCGGATCAAGCCGGGCTCGGTGGTCGACAACCTCAACGCCCGCATCCGTGCGTGGTGGGTGATGGCCGCCGTGCTGCTGTTCTGCTTCGTGCTCGGCAAGATCGCCACGCTGGTGTTCTTCGGCCTGCTGTCGTTCTTCGCATTGCGCGAGTTCATCTCGCTGACGCCAACGCGCCGTGGCGATCACCTGGCGCTGTGCCTGTGCTTCTACATCGCCATCCCCTTGCAGTACTGGCTGATCGGCATCGACTGGTACGGCCTGTTCGTCATGTGCATCCCGGTGTACGGCTTCCTCGCCTTGCCAGCGGTATCGGCACTGTCTGGTGACACCGAGAACTTCCTGGAGCGCAACACCAAGATCCAGTGGGGCGTGATGCTCACCGTGTTCTGCCTCAGCCATGCACCGGCACTGATGCTGCTGCGCATTCCCGGCTACGAAGGGCAGAACCTGATGCTGCTGTTCTACCTGCTGCTGGTGGTGCAGCTCAGCGACGTGCTGCAGTACGTGTTTGGCAAGCTGTTCGGCAAACACCTGCTCGCCCCCTTGGTCAGCCCGTCGAAGACAGTTGAAGGCCTGGTCGGTGGCGGTTTGGCGGCCACCGGCGTGGGCGCGGCGTTGTGGTGGATCACCCCGTTCTCACCACTGCAGTCGGCGGCACTGTCGCTGCTGATCGTGATCTGCGGCTTCCTTGGCGGACTGGCGCTGTCGGCGGTGAAGCGCAGCCTCGGCGCCAAGGACTGGGGCGAGATGATCGAAGGCCATGGCGGCATCCTGGACCGGCTGGATTCGGTGGTGTTCTCCGCGCCGGTGTTCTTCCACGTGGTGCGCTACAACTTCCAGTAACGCGGCAACTGTAGTGCCGAGCCATGCTCGGCAGGGCATTCCCGGTAAAGCCCCTTGCCGAGCATGGCTCGGCACTACAAATGCCTGCCTCCCGTAGTGCCGAGCCATGCTCGGCAGA
>NZ_JASCOR010000075.1 GCF_029959445.1 Stenotrophomonas sp. PS02298 | reverse complement strand
GTCTCGCAAAGTTCGTAGTCGCCCTTCTCGCTACGCTCATACTTCTGCCAGCTTTAGGCTTCTTGGCTTATGACGCTTTGGTGTTCTGGCCCCACCGAGATGACATTCAAGCCATCTTGGCTAAGGCAGACCCTCTAGACCGCACGCCTCCACCCAAGATCCGCACATACATCATTGCGCAGCAACAAGGAGGCGCATCGCCTCCCGCCATGGTGGCCCGGCAGCTGCACTATCGCCTTCTCCCGCGCAAAGGAACGCTCAACTGGCACATACGCAGCATTCTCTGGGAGCGGCTTGTTTCGCTACACCTTTCCCAGGATGAGGTTCTTGGGTTGTACTCCACTCTCGTATTTAACGGGCAGGGACATGGCCTAAACGCCCTATCCACTCGCATGTTCGCTAAACCACTCAGCGCACTTTCGGACCAAGAGGCGGCAACGGTAGTTGCCTATACATGGGGGCCAAGCTTGTACGCACAACACCCTGATCAGCTCGAGGCGCGTAGGGATAAACTGCTCTCCAGGGTCCGGGGTGGGCCCTAACAATTCATTCAAGCCGAAGCCGCTTCGCGGCTCGGCTTAATTCAGGCGTTAGCCAACACAGGAGAGTTTCATGGCACATGAAGTCACGCTGGATATTTCTACCAAGTTCGTGCTCCACAAGGATGTCACCATTGACGTCAAGAAGGATGGGCGCAAGTTGGGGACTGCCCTCATCAGCAAGGGCAACATTGAGTGGGTTCCCGCCGGCAATTCTGTGAACAAAAAGCGGCTTTCTTGGGCCAAATTCGCTGAGCTGATGGCTTCTGAGGGTAAGGACGTCAAGATCACCTGAGTGTCGGCTAACAATTCATTCAAGCCGAACTTGTTTCGTTACGGCAAAAGCGTGGCAAGAAAAGCCTGCCACGCTTTTGCCTCCACTACACAAGTCGGCTTAATTCAGGCGTTAGGCGGCGGTGGGTTTGGTTGGCTAGCCCTTCTTCTTTCGGCAACAACATCGGCAAGTCACCGGTCGTCTCCGGGTAACAGCTCCAACTGTTCCTGGCGCCGGCAGGCCCGCCACTTCGTCTTACCCTTCACTGTCCTGCCGCAATCATTTCATCGCACTTCGGCGGCAACGCTCGGCAAAGTTTCCTAGGCAAGCTCCATCCCGCAAGCTGTGGCATGATCGGATCGCGTTAGGTGGCACAAGCAAGGCAGCATTGGTCCTGAGCTCGGTCAATGGCCACAGCCGCCTAACAGTTCATTCAAGCCGAACCCGCTTCGCGGGTCGGCTTAATTCCAGAGTTAGGTGCCATGACGAGGATTGTCGGAGCCGCACTTCTACTATTACCATGCCTCGCGCTTGGGCAGAACTGCTCGTGCAACCCTGTCGAGTCCAAAGCCCAATGGACCAAGGGACTGTTCCAGGGATCTACATACGTTTTCTTTGGTCGTGTCGACTCCGTTGCACCGCCGTTTCTTGGCGCCAACGAGACTCGGGACCAACCCACTGTTACACCCCTTCGCCATTTCAAGGCCACCTTCCCCGGCGGCGAGCTTCGGGGAGCAGACTGCGGGTCAGCTGTACTCCCAGGGGAGACGGCGGTCTTCTTCGTTGACGGTTACAACCGCATCAAGTCATGCTCAATCGGAGTCAGCGGCATCACCCCCCAGGAAATTCAGTCCGGTGTCATCCAGCTCTCCCGACATGGCACCTAACAATTCATTCAAACCGAACCCGCTTCGCGGGTCCGCTTAATTCCAGAGTTAGGCGCCACTACAGCTATGACTGATCTTTGGGGTCCCGTTTCGGCAACCGATTGGCATGCCACACCGTGCATAGTCGGCCGCCCAGCAACCGAGGCTGATGTCGCGGCCGGCTCTGCCGTCTTCTATGTGCAGGGTGGTTCCACTCCAGCTCCAATGAGCCTTCCATGCTGCGCAGTTCAGCTACTGGAGGATGGCTCTGAGCAGCCTATCGTCATAGTCCAGGCGGAGCTCACGCAGCAGGGCACCATCTTGGGTGTACGGCCACTATCCGGTGGTAATGGCGTCTGCATATCCGCAGACGTCCGGTTGCTTCCTGCCGGCTTCGGATCGTAGGGTGGCGCCTAACAGTTCATTCAAGCCGAACCCGCTTCGCGGGTCGGCTTAATTCCAGAGTTAGGGAGCTAGGGAGCGTACATGGAAGACCAGAGAGGCTGGGTTCTCGCACGAAAAGAGACAGAAGCCGGACTGTCTTTACTCCGCCTAAAGACGATGGAGCCCGAGTTCGACTTCGGTTCTTTTCCTGAGAGATTTAACGTGATTTGGGTTTTCCAAGACCCCACCAATGTCGGCACTCCTTCAACTCTAGATTCTGAGGCCATGAAGAGGTTCGAAGATCGAGTCTGTGAGCGGGTTGAGTCAGACAATCAGTCTATCTTATGCATGGTCTTCACTGAGCCTGGATACCGAGAGTACGTATTCCTCTCCCGAGACATAGACAGCTTTCTCACCGTGCTGAACACGATCACCCGAGAGCCTGATCCTTATCCCATTGAGATACACCACGAAACGGATAGCGCGTATGAGTTCTACAACTCATACGCACAGGGTATCCGGGGCGCGCCCTAATAGTTCATTCAAGCCGACTCGCTTCGCGAGTCCGCTTACTTCCAGAGTGAGGCCTCCAACCGCGTGCTCGAACTACTCAGGAAGGCATGTTATGACGGCGGCAATCTCCGGCACGTTCGGGAGATCCCGCTTGACCCTGACTATCCGCCTATCATGGCCGTAGAGCTGCAATTCGAAAGACTTACCGTCGCCTTTTCTGCCATGGCTGACGACGACACAATTGCGGTCACTTCTGGCTCACACCCTGGCCCCTCACGCCAAATCATCAGCCAATTGTGGGCCTATTGCATTGGCAAACCGTTGCAGTGGGCCTGGATCATGACCAATCAGCAGGGATATCCGGATGGAGTTCGGCTTGAGTTCCTCGATCCTGACAACCAGAAATCGGTGATCATTGAGCTTGTCGCCGGAGCATCAAGCCTCTGTACCTACCTCGCCAGGCCAACCGAGGCCTAACAACTCATTCAAGCCGATGCCACTTCACGGCTAGGCTTAGTTCAGGCGTTCGCCTCATGATCATTTCCTTTGAAGGACCAGTCTTCTTTTCACCAGCGGACGAGGATCACTTCTTCAGCTGGCTTAGATCCATACCCGAGTTTCAATCCATCAAAGGTTTTGCTACTACCCTGGAGCTGGAACTCCGCGCTCCCGTGCAACCTGATTCGGTACGGCAACTGCTCGTAGTCTTTCGCCGCTGGCACCTGGATACGATGAAGTTGGTTGCATTACGCTCTCCAGAGACAGATGGCTTTGTACTGTGGAGCGCGAACATAGAGACGGTTCTGGTCCAAAGACTCAGAAAATCCCAAGGTGCCGAGGCCTAACCAATCAACCACGCCGAACCCGTTTCGCGAGTCGGCTCAGTTCCGGAGTCAGGGACACATGAAGCGCACTGTCGCCACCACATTGTTTCTCTTGCTGGCGCACTCGGTATCAGCCAAAGAGTGTCCCCGCTCCGATGCAATCGCTGCTGAGCGCCTCACTGACTCAATGACTTCCTGGCGGGCCATGTACACCGCATTTCAGCAGTATGGCCACTGCTACGACGGCCCCATTGCGGAAGGCGTGACGGACAAGGTTGTCCACCTGCTCGCCACCAACTGGGAAACGCTCGGTCAAGCTCAGCAGTTCATTGCTGAAGACCCAAGCTTTCAGACTTTTGTAATCCGCAACATTGACATTACCGCGGCAACTCCCGAGCTCGATCGCGTCGTGTACCTGGCTACACATCGGTGTCCCAAATCAGCCAGTGACTTATGCAAACAGATTGCTGGCGCTGCCGGTGAACGATGACGGCCCTGACAATTCATTCAAGCCGACGCCACAATGCAGCTCGGCCTAGTTCCGGAGTTGGATTGCAATGACAGATTGGTCATATCTGCTATTTGTTTCATCCATCTATGCCTTTGGATTCCTCGGCCTATTTGGCGTTTCGCTGCTTCCTCTCCGGGCCTTCCTCGCATTGCGACGTAACGCATCTCTCTGGCACTCGTCCGTCCTCGGCAAGACTTCCCTCATCCTGGTTGGCACCACGGCCATTGCTGCAATAGCTATTGGCATTCCTCAGATTGCTGGAGTATTTCGTTGCCTCACCGATGGGCAGCCCCATGGATTCATAGCAGATTCCGCCGAGCCTTCTGAACCGCTGGAATGGCTCCCCGCGCTAGGCCGCACCTCCCCACAGAGACGACCTCCAAGCGGGGCACGCAAGGTACTGCGGCTGCGGGCCGTTGAGTGCACCGCGACCTGACTCCGCGTCCAACTCGACGCCGCTTCGCGGCCGGGCCACATTCAAACGTTCACGGAAACCGCAAACCCATGCGACATTTGTTATCACTCCCGCTCATCTGCCTGGCACTTCCCGGCTGCATTCACCTTGGCCCTGCCGATGGAATGCTCTACGTCGTAGGTTCCACGCCTCCCAATTCGACTTGCACCCTGTCGGTTCATGCCGCCGGACGCAAGGACGTTCCCCAACAGTTGGTCTCCGGCAACTTCAGGGAGGCCTTCATGGTTGGCCCATCGCGGAAAGGACATGTAGCCACCGTGCAATGCGATGGCGCGGTACTGGCAGAGCGCCGTTTCAAGTACGGCAAAGATGTACGTTTTGGCGGTGAACTTTCCATTGACTCACCCTACTCCCCCTGACAGCTCATTCAAGCCGACGCCGTTCCGCGTGCGGCTTGATTCCCTGGTCTTACCTGATGGAGAAACCAGAATGCATTGCCCGAAGTGCAACTCAGAACTCAAGCCGATTGTTCATGAGAATGTGGAGGTCGATCGGTGCTCCGGCTGCGGCGGCCTATGGTTCGACGTGTTCGAGCATGAGGAACTCAAACAGCTCGATGGCTCCGAGCGTATCGACTATTCGCCCAAGACCACGGTTCCGCCTAATACCGGAGCAGGCAAGTGCCCCAAGGACCAGCAGCCACTCTTTTCCATGGTGGTAGCGGGCCAACCGCATATCTCGTACGAATCATGCGGCTTCTGTCATGGCATCTTCTTTGATGCTGGTGAGTTCAAAGACTTCAAGGAAGAGACCTTTGCAGAGCGTTTCCGCGCACTCTTCGGATTGGCAACGACGGTTCCGGCCGAGCGCTGACGATGCATTCAAGCCCATGCAGCGTTATTTCATAACCAGAGTTCACAGGAATTTTGTCGTGACCGAAGCTGAAAATCTATTCGATGCCGAGCAATTCATCTACGTCAAAATTCCTGCCGCTATCCAGCCACTCGATCGCGGCTCGATGTTTGAGGATCCAATTGACGCCGCGCTCCAGCCAGAAGGTCTGGGCTACATTTCTGGTGGCGGCTCGCTACTTGGAAACGCCCTGCCTGACGGCACTCGGCCCATCGAGTTCTGCGGCATCGACATCGATACGACTGACCGGGATGCCGTGCTCCTCGTTCTCAGGGCCATGCTCCCGAGCTTGGGCATTCCACTAGCCACGGAGCTCCAATATACCTCCGGCGGATCCAAACTCCAGGATCGCTTTCTGGGTTCTGATTGGCTGGTTGCGGAGCCTCGCGATTGTCTTCATCCTGGCTTTGACATCTAGTGGGTCCAAGCCCTGACAATTCATCCAAGCCGACCCCGTTTCGCGGCGCGGCTTGACTCAAGCATTAGACCATGGGGGCGAGGCTTATGGGGGCACAAGAGATTCTCGCAATTGCTGCAACGCTGGGGCTGCTGATCGTGCTGTCAGGCTGCTGGATCATGATGCGATCTCTTCGCACCAGGCCCAGTCGGCTGCTCTTCACTTCCGCGGTTGCCCTCATCTTGTGGGCCTTCCTCTCCGACACGGTCTACAGAGCGGTCTTCTACTATTCCGATCTCTCCGAACCAAAGCCTTGGCAAAACTGGTTTTACCTGTCGTTGGAGATAGTAGTACCGGCACTCCTGATCCTCTGCGCATCCACCTGCTTCTGGTTGGTGGCTCGGTCGTTGCCCCGGCCCAGCAACTCAACGAAGCCAACGTCGCTTCGCGACAACGCTGAACTCCAGAGCGAGCCCTGATGATGAAGCTCTTCATCGCATTCCTGCTTTCGCTGACTTTCTGCGGCTCTTCGTTCGCTCAAGAGAAGGAAGAGGAACTTCTTGGACCCGACAATTGGCCGACTACCGTGAGCGCGACGGTTGCGGACCTCCTTTCCACTCTCTCTGCAGCGGACAAGGAGGCCATTCGCAGTACAAAGAAGGACGACCTCATTCGATATCACCATGGATGGGGTACAGGCATCAGGAATCACTACGGGCTCTGGCGCGGGAATCGAACGCTCATTGAGGATGCATGCCATGAGCCATGCCACCCGGATACTGCATCAAACCGAATTATTGAGGCTGTTTGGCAGGCCCTTCAAGATGAAGGCTGACCGTTCATCCAAGCCAACGCCGCTACGCGGCCCGGCCTGAATCCGGAGTCTGAGCCAACGTGAAAGCTCTCGCACGACGAGGAGACGGCGCACTGGTCGCGATTGGCGCGGCCGTCTGCCTTGTGGGGCTATGGCTTTGGTGGTTCGCCAGCCCTTCGCCCCACCGCTACATCGAGCTGGTTGTTGCCCTGCCAACGACTTGCATCGGTCTTATGATCATTGGCGCCACCATCGCCAGCAGTCATCGTCCAGCTGGAGGATTCTGGTTCTGGCTGGGGCTTTGTACATTGATTCTTTCCGCGCTTCCGCTTCTTGGGCTTGTTGCCCTCCTTGTAATCGGAACCGTAGTCTGACGATTGATTCAAGCCGACGTCATTACACGATTCGGCATAACGACGGAGCGGGGTGTCATGTTCAAATGGCTTTGGCAACTCTGGCAAGGCCCTGTTGTAGCGACAGCGGTCCACCCGATTTTCGGCACCATGGAGCTCACCAGGATTCGCGGGGAAGAATCATGGGGTGCGGATTCCGTTCCTTTTGCAGATCGGACGACTTCCGTCTACGTCAACACCGTCAACTCGGAAGCCCCTTCGAAGAAGCAGATTTCGTTCTTTCAGAGAGCAATCAACGACGAGACTGCCTTGTTCCAGCAGTCGGCATCCGTGCTGGTCCCGACATATGAGCGGATCTACGGACCGCTTGCGGGCTTGTGGGACGACACATTCGAGTTCGTCGGCATTGGGATACCGCTTGATGCCGATCCAAACAACCCATGGCTGCTTCAATTTGAAACAGTTGGGGATCGATACGCCCTCTTTACCATCCACTTCAAAGATGGCGTAGCTGAGCGCTACGATCATGACACCTGACAATGTGTCCGAGCGGGGCTCGCTTTGCAGGCCGGCTCAATTCCGGAGCAAGTCGTTATGTGGCAACGCCGGCAGCTTAGACAAACCATCATCAGCACCGGCTGCGTGGGCGCCTTGTTTGGCGTCCTGCCCGTCCTTGCGCTGCTGGCGTCCAGCTTGGAGCACCAGCACCATTCAAACCATTCCCGGCCACTGATAGCTCAAGCGCTGGAACTTGGCCTTCTGTTCTTTGGCTGCATCCTGTTCTGCGTCATCATATTTGGCCTGCTTCCAATGGCCGTGCAGTATTGCTTTGTTTGGATGGTGCGCCGCTGGACAGGACGCGCTTGACAGTTCATTCGAGCCGGTGCCGACGCGCGGCGGGGCTTGCCGGGATCGGCGACCTGGCGCTCAAGTCACTGGCGGCGGAATGCGCCATGCAGGTTCGTCTTCCGGATGGGACCTGACAATTCATTCAAGCTGGCGTCATCACGCGGCGCAGCTGAGTCCAAAGTGTCAGATGCCAGCAACAACCACACATCGCAACCCTACCTGCTCACCTCGCACGCGGTTCTGGCTGGCCAGCCTTTCAGCGCCCTTGCCTGCGCTTGCCGCTGCGTTCCTGGCACCCATCGCGGCCATTCCGCTGCTTGTTGCATGTTGGTTATTGGCGCTGCACTGGGTTCTGGCAGCCCATTCGCCTTCCAACCGGATCGCTGACATATCCATCGGACGCCTGGTTCTGGTTGCCCTTGGCCTGACGACTGGCATCGCCATTTCCGGGGCGATTGCCGCCGCCATTTCAGCTCCGCTGATTCTGCATGGCAGATACCAGTACCGACATGGCGCGAAACAACTCCTCATCACCGAAATCGATTCGCATGCGGTATCGACAACTACGAGCAATTCCATTTCTGTAAACGTCGCCGTCCCCAGCGATGAGTCCGCCTGGCGCATATGACTGCATCTGCAGCCCAGTGAATTCACCGCCGTTCCGGCGCACTGAAGGACCTGGCCGGGGAGATTCGCGGACTCATTCTTCGCTGGCTCGCCGCTTCAATACCTCCAGTGCTCCCACAAGTGCCGTCCTAGTTCAAGTGCTGGAACCACTACGGCGTTACGGCAGGTATTCGGCTACTTTATGAGCCCTTCCCTATCCCACTTCAAGCGCCCACGCATGCAAGCGACTTCGATGGCCTTTCGAAACAGGTGGTGCTTCTACTTCTTCGTACTGTCAGCGGCACTCCTTGGCGCGAGCTGCAAGGGCGAGCCGGCTCCTGCAAAGGATCTGGAGGCAGACATCGAAGAAGTCGCTGCAACGCTCATCGAGCAGCCTTTGCTGCACTCGACCTCAATCGCAGTCGTGTACCGGGGCAAGGAGTTCACTCATCACCGCGGCGACATGGTTGCCGGCACCGCTGGGGTTCCGAGCGATGCGACGCTCTACGAAATCGGCTCATTGAGCAAGACGCTGGCAGGCACGCTGGCAGCGAATGCTGTCCTGGAGCGCAGGATCGGCCTGGATGACGACATCCGGAAGTATCTGCAAGGTGACTATCCCAACCTGCAGTACCACGGCGAGCCGATCCGCATCCGCCATCTGCTGTCGCATACCAGTGGGCTGCCGAACATGCTGCCGGAGCGCGCCAATACCGTACTGGCCGACTTCACCGATCGGCGCACGCCCGCTGAGCTCAATGCCATCTACGCCAGCTACGGAAAGGGCGAATTCTTCAAGGACCTGCATACGGTCGAGATTGGTCGAACGCCCGGAAAGGAGTACGCGTATTCCAGCACCGGGACCGAGCTGGTGGCACACGTACTGGAAATGGTCTACAAGAGCGACTACGAGTCACTTCTGCGTGGGTTCCTGCGAGATTCCATGGCGATGACGGATACCAGGATCCGCCTTGGCGATGCTGACGCGACACGGCTTGCGGTTGGCTATCACAGTGACAATCCGCTACCGACCACGGCAATGCCCCAGCTTCCCTGGGGTGCGTCCGGAAACGTGAAAGCAACGGTTCCGGAGATGGTGAAATACCTGAGATTCCAGCTCGCCAATGGACCTGTCGTGGAGGAATCCCATCGCACGCTGGCGAACTTCGATCGCGAATTCGGCATCGGCTATTTCTGGAACATCGTCAGCGGCGACCGCTTGAAAGGCAGGTACTATGCACACCATGGTGGCGTGCCCCGCTCCCAGTGCTATGTCTACATCATCCCGAAGTACGACCTTGGCATCTTCATCATCACCAACCAGAGTGGCGACCATACCGCACGGGCCATGGAGGCGGCGGTCGACACGCTGGTCGAGCGCATCGCGGCCTTGGAGCACCCCGCTGACCAAGGCCATTCCCGGTAGTGCGAACGGCTGCGGGCCATCATCGAGTCACAAGTACAGTGGTAGGCCCAGCGTCTGGAACACATCGAACCTGCTTCGTCAGCCAACGGCATGACAGGTCAAACCGATCTGCTACGGGGCACCCCAACTCCAGAGGCTGGTACTGCTCAACCATCTGCAATCCCGCAGCCGTAGGACACGCACATGCTTCCTTCAGCAGTTAACTTGTTGAGTGCCGCGCTTCTGTTGATCTCAGCTTGTTCAGCCCTCGCCTCGGACAACCAGTATCCGCCACGTAGCCCGGCCCCCGCCTCGCAGCCGGCAGGCGCGCACAACGCGGACTCTTCCGCTGTCAGCTATCGGCTCGAGGTGCCCCTATGGCCCGAGGGCTCCCAGGTTTTTCTGGACGGCATCAATGCACTCGCCCACGAGAAGTGGGCGTTGACTCATCCGACATATCTCGTCTATTCGCCGACGAACAACTCCTCGCGTTCCGCCATCCTCGTCTTTCCAGGTGGTGGCTACAAAGCGTTGGCGATAGGCCCCAACAGCACGCTTGGACCGCAAGGCGCTGATGTCTGCAAATGGCTGACCGATTCGGGCATCACCTGCATCCTGGTGAAATATCGCGTCCCCAACACTGGATGCAATTGGAACAGCGAGACCAGAAGGCACGAGCAACCCGAGATTCCAATGGCGTTGCAGGACGCTCAGAGGGCGATCTCGCTTGTTCGGTTCAACGCGGGTGCGTACGCCATCGACCCCAACAAGATTGGCGTCATGGGGTTTTCTGCAGGAGGGAACCTGGCGGTCTTGGCATCCACAGCCTTCAGACATCGAACCTACGAGTCAATCGATGCAGTCGACCAGATGAGCAGCCGCCCTGATTTCGCAATTCCGGTTTATCCCGGACACCTGACCATGGAGCACAAGAACAAGACTCCCAGGTCAGTCGCAGCAGGAGAACTGAACACCGACATTCACATTTCGAGCGACGTGCCACCAACCCTGCTCATACACGCCGAGGATGATGCAGTCGATCCGGCCTACTATTCGCGCGTGTATGAGGAAGCACTGAGGGAGGCAGGCGTAAACGTAGAGCTCAAGCTGTATGAAACCGGCGGGCATGCCTTTGGCGTCAAGCGGCAAGGGACAGATACCGATCGATGGACCGACGACGCACTTCGTTGGCTCGACAGGCTCGGAATGCCATAACGCGTGATCAGAGATGAATCCTTTCACCGGACAACGCCCGGAGAACTCATGCAAGCCAATACTGCCTTGCTACCCATTCGTTTCAGGTACCGGCCCCAACAGCGACAGGGCCTACCGACCAAAGGATGTTCATGAAACCCCTCGCAGGCCTGCTGTTCGCATTACTCCTCACACTGTCCTCGACTGCTGATGCCATCGTCATCCGCCACGATGTTGATGACGCCAACTATCGGATTCCCAGTGGCGAGTTTCCCGCGCTGGTCGACATGCCCGGCGAGGGACATGGCAGCTTGATTGCTCCGCAGTGGGCGGTCACGGCTGCACATACCCTGCCCCGGCATGCCGAGCTCAAGCAGGTGACAATCAACGGGCTGCCGCGCGAGGTGGAGCGCGTCATCATCCACCCCGGTTACAGGACGCTGCCGCAGACGCTGATCGACCAGGCAACGGCCAGCGGTGAGGCGATGTTGATCGTGGTGTTCCTTGCCTCATCGGATGACATCGCGTTGATCAAGCTGCGCCAGCCCGTTACCGATGTCGCTCCGGTGGCCGCGTACAAGCATGACGATGAGGCTGGCCAGACCATCAAGCTGATCGGCAAAGGGGCCACCGGCACCGGTGACATCGGGCACGACCCCAGCGGCCCCAACCGCACGGAGCTGCGGCGTGCATTCAACACGGTCAGCAGTGCATACGACCGTTGGCTCTGCTATGTGTTCGATGCACCACCTTCGGCCCTGCCGCTTGAGGGTGTACTCGGGAACGGGGACAGCGGTGGCCCAGCATTGATCCAGAGCGGCAATCAGTGGTTGCTCGCCGGGCTGGGCTCCTGGAAGGTTGTGCAGGGCAACGTGCTGACCGCACGGCCCGGACGCTATGGCCAGGTTGCCTGCAATGTCCGCATCAGCCATTACGCCGATTGGATCGACGGTGTCATCTCGGAGCAGACCCAGGACGCGAAATGAATTTGCGCATGGCACCAGACCTTGCATGCAGGCCTGGGCATTGGAAGGTTCCGCAAAACTGCAACCACCTTTGCGGAAACGCGCAGCGGTTCCAGATTCGCTGACCGCGAGCGGACATAATCAGCGCCTTCCCTGTTCATGATTCGTCACGGAGCTTCAATGACAAAGGCTTGTCTCCCCTTGCTCACCTCAGCCGTTCTTTACTTCAGCATCCCGACGGCGCAGGCGCAGCCCGTGTACAAGTGCACCGGCCCGAAGGGTGAAACCAGCTACCAGTCCATCCCCTGCCGCGAAGGCGAAACCTCGTCACGACGGTATGCATCGCCCTCCCCGTCCAACCCGACCCAGGCCATCACTGCCGCCCCTGCCGGGCCGGGCCAACGGCGCGTGCAGGTTCGCTATACGACGACCGCTGGCAACGAAAACTGCGATGGCGCCAAGGCGATGCGCACGGCAGCGCTGGGCGCGGCAGGAGCGCAGGCCACGGCCGATATGCGGGCCAGCCTGGACCAGCAGGTCAACGCCGCCTGCAGGTAAGCGCAGCGATGGCGTGTGCGGCAACGGCAGCGTTGGATGGCACGGGCGATGTCGATGACTGCGCAACTGATGCGCCGGGCACGCCTGGTTGCCGCCAAATTTGATTGAACCTATACGCGATACGTTCAATCATCACCCGGCTGGCCTCGGTACCGGGTCAGCCGGGGCGCCTGGCTGATCGGGCGCGAGCAGGTCTTTGTCGTCCAGGGAATCCATGCAATGCGATTCTTCAGCCAGACGCTCACGCTCGCCCTGCTCCTGCCGCTGGGCGCGGTCGCCCAGGGCCAGGGCAGCTTGAAGGTGGACAGCTCACAGGTTGTCGGCCTGACCGCACTGCTGGAAGCGCAGCCGCGCCACCCGGAGGCGACCAGCATCCGCGCCCTGCTGCTTGAATGGGAGGACAGCACCAAGGACGCGGTGGATTACGTCTGCCCGGACGTGCTGGCACCAGTGCCCGCCGCGGGTACTCCCAATGGCCCGGAACTGCTGGCGCAGTTCATCTTTGGCAGCGCGGCCTTCCAGGTCGCCAACCCATCACAGAAGGGCGCCTTGCAGCCATCACAACTCGCCGGCATGCGCAGCATGCTCAAGGCCTACAAGGCATTGCTGGCCACCGATCCTGCCGCACGCATTCAACGTTTCGACTCACTCGTCGCCATGGACGCCGAAGGCAGCCTCGCCGCCTAC
This sequence comes from Stenotrophomonas sp. PS02298, assembly GCF_029959445.1. Taxonomy (GTDB): domain Bacteria; phylum Pseudomonadota; class Gammaproteobacteria; order Xanthomonadales; family Xanthomonadaceae; genus Stenotrophomonas. Next base: position 7,863 of record NZ_JASCOR010000075.1, on the reverse strand, counting down.
CTTGAGCCTATCGTCACCCTCGGCTGCCAGTAGTCGTAGACGGGCTGGTGAAACCCGCCAGCTGCCATTGCCGCCCGCGAACGGCCCCGGGTGCGCTGCGCTTACCCGGGCTACGGCGTGCAAGGTACGCTTCCGGCTTAGCTTGAGCCTGTTGTCACGCTTGGTTGCAGGTAACCGATATTGCAAAGCCAAACCGATATGCTTCCGAATCCAAGCCTCCCACGCAGACACCCTGATTCCATGGACATCCTGATCCGGCCGGAAACGCCCGCCGACATCGCGGCCATCGAAGCGGTAACGGTCGCCGCCTTCCTGGAGGCACCGCATACCGATCACACCGAGCAATTCATCGTTGCGGCATTGCGCCGCTCCGGCCAGCTCACCGTCTCTTTGGTAGCGGAGCAATCCGGCACCATCGTTGGCCACGTTGCGGTGTCGCCGCTGACCATCGCCGGCGAGGACGTGGGTTGGTACGGGCTTGGACCGGTATCTGTCCTGCCCCACTTGCAGGGCAAAGGCATTGGCAGCCAGCTGATCGAAGCAGCACTCGATCAGCTGCGCGTACTTGCTGCAGGCGGCTGCGTGGTGCTTGGCGACCCAGGCTACTACGCGCGTTTCGGATTCAAGGCCACTGATGCGCTCACCTTGCCGGGCGTGCCCGCCGAGTACTTCCAGGCGCTTTCGTTCGATACGCGGATGCCGCAGGGAACCGTTGCCTATCACGCATCGTTCTCGGCGCAGGAATAGCGGTATCGCACGCACCTGCGCACAACGTTTGCGGGCGTCGGATTGGAACCAAGCCAGCATCACGCGCATTTGTTCTCCGCATGGCTAACGGCAGGCAATCGCAGACTCCGCGCTTGCTAGCAATGATTTTCCTAGGCAGAGTTGCGCACGTCGAACACCCCGATCAGCAACGAACCGGCTGATCCTCCATCCACCAAAAAGGAAGCCCCGGATGCGATACATCACAGCCCATCGCACTACCCACAATATCTTGCTGCCGGAAGTGCTGCGTCGCAGCCGCCTTGCCTTGCTCGCCCTGTTGTTCACCCTTGTGCTTGCAGCCTGTGGCAAGCCGGTTCCGGCAGACAAGCAGGCTTATGTCGGTACCTGGGAATCGACCACCACCTCGCTGCTCATCGATGCCAGCGGGCGCGTCATCTACAAGCACCAGCCCAGCCCGTCGGTCAGCAAATCACTGGATGCACCAATCAAGGCCTATGAAGGCAATGACTTCATCGCCGGAGTCGGCCCGTTGACCACGCGTTTCGTGGTCTCCGTGCCACCGCATCAAGTGGACGGCAGCTGGAAGATGACCGTCGATGGGCAGGAGCTCACGCGGCGCTGAGCTGATTGGCCCTTGCAGATCCGCGAATACGATCACCACGGCAGCTGTGGCTGCCACGGCACAGGCGCTGCACGATGCGATCCAATGTAGTTTCCCTGTTGTTGCTTGCAGGCTTGGCGTGGCCCGCTGCCGCCACCACGGTGGACCACCAGCAGGCCTATAACGACTGCCTGGCCAAGGCCGGCAGCATCAACAACGGCACGGTGGAGGCCTGCTCATCGGTGACCTCGGAGCATGCAAAAGCGGAGATGACACGCCTTTACCGTGCCATCAACAGCAAATTGCTTGCAGAGAACGCGAACGATGCAGCAAGGCTTGAGCGTGCCCAGAAGGCCTGGCTGGTGTACCGGGACCTGCACTGCGAACTCGCGGGTTCCTATGTTGGCTCACCGATGTATTCGTTCTGCCCAATGCAACTGAACATCGACCGGGTCATTGAACTGCGCGAACTGGCCGGGCAATGAAGCGCGTTGCTTCCTCGGCGGCAACCTGGAAGCGCTTGCCAGAAGCATTATCAGCTCCTACCATCTGCGCGTCCTCGCGACTCATGCGACGGCCGTAAGCGTTCACGTCAACCAACGCGCCCATCAACTCCGGCATTGCCGGGGCTGTTCGCCCATCCATGGGCGGAAGGCGCCATTGCTTGACCGGATCCAGGAGATCACCGTGAACGCTAAAAACAAGAACATCATTGCCTTCGGCATTCCCAAGCTTCCCTTGCGCTACGGCGCCCTGGTCATGCCTTTGCTGCTGTCCATCCTGATGACCTGCGTCGTCTCCCTGATCAGCACACTGAAGAGCATCGGCATGTCGCCGCTGCTCGGCTCCAAGTGGCTCGCTGCCTGGGGCATCTCGTGGCTGGTCGCCTTCCCCATCCTGCTGTTGCTGTTACCGGTGGTGCGCAAGGCGACGACGGCCTTGGTGCGGTCGGCCTGACATTCCGAACTCCCGGCCCGCCCAGCGGGCCGGTTCCCATCCGTGTTGCACGGGAAGCCATGGTGCCAACCATTGGAATGCACGCATACTCGGCTCCCTGATGCACGTTGCCGGCACCCACCATGACCGACCCCTACAACACACCTCCACCAGCCGCACGGCACCTGCCCTGCTCAACGACGCGATGATCACCACCGCCCTGGAACTGCCGGGCTATCGCGCCGTGCGCAACCTCGGCCTGGTCCGCGGCATCACCGTGCGCTCGCGTTCCATCGTTGGCAATTTCCTCGGCGGCTTGCAGACCATATTCGGCGGCAACATCACCATCTACACGGAGCTGTGCGAACAGGCCCGCGATGAAACCTACCGCGACATGGTCGCCCACGCCCGCCAGCTTGGCGCCAATGCAATCATCGGCGTGCGCTATGACGCCACCGAGCTGATGACCGGACTCACCGAAGTGCTCTGCTACGGAACTGCCGTGGTGGTGGAAACGGATACCCGTTGATCGCGCTTTGCAGGACTCCGCGCAGGCCTGCGGCGGTTGCGTCGACCACACGCTGCCAACCCCGGCTTGAACCTATCTGCGGCGCGAGCCGCACTTCACCGTGAAGGATCACATGCGAACGAAATTGCTGGCCCAGCTCATCGGCTTCGTGGTGATCGTGCCGAGTACGCTGGTGGCGTTGTTCTATAGCGCGTTGGGACTGATGTTCGCGCTGGAGTCGATCCAGCGCCAGCAAGCCCTGAGCAGCGCCGCGCTGGTATTGGCCTGCCTGAGCGGCGGCTGGCTCGGCATCGTCGCATTGTGGCGTGCCTATTTCGTGCTTGGCACTGACCAGCACAGCTTCAACAGCACATTTATCTGGATGGGTTTCGGCTGTGGCAGCCTGGTTTCATTGGTTCTGATCGGACTGGTAAACGGCTCGCTGCTTTTCCGGGGAGTGTTCTTCGGTTGGCCGTTGCTGGCGGTTGCCGTGTTCACTGCAATGCTCCTGCGCCACGGCACTCGAGCCGCACCCCCTGCACCTTCCGCCTGAGCAGGCACCAGACTTCGAGGGAGCCGTCATGCCACGCAACGTCCTTTTCATCTGTACCCAGAACCGCTTGCGCAGTCCCACCGGAGAGCAGGTCTTCGCCAACTGGCCCGGTATTGAAACGCAATCAGCCGGACTGGGAAATGATGCCAATACGCCGGTGTCACCAGAGCTGCTGGCGTGGGCGGACCTGATCTTCGTGATGGAAAACGCCCATCGCAACAAGCTGTCCAAGAAATTCCGCGCACATCTGGATGGCAAGCGCGTCATCTGCCTGGATATACCGGATGACTACGACTACATGGATCCCATCTTGGTGCAGCTGCTCAAGCACAAGGTGACGCGGTTCCTGCAGGTGGGATGAGTGGCACTGCGGCTTGGCCTAGAAGGAGCATCCGCTTCGGAGCTTTCCTCGCCCCCGGCGCGAGTGGTGCTTGCGTCGCCCTCTCCCCAACCCCTCTCCCGTGCAGGGAGAGGGGCTTTCAGTAGCTGCAGGCTGGCGAGCCAGCTTGCTTGCGGGCTGAATGCACGTACTGCGCTACTCTGCCTACCTGGGCAGTTGAACTCCTTCGGAGAGCACATGCAGACCAAGCCTCACCCGCTCGACAGGAAGATGCTGGCAGCACTGGCTGTCTTCGCATGGTCGGCGCTGCTGCTGCAGCTCTACCTGTCCATTGAATTGGCGTTTTCCAATGGCCGGGGCGTCCTCCACGGCACGCTTGCCTTCCTCGCCTACTTCACGGTGCTTACCAATCTGTTCGTCGCGCTTTCAGCCACCTTGCCGCTGGTTGCCGGAGCCACACCTCCTGGCCGGTTCTTCGCCAAGCCCGAGGTGTTGGGTTGTGCGATCACCTCGATTGTCATGGTGGGTGCGGGCTATCACGTGCTGCTGCGCAATGCCTGGAGCCCGCAGGGATTGCAGCTGCTTGCCGACTACCTGCTGCACTATGTCGTGCCGCTCTGCGCGCTTGCCTATTGGGTGGTGTTTGCACCACGTAACCGACTTGGCGCGCTCGCACCATTGGCATGGTGCATCTATCCGGTCAGCTACTTCATCTACGCGCTGATCCGCGGCGAGCTCACCGGCATGTATCCGTATTACTTCATCGATGTCGCCAAGCTTGGCTTTGCCAAGGTGCTGGCCAACTCGGCGGCGATGCTGGTGGCCTTCCTGCTGGTTGGCATGGCAGTGCGCTTCATCGCGGTATTGCGTGGCGCTGCCGGCTCACCCGCTGAGCCTTGAATCGCCCGTCAGTCCAACTGGCAGCGGGAAGCATCATCCCGCTGGAGCGGCCATCGACGGCGCTCGTCCCCGCCACCTCGTCCACGCACTCGACAGCACGCCATGCAGTAGCAGCGGCACCACCCAGCTGCTCCACAACAGCAGCGCGATGGCGTCCGGGCTGGGCGCACGCCCGCTCGCTATCCACGCCGGCAACAACAGCCGGAACACCACCGGTGCCAGCGTGACCAGATAGGCACGCGTCATCCAGCGGCGATGCCGTGCAACCTTGCCACGGCGGATGCTGATCATTGCCACCAAGGCCGTCATCAGCCAGGCCAGCGCTGTGCCCGCGAACGCGGTGGTGATCGGGGCAGGTGCCGGCGAGGTACTGATCAAGCCCACCGCTGCCGCACAGGCCAACAACATGCCGCTGATATAGCAGCGCCCAAACCAACGATGCAGCCACGGCCAGGCACGCGGCCAGCGGGTAAGGAACTGCAGCGGGCCGAGCACGATGCCCAGCACACCACCGGTTATATGCAGCCACAACCAGCCGCGCCGCGACCAGTACATGGTGTAGTGCTCGGGGTCCAGGTGACGGTACTGGCCATGGACGGCGAGCAGGAAATGCAGGCTCAGCGCGGCCAAGGCCAGCCACAGCAATGCCCAGGCCAGGCGTTGCAGGGGAGCACGACGTTCAACCTCTGCATGAAGCGCGTCGGACATCTTGACCTCGGCTCGCGGGCGTCGGCCAAAGCATACAAGGCGCCGCCAGCATGCTGCAGGTGACCCGGCACATGGTCTGATTCAGCCGGGTGACGCCGTGCAGACACGGCCTTTTGACGAAACCTGACTGCCCGAACAGTTGCAAACTACGAATCATTCGCATTTAATTTCCCACTAACATCGCCGCCCGCTTGAGCGCAGTTATCACCCGCAACGGAAGCGGGACCGCCCCGCCCGTGGTCAATCCGTTATCTAAATCCGTTCAGGCTCGCTCATGCACCCCAGTCGCTCCCTCGCCCGCCCGGCTCATGCCGCTGGCTCATCGTTCCCGTTCCGCAACGTCCGCAACCGCCTGCAGGTCGCCATCTGCCTGGCCTTGGCCAGCAGCTGTGGTGCTGCCATGGCCGCGCCACAGAGCGTCTCTGCCTCTGCCTCCGGCACGGAAAATGACACCGCTACCCAGCTGGATACGGTGCGCGTGGTATCGCAGCGTGCCAACCGGGTCAGCAACGGTGCCACCAACCTCGATCTGGATATCAAGGAAACCCCTCAGTCCATCAGCGTCGTCAGCACCGAGCAGATGCAGCAGTTCGGCATCGACAACATCAACGATGCGCTGCGCCTGGCCACCGGCATCCAGGTGGAGGAATGGGAAACCAACCGCACCAACTACCTGGCGCGCGGCCTGGAAATCAAGAACACCCAGATCGACGGCGTCGGCCTGCCCAATGACTGGGGCATCGTCACCGGCGCGATGGATGCGTTCGGCTACGAGAAGCTGGAAGTCATCCGCGGCGCCAACGGCCTGCTCACCGGCGTGGGTAACGCGTCGGGCACCATCAACTACGTGCGCAAGCGCCCCACCAACGAGAGCAAGGGCCAGGTCGGCATCAGCCTCGGCTCCTGGGGCAAGCGTCGGGTCGAGGTGGATTACTCCACCCCGTTCACCGAGGACGGCCGCTGGGCCGGCCGCGTGGTGGCCGCGCATGAAGACGGTGACTCCTACCTGCGCGATTACGAGACCGACCGCAACTTCTTCTATGGCGTGGTGGATGGCCAGATCGGCGACAACGGCACGCTGACCATGGGCTACTCCTGGCAGAAAGCCAACAGCGACCACAACATGTGGGGCGCGCTGACCTTCAGCAACAACGACGGCAGCCAGGCCGAGTGGGGCCGCAGTGCGTCGACCACGCAGGACTGGACCTACTGGAACACCAAGACCCAGACCGCGTTCGTCGAGTACACCCACCAGTTGGGTGCCGACTGGCAGGCCAAGGCGACCTACAACTACCGCAAGATCGACAGCGACGATCAGCTGTTCTTCGCCTACTCCCTGAGCGGGCTGGACCCGATCACCGGCGCGGGGCTGGTCGGTTGGGCATACAAGGGTATCGACGCGGGCAACTCGCATCTGGGCGATATCACGGTGAACGGACGTTTCCAGTTGCTGGGGCATGAGCAGGAAGCGATGTTCGGCTTCAGCGTGGGCAAGAGCGACCAGACCACCTGGGATCACCCCATCAATGTACCGTCCAACCTCAATCCGGAATTCTTCCCCTATCCAGGCAATGCCATTGCGGAACCGCAATGGGGAGCACGCCACAAGGCAAGCTGGACCAACCAGCGGTTGAAGCGGGGCTACGGGGCTACCCGCCTTACCTTCACCGACCGGTTCAAAGCCGTGCTCGGCTTCAACTGGGCCGAATACCACCGCGATGGCAACAATGGCGAGAACTTCAACCAGACCGAAGATCACATCAGCCCTTATGCGGGCCTGACTTGGGACTTCACCGACAAGGTGCTGGGTTATGTCAGCTACTCGGACATCTACCAGCCGCAGGACCAATACGACATCAATCTGGTCTACCTGGATCCGACCAAGGGCGTGAACTACGAAGTTGGCGTCAAGGCCGAGTGGCTGGACCGTCGTTTGCTTACCACGCTGGCGCTGTTCAAGGCCAAGCAAGGCAATCTCGCCACCTCAGGTGGTTACGACGAAGCGAGCGCCAAGTACTGGTATTACGGCGTTGACGTGGAATCCAAGGGTGTCGAATTCGAGGCCACCGGCAAGCTCAATGACAACACCAACCTGGTGTTCGGCTACACCCAGTTGAAGATGAGCAACGAAGACGGTGGCGCAACCTATACCTGGGTGCCACGCCGTACCGCCAACCTGATGCTCACCTCGCGCCTGCCGACCTACGAGGCACTGTCGTTCGGGCTGGGTGGCCGCTGGCAGAGTGAAATCTCCGCAACTGATATCTACACCGGCGGCATCGTGCGTCAGAGCAGCTACGCTCTGCTGAACGCCTTCGTCGCCTGGGACGTGCTGCCCAACGCAACGATACGCGCCAACGTCAACAACCTCACCGACAAGAAGTACATCAACAGCCTGTACCAGATTGGTTACTACGGTGCCCCCAGCAATTACCAGTTGAGCTTTGACTGGCGCTTCTGAGGACGGCGTATAGCGGAGCAGTCATGGCTTTTGGCTTTTGGCTTTTGGCTTTTGGCTTTTGGCTTTTGGCTTTTGGCTTTTGGCTTTTGGCTTTTGGCGTTTGGCGTTTGGCTCAATCCCCTCTCCC
>NZ_JASCOR010000074.1 GCF_029959445.1 Stenotrophomonas sp. PS02298 | reverse complement strand
CGCCCCCGCGCGTCGGCCGCGCTTTTGTCGCCGCGCCGAACCCCGCGAAGCTGGCATTGCTGGAGTTCTTGGCAGATACGCCATCTGATGATCTATCTGCTTCGCGGCTTACGCCGCTCCTACAAAAAGCAGGCAGCCCGCCGCCAATGTGATCAGCCAAAAAGAAGGCCCGGCAATGCCGGGCCTTCTTCATTCACAGAACGTGCTCAAACAACAAACATCACCAGATCACAACCCGCTTGTCGTCGGCACGCACCATCGCATCGCCGGCCTTGCACTGGAACGCGGCGGCATACGACGGCATGTTCGACGGCGCACCGTTGGCACGGAAGTTGGCCGGTGCGTGCGGATCGGTGTTCAGGCGCACGCGCAGCTCGCCATCGGTGAAGTTGCGGCGCCACACGGTGGCCCAGTTCATGAAGAAGCGCTGGTCCTGGGTATAGCCATCGACCGGCACATTGAGCTTCGCGTCTTCCTTCAGCGCCATCTGCAGCGCGTCGTAGGCAACGGTCAGGCCGCCGAGGTCGCCGATGTTCTCGCCCAAGGTCAGCTTGCCCTTGACGTTCACGCCCGGCAGCGACTGGTAACCGTCGAACTGCGCGACCAGCTGGTCGGTGCGGCTGTTGAACGCGCTGCGATCAGCATCGGTCCACCAGTTGTCGAAATTGCCATTGGCGGCGAACTGGCTGCCCGAGTCGTCATAGCCGTGCATCATTTCATGACCGATGACCGCACCGATGCCGCCGTAGTTCAGCGCCGGATCGGCCTTGGCATCGAAGAACGGCGGCTGCAGGATGGCGGCCGGGAACACGATTTCGTTCTTGGTCGCGTTGTAATAAGCATTCACCGTCTGCGGGGTCATACCCCACTCGGTCTTGTCCACCGGCTTGCCGATCTTGGCCAGCATGTAGCGGTAGTTGAACGCCTGCGCCGCCTGCATATTGCCCAGGTAGCTGTCGCTGTTGGTGGTCAGGCCCGAGAAATCACGCCACTTGTCCGGGTAACCGATCTTCGGGGTGAAGCTGGCCCACTTCTCCAGCGCCTTCTTCTTGGTGTCCTCGCCCATCCACGGCAGGCCTTCCAGACGCGCCTTCAGCGCGACGGACAGGTTCTCCACCAGGTGCTGCATGGCCACCTTGGATTCGGCCGGGAACACCGCGTCCACGTACAGCTGGCCCAGTGCTTCACCCATCGAGCCATTCACCGAATCCAGCACGCGCTTCCAGCGCGGCTGCATTTCCTGCTGGCCGCGCAGGGTCTTGCTGAAGAAGTCGAAGTTGGCCTGCTCGAAGTTCTTGCTCAGGTACGGCGCGGCGTTGTCCACGGTGTGGAAGCGCAGGTAGGCCTGCCAGGTGGCCGCCGGCACGTCGGCCAACATGGTATTCAGTTCGTTGAAGAAGCTCGGCTGGGCCAGCGAGAACTTGTCCTTGGCCGGGACCTGCAGCGTGTCGAACAGCGCGGTCCAGCTGAAGTTCGGGGTCTGCTTGTCGGCATCGGCGGCACTGACCGGGTTGTAGCGCTTGGACGGGTCACGCAGCTCGATGCGCGACAGCGACGCCTTGGCCAGGCGGGTTTCGAAATCCATCACCGCCTTGGCCTGCTCCTTGGCCTGCGCGGCATCGACGCCGGACAACGTCAGCAGCTGCTCGATGTAGGCCACATAGGCCTCGCGGATCTTGGCCTGCGATTCGTCGAAGTAATAGCCCTTTTCCGGCAAGCCCAGGCCGCCCTGGCCGACATAGGCGATGACGTTGGCCGAATCCTTGAAGTCCGGGCTGGCGTACAGCGAGAACAGGAAGCCATTGCCCTGCGCATAGGCATCACGCAGGTAGCCGGTGATGGCGGCGCTGTCGTTCAGCGCGGCGATCTTGTCCAGTTCCGGCTGCAGCGGCTTGATGCCGGCCGCCTCGATGGCCGCCTCGTCCGAGCCGGTCTTCCAGATGTCGCCGATCTTGGCTTCGTTGGAACCTGCTGCGGCCTTGCCAGCGGCCGCCTGCTGGACCAGCGCGTGCTGCACTTCCAGCGAGCGCTCACGCAGGATCTCGAAGCTGCCCCAGGTGGTCTGGTCGCCCGGCACCGGGTTGGCCTTGAGCCACTTGCTGTTGACGAAGCCGTTGAGGTCGGCGCACGCCTGCACGGCCGGATCCAGATCGGCGGCGTTGAGCGAGATCAGCTGGGTCTTGAGCTGTGACTGGTCGAACGCGACTTTGGCTTCGGTAGCCGGCGCAGCAGGCGCTTCGGTCTTGCCACAGGCGGCGAGCGAGGCAGCGATTGCAACCGTCAGGGACAACGGGACGAGCTTGGAAAACGACATGGACATCTCCGGCCAAACAGGGAAAAGGCCATGCAACTGCATGGCACAACCGACGAGCGTAGGGGATCACGGCCACCGACGGATAGGCCAAAGGTCACGCAACAACCTCGCGGCGGGCGTCGCAACGCCCCCTCCCCAGCCCACGGAACATCGGCGTCCTGGTATGAGCACCTCCATGCTCGCCCCTCCACCAGCCGCCAAAACCAGGCACGTTTCCCAATACCGGCTGGCCCAGCCAGCGCCCACCGGACACACGCTGTGCCAAACTCCGGCAACGTGGATCGGAGCATCCACCTGCCGGGAGTCGCCCATGCTTTGGCTGCGCGCAGTAGTGTTCTGTTTCGCCTCGGTCTGCTGCCATGTCGCCCACGCACAGGCAACGCATCCGCTCGACCCGGACACGACTGCCGCACCCGCAGCGCCAACGGCAAGCACTCCCGAGCCCGTCGATACCGCACTGATCGTGACCCGCGCTGATACCGATGAGCGCCTGGCGATCTCTGCCATCGAGCTGGCTGGCCAACCAGACCCCATCATCGCGCTGGCACCCGCGCTCGAGGACATCACCCGCTCGGTTGACCTGCGCCGACAGGCCTTGTCCCCTGCCCAACTGCGCAGGGTGCCGATCATGCGCCTTGAAAGCCTCGATCGACATTGGCAGTTCGACAGCAAGCGGTTCACGCGCTGGCGCGACGCGCTGCAGATCGCCACCGCCCCCTATGCCGAGGATGCCGCCGAACTCGCGCAACGTCGTGCCAGCTGGCAAGCAACACGGCAGCAGCCGAGCAGCATTCCGCCACTGCTGCTCAGCCGCATCGATGCCTTGATAACCCGCCTGACCGAAGCCGAGCAGGCGCTTGCCGGTCCGCTTTCACGGCAGATGGAACTCAGCGCGCGCGCCAATGCCATGGAGGTGCGGCTGCAATCAGGCCACGCTGCGGTCACCGATGCCATCAGCTACCTCGACCATCAGCTGCTGCAGGTGGATTCGCCACCGCTCTGGCGGATCGATACGGATTCCCCCGACCAGCGCGCAGCGGCCAGCGACGCACTCAGCTCGGGCCTGCAGATAGAACTCGAGTTCAGCCGCGCCTATCAAAGCGAACACCGCCACACGCAGATCCTGTTCCACACAATCCAGGTACTGCTGCTGCCGTTGCTGTTGTGGGCCCGCCGCTATGGTCGTCGAGCGAACGTCAACAACAGCATCGACGCCGCCACCCAGCGCGTGCTGGCGCGGCCCTGGTCAACCTGGTTGCTGCTGTCCACGGTCGCCATGCTGGTACTGGAGCCCGATGCGCCATTGCTGACCCTGCAGGCGGGCATGTTGTTTGCCTTGGTCCCGGTACTGCGCCTGCTGCCGCCCGCGAGCAAGCACCTGCTTGGGCATTGGCCGCTGGTCGCATCACTGCTGTACCTGCTCGCAGGGCTGGGTTTCTTCTTCCTGTCGAGCAATACCGCCTTCCGCGTGTATACGCTGGCGCTGACCCTGGTGGCCATGGTGTTGACCGGCTTCGTGCAATGGCGGGCCTACCGCGCCGGTCACGCACGCACAACCGGCAGGACCGGGCAGCTGCTGCGTGCAGCGGCCTGGGGCGCGCAGGTGCTGTTCGCGGTCTCCCTGCTTGCCAATATCCTGGGCAACCGCACGCTGGCGGAAATGCTGACCAGCGCGATCATCGACAGCGCCTACTTCGGCCTGCTGCTCTATGTCGGCATCGCGGTATTGCTGAGCTTGTTGCACCTGCTGCTCAGCAGGCCGAGCCTGGCGCGCTACCGGCTTACCCGCGATCACGCGCCGCCATTGCTTTCCCTGCTGGCCCGAGTGGGCGTTTTTGCTGCTGTTGTGGGCTGGATCATCTATGCGATGGACAGCTTCCGCATCCTGCGGCCGACCTATGCAGTCCTCGGCAAGGTGCTGTCGCATGAATTTTCCTTTGGAGAATTCAGCTTGTCGCTCGGCCATGTACTGGCCTTCATCGCCGCAATCACCATCGCCTTCTGGGCTGCCCGGGTTACCCGCCTGCTGCTGCAGGACATACTCCAACATGGCACCAGCGTGTCGCGCGGCATTGGCAACAGCATCGCCTCGCTGGCCTCGTATGCGGTACTGATGCTGGGCGTGGTGATCGCGCTGTCGGCGGCCGGCTTCAAGGGCAGCCAGCTGGCGCTGTTGTTCGGCGCACTGGGCGTTGGTATCGGATTTGGCCTGCAAAACGTGGTCAACAACTTCGTGTCCGGCTTGATCCTCATGTTCGAGCGACCGATCCAGCCCGGCGATGTGGTCGAGGTCGGCCCCATCAACGGCCGCGTCCGTGACATCGGCATGCGCTCCACCCGCATCAAGACCTTCGATGGCGCCGACGTGGTGGTGCCCAATGGCCCCTTGCTGTCCGAGCCGCTGGTCAACTGGACGCTGCTCGACCGCAACCGGCGCATGGAAGTGAATGTCGGTGTTGCCTACGGCAGCGATCCTCAACAGGTGCTTGGACTGCTGTCCCGCTGCGCCGGGCAGACACCCGGTGTCGCCACCGAACCTGCCGTCGTCGCCTTGTTCGTTGGCTTTGGTGCCAGCTCACTGGACTTCAGCGTACGTGCGTGGACGCGCGACTACGACCATTGGCTCAACATCCGCAGCGAGCTGATCACCCGTATCCACGCGGCACTGCAGGAATCGGGAATCGACATTCCCTACCCACAGCAGGATGTGCATGTGCGCAGCCTGCCGAAAGCCGCGATGGATGCTTCGACCGAGCCACCACCAAGCGTCGCGTGAGCATCGCTTGCGCAGGCAGGCTGCAATGCCGGGCTCAACAGCGCGCGCCCGCTCCCGTCGAGCCAGCGGGATAGCCGCCCTCAACGCGCCCGCAGCAACGAACCAATCACCGCGACAAGCGCAAGCGCCGCAGCAGCCATCAGGAACGCAGCCGGCAGCGACCACTGCTGGGCAATGAAGCCGATTGCCGCCGGGCCCAGCAGCACGCCCGCGTACCCCATCGTGGTGACCGCTGGAATGGCCACACTCTCCGGCATGCGGGTCTGCCGCCCGGCAAGGCTGAACATCACCGGCACGATGTTGGCGCAGCCAATGCCGACCAGCGCGTAGCCAAGCAAGGCCACACCGAAGCTCGGCACCAGCGTGGCCAGTACAAACCCGCCACACGCAAGCAAACCACCCAGCAACACCGCCATGCTCGGCCCAAGCTGGTTCACCAGCCGGTCGCCGAACAGGCGCGTGGCGGTCATGGCGATATTGAAGGCAACAAAGCCCCAACCGGCATGGGCAAGCTCCACCCCGCGGACTTCATGCAGGAACACCGCACTCCAATCCAGCATCGAGCCTTCGGCCAGGAAGCTGATGAAGCACACCGCACCAATCACGATCACCACGCCACGCGGAAAAGCGAGGCTGCCCTCGCCCTGCTCGGCGCGCTCACTTCGCCACCAACGCGCAGACAGTGCCGTGATCGCGACAACGCCCGTGGCCACCACCAACGTGGACAACAAGGCGCCGCCCCCGATCGACAGCAGCAACGTCACCAAGGCCGCACCGGACAGCGCGCCGATGCTGTAGAAGGCGTGGAAGCCAGACATCATCGCGCGGCCGGATTCACGCTCCACCACCACGGCCTGCATGTTCATCACGCAATCCATTGCGCCGATGCCTGCGCCGAACACCAGCAACACGATGCCGATGCTCACCGGCGTGGATGCAACCGCCAACAAAGGCAGCATCAATACCATCATCAGCACGGTCGCCAGCATCACCGTCCGGCAACCATGACGCGCCGCCAGCATGCCAGCCAGCGGCATGGACAACAGCGAGCCCAAGCCCAGGCACAGCAGCAGCACGCCCAGCAATGCGTCATCAAGACCCGCGCGGGCCTTGGCGAACGGCACCAGCGGCGCCCAGCACGCAATCGCAAAACCGGGGACGAAGAATGCTGCGCGCGTGGCCATCTGCTGGCTGCGCTGGATGATCTGCTGGTCGGTCATGGAAACGCCGGTAAAAGGAGGGACGGACGAAGCCGCTCGCGGCAACGAGAAAACAAGGATCAGGCTGCGTCGACCGGCACCAGATGCAACTGCATCTGCCCCGCCATGAACTGCTCGCGGAGTTCGGCAGACAGGTCCGCGGCGACGACAAGATGGTCCACCTGCGCAAGCGTGCCGATACGGTATGTGGCACGCGTACCAAGCTTGCCCGCGCCGGCGACGATGATCGTCACGCCGCTGGCCTGGATCATCGCCTGCTTGAACGCCGCCTCTTCAGCACTGTTACCCCAGACTCCGGTTTCCGGGTCCAGCGCACAGATACCAGGGATGCAGACGTCCACCTGCAGATCGGCAAGCTGCCGGTGCGCGCTCCCGCCGATGGCACCACCACTTGCCCTGTCCACGCGACCACCGATCACCACGACTTCGGCAACCGGGTCATCGCACAACACCGCGGCAACCGCGGGGGCGTTGGTAACCAACGTAATTGGCACGCCGCGCAGCGCCTTGGCGATCTCGACATTGGTAGAGCCAGCGTCCAGCAACACCGTCTGCCCCGCCTGCAGCAACGATGCTGCGTGGCGCGCCAGCACGCTGCGTTCACCGTCATGGCGCTGCATCCGCTGTGACAATGCATCGAAGTGCGCGGTGGGCAACAGGGCGCCGCCGTACACCTTGCGGCACATGCCCTTGCTCGCCATATCCCGCAGGTCACGGCGGATGGAGTCCTCGGACACCCCGAAACGCACCGCAAGGTCACTGGCGACCACGCGGCCATTGGCCTTCAGCAATGCCTGGATCCGTTGCTGGCGCTCCTGCGGCAGCACCTCATTGTTGTGGAAATCCATGGGGTCAGAGCTTCCGTCGGCAGCGAAGTCGGTACTGAGCGATGGCGGACGGGATGCCCAGCCAGTTCCAGCACAGCTGGCACAATAATGCATAAATAAGCACAAACGTGCAACTTCGTGCAAACCAGCGGAGCACCCATCAGGGTCGGGGGTCCGACTCCCTGTCCGGCAGCTCGAAGCTGTAACCCGCTCCGTAGATAGAGCGCACCCCGTCCCCCTGCATGCCCGCCTCACGTAGACGACGGCGAAGATTGCGCACATGACTGTCCACGGTACGGTCAGTCACCACCCGGTGATCACTGTAGAGATGATTGAGCAGTTGCTCGCGCGACCACACCCGGCCCGGACTGCCCAGCAAGGTCCGCAGCAGGCGGAATTCGACAACCGTCAGGTCCAGTACGCGGCCGTGCAGGAACGCGCGGCCGCCGTCTTCATCGATGACCAGGCCTGCCTGCCGTGGCTCAACCGGTCCCTGCCGGTAACGGCGCAGCACCGTTCCCACCCGTGCCACCACTTCCTTGGGACTGAACGGTTTGCACACGTAGTCGTCAGCCCCGACCTCCAGCCCGAGCAGACGATCGATCTCCTCCACCCGCGCTGTCACCATGATCACCGGCACATCGCTTTCGGCGCGGATAGCGCGGCACAGCGTCACACCGTCGTGGCCTGGCAGCATCAGGTCCAACAACACCAGATCGGGTCGACGCGCACGGAACGCAGCCATCGCCAGGTCACCATCAGCCACCCAGTCGCTGCGATACCCGGCTGCATGCAGGTAATCACGCAGCACCGCGGCCAGTCGCGGTTCGTCCTCGACGATAAGTACTTCAGTGGAAGTTCCGGCCGTCGTGTTCATGCGTGCAGTGGCAGCTCGACCACGATGGCCAACCCGCCCAGCGTGGATGCCTCCGCATGGATGGCTCCACCGTGGGCCAGCACGATGTTGCGGCAGATCGCCAGGCCCAGGCCGCTGCCACCGCTGGCCCGGTTGCGTGAGGCGTCCACCCGGTAGAACCGCTCGAACAGACGCCCGCGCTTGTCCTCCTCCACGCCTGGAGCACTGTCCTCGACGGTCACCCGCACCTGCCGCTCATCGTGCTGGGCATGCACCGCCACGCTGCCGCCGCGCTCGGTGTAGCGCAATGCGTTCTCCAGCAGGTTGGCGAACAGTTGCTGCAGCCGTCGCTCATCGCCCAGCACCGGCATCGGGCCTGGCGCCGAAGACACCACCAGCGCCAGTCCTGCATCGCTGGCCCGCGCACGCATGCCGTCCACCGTCGCCCGCAGCACCGCGTCCAGGTCCAACGGCAGGCGCTCGTAGGCCAGTTCGCCGGACTGGGTCAACGCAAGTTCGTGCAGGTCGTCGATAAGCTTGCCCAGTTGCCGCACCTCGCCCTGCAACGGTGCCAATGTCGCCGCGCTCATCGGTCGGATGCCGTCCTGGATGGCTTCCAGTTCCGCGCGCAATACCGACAGCGGCGTGCGCAGCTCATGCGAGATGTCGGCCATGAACTCGCGCCGGTTACGCTCGCTGTGTTCCAGCGTCCCGGCCATGCGGTTGAAATCCTGTGCAAGTCGGCCCAGTTCGTCGTCAGCGCCGGGCACGATGCGTGTGGCGTAATCACCGCTGGCAAGCCGGTGCGTCGCAGCACCCATGCCCTGGATGCGCCTGCGCAGGGGACGGGTCAACAGCCACGCCAATGTCCCGGCTACCAGCACCGAAACAATGCTGATCGCCCACCAACGCCGCACCTGCGCCTCCATGAAACGCTGCTCGTTGCGCTCCAATATCTTCTGGAACGGCACCATGGCCAGCCAGCCCACGGTCCGCCCTTCCACCACGATAGGGCGGGTGATCGCACCTTCGTCCACGTCGGCGTTGCCGATCACCCGTCGGTGCTGCGCATCCAGCAGCGCGAAACGGGCCGCTGCGCCGGTCTGGTCCGACAACGGCGGCGCGCTCAGCAAGGCTTCGCTGGCAATCGGATCACCGATGTGGGGGCGGATCAAGCGCAGCCAGACCTTGCGCTGGCCGCGCACGAATTCCCAATTGCCGTGTTCGGCGTATTCGGCCTGCAGCCGTGGCAGCAACAGCTCCATGCGGCCGATGCCCTGGCCATTGAGATAGCCGAGGAAGCCTCTCTCGAACACCCACTTGCCGGCCACACCGTTGACCAACAAGGTGACCGCGCACATCAATAACATGGCGCAGAAGATCTTGGCGGCGATTCCGGGTTTCATGGTGATTGGGCGAGAACGCGGGATGACGGGGTTGCCCCATTAGCGGCGCGCAGCCACCGCGATGCAAGCCCATGCCTGCAATCTCCATATTTGCTGCACATTTGCCGCGCACGCTGGCGTCACCTGGAAATCACCGAGTGCCGCCCCATGCCCGTTGCAGCCACATCCCGCGCTGTCCTTGTCCTGCTGGCCTGCTGCGTGCTCGCCGCCTGTTCGTCCAGGCAGGATGCACCAGCCAAGGAGGTGGTTGTCACAGTGCAGCCGATCACCACCCAGCGAGTAGCCATGGAGCAGACATTGCCGGGCCGGACGGTTGCGTTCATGACTTCGGAAGTACGCCCGCAGGTGGGCGGCATCATCCAGAGGCGGCTGTTCACCGAGGGCGAACAGGTCAAGGCAGGCCAAGTGCTCTACCAGGTTGATCCGGCCAGTTACCAGGCCGTATACGACAATGCGCGCGGCAACCTGGCGCAGGCCGAGGCAGCGGTGATCTCGGCCCGCCCCAAGGCCAGCCGATACGAAAGCCTGGTCAAGGTCGATGCGGTCAGCCGGCAGGACGGCGACGATGCGCTGGCCGCGCTGCGCCAGGCCGAGGCTGCAGTGGTGGCCGCCCGTGCCGCGGTCCAGAGCGCGCGCATAAACCTGGACTACACCCGCATCGCCGCACCGATCAGCGGCCGCATCTCGACCTCCACCTACACCCCCGGCGCTCTGGTTACCGCTGGCCAGACTGCCGCCCTCACCACCATCCAGCAGATGGATCCAATCTACGTGGATGTGAGCCAGACCAGCGCCCAACTGCTGGCATTGCGCAAGCAGTTGGCTTCCGGCGCACTGCAATCAGTGGACGGCAAGGCCGAGGTCAGCGTCACCCTGGAGGACGGCAGTACCTATGCGCACACCGGCACCTTGGAGTTCGTGGGTACCGCAGTGGACACCGGCACAGGCAATGTCACCCTGCGCGCCGTGCTGCCAAATCCAGACGGCCTGCTGTTGCCCGGCATGTACGTGCGCGCGGTATTGCCCATGGCCATCAACGACAACGCCATCCTCGTGCCGCAGAGCACAGTCACCCGCAACACGAAGGGCGAAGCCACCGTCAAGCTGGTGGACGTCGACGGCAAGGTGGTCGAGCAGGTTGTGACGTTGGGCGACGCCATTGGCAACCAATGGATGGTCAGCGCGGGCCTGAAAGCCGGACAGCAGCTGATCGTAGCCAACGGCAGCAAGGCCGGCGGCGGACAAACGGTCAAGGTGCAGGCGGCCACTGGTGCAGCCGCACAACCCGCCACCTCCATTCCCGCCGCCAAGTAAGGAGCAGCCGTGGCACGTTTCTTCATCGACCGGCCGATTTTTGCCTGGGTCATCGCCATCGTCATCACCCTGGCCGGCACGCTGGCGGTGTTCTCGCTGCCGCTGGAACAGTACCTGGACATCGCCCCACCGTCGGTGTCTATCCGCGCCAACTACACCGGCGCCTCGGCACAGACGGTGGAAAATGCCGTCACCCAGGTCATCGAGCAACAGATGACCGGGCTGGACAACCTGATGTACATGTCCTCGAGCAGCAGTTCGTCGGGCGGTGCGCAGATCACCTTGACCTTCGAGTCCGGCACCAATGCCGACACCGCGCAGATGCAGGTGCAGAACAAGCTGCAGCAGGCCGAATCCAAGCTACCCGATGCGGTCAAGAACACCGGCGTCACCGTCACCAAGTCTTCCGGCAACATCTTCATGGTGGTGGCCTTCAGCTCGGCCGATGGCTCGATGCAGAAGAACGACATCGCCGACTACATGGCCTCGTCGGTGCAGGACCCGATCAGCCGCGTCTCAGGCGTGGGCAACGTGCAGGTGATGGGCGCGCAGTATGCGATGCGGATATGGCTGGACCCGGAAAAGCTGCGCACGTATTCGCTGATGCCTTCGGACATCAGCACGGCGATCAGCGCACAGAATGCCGACGTATCCTCCGGTCAGCTCGGTGCGCTGCCAGCGGTGGACGACCAAGGGCTGAATGTCACCGTGACCGCTCGCAGCCGCCTGCAGACGCAGGAGCAGTTCCGCAAAGTGGTGGTCAAGTCTGATCCCAGCGGTGCGCTGGTCCATCTGTCAGACGTGGCCACGGTCGAACTCGGCGGCGAGAGCTACAACGTCATGTCCACCTTCAACGGCAAGCCAGCCGCTGGCATGGGCATCGAGCTGGCCAGCGGTGCGAATGCACTGCAGGTGGCCGACGCAGTGCAGGCTCGCCTGCAGCAGCTCCAGCCATTCTTCCCAGCCGGCCTGCAGTACCAGGTGGCGATGGACACTACCCCATTCGTGCGCATTTCCATCGAGGAGGTCGTCAAGACCCTGATCGAGGCGATCGTACTGGTGGTGCTGATCATGTACCTGTTCCTGCAGAGCTGGCGAGCGACGCTGATCCCCGCGGTGGCGGTGCCGGTGGTGTTGATGGGCACCTTCGGCGTGCTGTCCCTGCTGGGTTACTCGATCAACACCCTGACCATGTTCGCGATGGTGCTGGCCATCGGCCTGCTGGTGGACGATGCGATCGTGGTGGTGGAGAACGTCGAGCGGGTGATGGTCAGCGAGCACCTGTCCGCGCGCGAGGCCACCCGCAAGTCGATGCAGCAGATCACCGGCGCGCTGGTCGGCATCGCGCTGGTGCTGACCGCAGTGTTCCTGCCGATGGCGTTCTTTGGCGGCTCCACCGGCATGATCTATCGCCAGTTCTCGGTGACCATTGCCTCGGCGATGATCCTCTCCGTGCTGGTGGCCATGACCTTGACGCCAGCGATGTGCGCCAGCCTGCTGGTCGCTCCCGGTCCGGACGGGCATGCCGTGCATCGCGGGCGCCTGGGCCGCTTCTTCGCCGGCTTCAACCGCCGCTTCGATGCCAGCGCCGAGCGCTACCAGCACGGCGTGCAGCGCCTGCTCGACCGACGCTAACTGGGGCTGGCCTGCTATGCCGCACTGGTGCTGCTGATGGCGGTATTGTTCTGGCGCCTGCCTACCTCGTTCCTGCCCGCCGAGGACCAAGGCACGCTGATCGTGCAGGTCAAGCTGCCATCAGGCACCACCATGCAGCGCACCCAGGCGGTGATGGACCAGCTGACCGCATACGCGCTGGAGCAGCCGGAAGTGTCCACCATCATGGCCAACGCCGGCTCCGGCGGTGGCGGCGGCAACAGTGCGCAGAACTCCGCGCAGGCCTACATCCGCCTGAAGGATTGGTCACTGCGCGATGCCAGCGCCCAGCAGGTTGGCGTGCGCATAACCCAAGCCATGTCCCGCATCCCAGATGCACAGATCTTCGCGGTGACGCCCTCCGGCATCCCCGGCATGGGTCAGACCGGTGGTTTCACTTTCCAGCTACAGGACCTGGGCGGCGCCGGCCATGAGGCGTTGCTCGCTGCCCGCGAGCAGTTGCTGCAGGGTGCCGCGCAGGAATCGTCCTTGGCCAAGGTGCGCTACACCGCCGTCGATGATGCCCCGAGCTTCAAGGTGGAGATCGACGACGCCAAGGCAGGCGCGCTGGACCTGGCCACCAGCGACATCAACAACACGCTCTCCACGGCATTGGGCGGCACCTACGTCAACGACTTCATCAATCGCGGCAGGGTGAAGAAAGTCTACGTGCAAGGCGAGGCCGCGGCGCGGATGCTGCCCGCCGACATCGGCCGCTGGTCGGTACGCAACAGCGACGGCCAGATGGTGGCGTTCTCTGCCTTCTCCACATCTTCATGGGACTTCGCCCCGGCCACGCTGACCCGTTTCAACGGCAGCGGTTCGATGGAAATAAGTGGTGAGGCCAACGCCGGTACCAGTTCAGGCACAGCCATGGACACCATGGAGCGGCTGGCGGCGGAGCTGCCTGCGGGAATGGGTTTTTCCTGGTCGGGCATGTCCTACCAGGAACGCCTGGCCGGCAATCAGGCCCCGTTGCTGTACGCGGTCTCGCTGCTGTTCGTGTTCCTGTGCCTGGCCGCCCTGTATGAAAGCTGGTCGGTGCCGCTGTCGGTGATGCTGGCCGTGCCCATCGGCGTGGTTGGCGCCCTGCTGCTCACCAGCCTGCGCGGGCTGGAGAATGACGTGTACTTCCAGGTCGGCCTGTTGACCACCGTCGGTCTGGCCGCGAAGAACGGCATCCTCATCGTTGAGTTCGCCAAGGAGCTGGAAGAACAGGGCCAATCACTCCTGCAGGCAGTGGTACATGCCGCGCGCATGCGCCTGCGACCAATCCTGATGACCTCGCTGGCGTTCCTGCTCGGCGTACTACCGCTGGTGATCAGCAGTGGCGCGGGGTCGGCCGGCCGCCACTCGCTGGGTACCGGCGTATTCGGCGGCACGCTAGCCTCCACCGCGCTGGGCATCTTCTTCGTCCCGCTGTTCTACGTGATCGTGCGTAGCCTCTCGCCGCGCAAAACGCGCGCAACGACGACCGAAGTGGAGAACCCGTCGTGACCCGGATCCGCCCCGTGCCTGCCCCGCGCAGCTCCGTATTGTTTGCCGCCTGTCTGCTTGCACTATCCGGCTGCACCAGCATGGCGCCGCATTACGTGCGACCACCAACACCGGTGAGCGGCACCCTTCCGGTGCCGCCTCCCACCACCGGGGACGATGCCCGCGCAGTGGCCGAACTGCAGTGGCGGCAGGTTTTCCTGGACCCCCGCCTGCAACAGGTGATCGCACTGGCTCTGGAGAACAACCGCGACCTGCGCATCGCCCTGCTCAACATCGAATCACAGCGCGCCCAGTTCCGCATCCAACGGGCTTCGTCGCTGCCCGCGATTGACGCGTCCGCGTCGCAGTCGCGCAGTCGCGGCAGCGATACCTCCGGGGAGGCCGGCGTCAGCCGGGGTGCCAGCGCCGAGGTCGGCATCGCCAGTTGGGAACTGGATCTGTTCGGTCGCATCCGCAGCCTCAACGACCAGGCCCTGGAGACCTGGTTGGCCACCACTGAAACCCAGCGCGGCACCCGCTTGTCGCTGGTCGCCGAAGTGGCGACGGCGTGGCTGACGCTCTGCGCCGACCAGCAACGGCTGGAACTGGCCACGCAGACCCTTCACAACCAACAGCAGACTCTGGCACTGAGCCAACAGCGGCATGCGCAGGGCATCGCCTCCGGCCTGGACCTGGCCCAGGTGGACGCCAGCGTGCAAAGCGCGCGGGCCGACGTAGCCAGCTACACCGCGCAACTGGCTCAAGATCGCAACGCACTGGAGCTGTTGGCCGGCACGCACGTGCAGGACACGCTGCTGCCTTCCAGTGCTGAACTGGGCAGTGCCGTGGCGTTGGCGCCGATTCCCCCGGACCTCGATTCACGGGTACTGCTGGAACGGCCCGATGTGCTCGCGGCCGAGCATGCACTGAAGGCTGCCAATGCCAACATCGGCGCTGCGCGTGCTGCGTTCTTCCCGAGCATCTCGCTCACTGCAAGCACCGGCCGCAGCAGCGACGCACTGTCCTCGCTGTTCAGCGGCGGCCAACGTACCTGGTCATTCGTTCCGAGCATCAGCATCCCGATCTTCCACGCAGGCGCGCTGAAAGCCGAGCTGGACGTCGCCACACTGGGCAAGCATATCGAGGTTGCCCGCTACGAAAAGAGCATCCAGAGCGCGTTCGCCGAAGTCGCCGATGCACTGGTTGCCCGCGCCAACCTTGATGAGCAGCTTGATGCGCAGCACGCGTTGGTCGACGCCAACCAACGCGGCTACACCCTCGCCGATACCCGCTACCGCGCCGGGGTGGATGGCTATCTGGAAGCCTTGGACGCACAACGTTCGTTGTACGCTGCACTGCAGGCACAGATCACCCTGCAGCTGGCCGAAGCCAACAACCGGGTCGCGCTGTACAAGGTGCTGGGCGGAGGCGCCGACGCGCAGCCCAGCGCCAGTGCCGCCGCGTCCGCATCAGTACAGGATTTGCCTGGTTGACGCCCTGCACTGTCTGCAGCATTGCAGACTTTCGGATTCGCTCCGCTTGCCCGGGCGACGGTCTCTGAACACTTGGCCTCAGTGCGCGCGCGGGTTTGGCAGGAAGGCTGCGACGATGCCCAGCAAAGGCAGGAACGAGATCACTTTGTAAACCCAGAGGATGCTGGTGTGGTCCGCCAGCACGCCCAGTACCGCCGCACCCAGGCCACCCATGCCGAAGGCGAAGCCAAAGAACAGGCCGGAAACCGTGCCGATGCGGTTGGGCATCAGTTCCTGCGCGTACACCAGGATTGCCGAGAACGCCGAGGACAACACGAAGCCGATGACCATCGTCAGGATCATGGTCCACTGCAGGTCCGCGTACGGCAGGATCAGTGCGAACGGTGCCACGCCCAAAATCGAGGCCCAGATCACCGGCTTACGACCGATACGGTCACCCAGCGGCCCGCCAATCAGGGTGCCGGCCGCCGACGCTGCAAGGAAACCGAACAGATGCAGCTGCGCGCTCTGCACCGACACATGGAATTTCTGGATCAGATAGAACGTGTAGTAGCTGCTCAGACCAGCGATGTAGAAGTACTTGCTGAAGATCAGCACCAGCAGGATGCCTATCACCCAGGCCACGGTTTTTGGCGGCAACAGATTGGCCGGCTTGGTTGCTGCCTTGGGCTGTGCAGCCACGGCCAGCAGGTGCTGCTGGTACCAGCGGCTGACGTAGGTCAGCAAGCCAATGCCTAACAGCGCCGCGCAGGCGAACCAGGCCACGCTGCGCTGCCCATTCGGCACGATCACCGCTGCAGCCAGCAGCGGGCCCACCGCGGTACCGGCGTTGCCGCCCAACTGGAACACCGATTGCGACAGGCCATGGCGGCCGCCGGATGCCAGCCGCGCGATGCGCGAGGATTCCGGATGGAAGATCGCCGAGCCGACGCCGACCAGCATCGCGGCCACCAGCACCGTCACGAAGTTCGGCGCGAACGCCAACAGCAACAGGCCACACAAGGTGGACAGCATGCCCATCGGCAACGAATACGGCGCCGGCCGCTTGTCGGTGCGCAGGCCGATCAAGGGCTGGAACAAGGACGCAGTGAGCTGGTAGGTCAGCGTGATCAACCCCACCTGGGCGAAACTCAGATGGAACTGACCCTTGAAGATCGGATACAGCGCCAGGATCAACGACTGCATCATGTCGTTGACCAGGTGCGAACTGCTGATCGCAGCGAGCACGCCTACCGCGACCGGGCGACGTTGTGGGACGGGAGCTGCAACCGTTGAAGCAGGAGATGACATGGCGTAACCGCGGGATGGGGGCGGACGCGCATGGTAGAGTCGCGATCAACGTCCATCCTGCGCGATATGGTCATGCATCCTTTTGAAAAGGACATTCCAGATGCCCGAAAAGGCCGTCGCCAGCCACTCCCGGCCGGGCCGGAAACCGTGGTGTACTGCAAGGCGCGGGACTACCCCAGCGCCACCGTGATTCCGCTGCACCACCATCCGGATCGGCACCAGCTGGTCTACGCGGAAACCGGGGTATTGGTGGTCAATGCAGGCATGGGCCGCTGGGTGGTACCCAGCACGCGGGCGATCTGGATGCCGGCCGGCATCGGCCACCAGGTGCACTGCATCGGCCTGGTGCAGATGCGCAGCCTGTACATCACCCCGGAAGCAATGCCACACGCGCCGGAGACACCCTCCGCGGTGTCCATCACGCCATTGCTGGCATCGCTGATCCACGCCGCGATCGAAATACCGGCGCGCTATGCCGAGAACTCGCGTGATGGCCGGCTGATGCGATTGATCCTGGACGAAGTGCAGACCCTGCCGGTACTGCCGCTACACCTGCCCGAGCCGCGCGATCCGCGGCTGCGCCAGATCGGCAGGCAGCTGCAGCGCCACC
Organism: Stenotrophomonas sp. PS02298; assembly: GCF_029959445.1. Classification (GTDB taxonomy): domain Bacteria; phylum Pseudomonadota; class Gammaproteobacteria; order Xanthomonadales; family Xanthomonadaceae; genus Stenotrophomonas. The sequence continues at coordinate 4,534 of NZ_JASCOR010000074.1, read as the reverse complement.
CGGACGATGCCTCCACCCTGCAGGAGTGGGCGACGCGCCTGCAGGTGGACGTCAAAACCATCCAGCGCCTGTGCGCACGCGAACTGGGCATGACCTTCGGCCAATGGCGCCAGCAGGCACGCCTGCTGCGTGCCCTGGAACGTTTGGCGATTGGCGAAAAAGTCATCGACGTTGCATTGGCGCTGGGCTATGAGAGCCCCAGCGCATTCGCCACCATGTTCAAGCGCCGTTTCGGCCTGACGCCGAGCCAGTTCTTCCGCTGAGCGCATATGCGAACCGCCGCGCTGCCGCACTGGGCAACGCGGCGGATGATGCGCGGCGCTTTCAGCCAGTGATGGCCGTCGCAGCCTCGTCGATCAGGGCTGCGACTTCCGCCGGATGCGATGCCAACGATGCATGTCCCGCATCCAGCGTCATCACCTTGCGGGCGTTGAGACGGGCGGACATGGCTTTCTGGTTTTCCGGCGCGATCATCCGGTCCTGGCTGGATATCTGGTACCAGCTTGGCTTGTACTTCCAGGCCGGGTCGCTGATGTTTTCACCGAAGGTGCCAGCCAACGGCGCCTTCTGCGTCACGCCCATGACAAAGCCCTCCTCCTCGGGCAGGTCCTGGCAGAAGCTCTCATGGAATTTATCCGGCTTGAGCCACAGGTAGCCGTCGCTGTCTGGCGCCAGATTCGGTGCTGCGACCGGAAGATGCTGCTGGGTGATGCCGCCGGGGCTCTCGCCGGCATCAGGAGCAAACGCGGCAATGAACACCAAGGCCTTCACGTTGGGCAGGTTACCGGCCTGGGTGATCACCGCACCGCCGTAGGAATGCCCCACCAGCACCACCGGGCCGTCGATCTGCGTCACCATCTTGCGGGTGCGCTCGGCATCATCGGCCAAGGAGGTAAGTGGGTTTTCAACCGCACGGATGTCCTGGTAGCCCAGGCCCCGCAGCACCAGTATCACCCGCGCCCAATGCGCCGCTCCGCCCCAGAAACCATGCACCAGAACCACTGCCGGCTTGCCCATGATGTGCGCTCCCGCTGCTTGGAATAGTCGATGACGGAGAGCGAGCGCCCCGCCTGTCAGCGCTGGACACTCACCCTGTGCCCGCCATTCTTCGGCCCGGCTGTAAACTGGCCGTGACGGCTTCATCGCCGGCATTGCACCGGAATTCCGGCTCCCATTCAGTGCTGAATCGAGCGCAGGCAGCACCGTGGCCAGCCATTGCAAGCCGGTACGGCTTTCCCCAAACACGGGTTCCGCTGCCTTTTCCTGCGCTCGTCGAGCCGGCGGCAAGCCAAGCATAAAACGCACCGTTGCACTCCACATGACTGGCCAACTCGCATGCGTCCAACGGTATTCGCTATGCTGCGCGCCCGCTCGCCCGGCACGGACCTGCGCGGGCTTTGCTTTTGTAGTACCCCTTACTTCATTGGATGAGAAATGGCTGCAAACGTAAAACTTGATGCTTTGAGCGAAATCGCGGGCTTCATCGGCGCCGCATTGGTGGACAGCGACAGCGGCATGACGCTGGGTACGCTGGGTGGCGGCGCCATCAACATGGAAGTTGCCGCCGCCGGCAATGCCGACGTCGTGCGCGCCAAGCGCCGCGTGGCCAGTTCGCTGGGCTTGAACGAGGTGGTGGAAGACATCCTGCTCACCTTGTCCAAGCAGTACCACCTGATCCGCCCACTGGACGGCAACAAGGACCTGTTCCTGTATGTCGTGCTCGACCGCGGCCATGCAAACCTCGCGATGGCGCGGCATGAGTTGAAGTCCTTCGAGAAGACCCTGGATTTCAAGTAAGCCGCAGCAGTCGCTTGCAGCAAGCAAAAGCCCGGCGAGATGCCGGGCTTTTGCATTGGACAGCAGCACCAAGCGACCAGCATTTTCTCCTTGTAGGAGCGGCGTAAGCCGCGAAGCAGATAGATCTCCAGATGGCACAGATATCTGCAACTGCGGCAATGCCAGCTTCGCGGCTTACGCCGCTCCTACAAAAAGCTGTCAACGCCGCTGTACGTAATTACTTGGGCTCGGCCCGTACATAGCGTTGCCCGTCAAACTCAAACCCCAGCAGTTCACCTTGTGCACCGCGCTGGAACTGCAGCGGCTCCAGCACATCCAAGGGCCCATCCTGGGCAGCGAACAGATCCGTCGCAGCAGGCATCAACCTGCGGTTGAGCGCACCAATCCGAAGCCGCAGCCCCTCGGCACCGTCCGTCACCTGCGCGGCAACCGGCAACACTTCTCCGCGGAACGCTCCTGCATAGGCAGCATTCGACTCCGGCTTCCATTGCCATCCCTGCCACTGTGGATCGTCATGCTGCTTTGCCTGCCGCGCACGCATCCCGGCCAACTGTTCGGTCACGCGCTGCGGATAGGCCTTGCGCCGGATCTGCGCCCATGACGCAGCTTCCGGATGGTCCACCAGATACTGGAAGAACTGCACCACGGTGCGCGACGTCAGCCAGCCAGTGGCGTTGTCTGAGTTGGAAAACACGCCTATGCCAACGCCCAGATCCGGCGAGAACGCCATCATGCTGCGTGCACCGGTATAGCTGCCGCCGTGGATGTACAGGGTGTGGCCCTCGAAATCACACACGTTCCAACCAAACGCGTAGCCATTGCAGGGCAGCTCATAGGCGTTGCGGGCCTTGGGATCGACCTGCACACCGATGCGGTGGGCAGCATCCAGCAAACGCGCATCGAATTGAGGAGACAAGGTTGCACCCAACTGCAAGCGCAACCAACGGCCCATGTCGCGCGGCGACGTCATCATGCCGCCAGCCGAGTGCATCAAGGCATCAGGCTTGGGGGGCACCAACCGCCAGCCCTGTTCGGCCCCCAGCCACTGGTGATTGAAGGCCAGCAGCGCCGGATCGAAGCTGGCGGTATTCGTTGCGGTTTCGTGCAGCTGCAACGGCCTGAACAGGGTTTGCTGCAACCAGTCCTGCCACGAGCGGCCCGTGTGTTGCCACAGGATCGCTGCGTAGATGTTGTAGCCGAGGTTGTCGTAGTCGAATCCATCAGCACGCTTGCTCGCGAACTGCTGCAGCAGCTGCGGATACAGGGCCGGATCGGGACTGCCGATGTACGCCTCCAGCGTGGTGATCGCATCCGCGCTCAAGGGCACACGGTGGTTGAGCAGGTCCGCCAAGGTCCATGCGGCAGGATCGACGCCATCAGGCAGGCGCAGCTGCGGCCAGTGATCAGCCAGGGTACTGTCCAGGCGCAGCACGCGCTGCTGATCCAGCACCTGCGCCAGCAATCCCATGTAGGACTTGGTCTGCGACGCGATGTACATCGGCGTGTGCATGGTCAGCGGCGCCTGGCTGTTCGCATTGCGCAGGCCGCGGGTATAGCCCAGCAATTGCTGGTCACGGTCGACGATCACCACCGCGTAGCCCGGCCCCAGCCCCGGAATGCCATCCAGGAATGCCGCCATCTCCCGCGCTGCTTGTTGCGACGAGGCCGCCACAGCCGTTGTCACGCCCCCCAGCCAGGCGGGCACCAGCAATAGCAGGGACAGGATGTTGCGCAGATGCATGGTTCGGCTCCGTGGCTGACAAGCGCCACGATGCGCCAGGGCGACGCCCAGGGTCTTGAACGGATTGAACCTGCTCACGCCTGCAACAGCGCGCGCAGGCGCGCCGGGGTCAGCCCGCTGTGCGTGCGGGCAATCCGGCTGAAATGGGATTGGTCGGCAAAACCGGCCTGCTGCGCCACATCAACCAGGGCCTGCCCGTTGGCCAACAGCGGCAGGGCGCGCTGCAACTGCGCGCGTGCGCGGAACACCGACGGCGCGCAGCCCATCCAACGCGTGAAGGCACGGGCGACGTACACCGGATGCACGCCAAGCTCATCAGCCAGATCGGCCAGCGGCACGTTCTCATCCTGCAGACGCTGGCAGCACAACGCCAACCAACGCGGCGGTGTGCCGCTGGGGCGCTCGTCCGGGGCGGCCATGCCAGCCAGCAATTCCCAGAGCCGGGCATCAACATCGGCAGCGACCAGCTCGCCTGCGAACAAGGCCGACAACAGTCCCCGTCCCTGCAGCAGCGGCTGCAGCGCATGCCCGCGCCATTGCCAGGCGCGGCCGATACCGAGCTTGTCCTGCAGGTCGAATGATGCCGGCAGGTCGATACCCAGCATCAGCGCTCCGCTCGGCCCGTAGTCATTGGCATGGGCAACGCCTGCCTGCTTCACGCCCAGTGCTGGCACGGCCAGCCGTTCCTCGCCCTGCCCGGTCTGCTCCATCAAGGTACCGAGCAGCAACAGGGAGAGCTGGTGACAATCGTGCACGTGTCGGTGCATGCGCTCACCCGGTGCATACCAACTGACCCGCGCAGCCAGGCGCTCGCCACTGAACACCCGGCGTCGGGTTGGGCCCTGCGCGGCATCGATCCGATGCGTGGTTGGCGGCAAAGACATGGCGTGGCGCGGGCAGCAAGGATTGAACGCAGTCTAGCCAAGCCGCAGGTCGGTACACCTGCCGTTGGTCGTGGTAGCGCAAGCCGGGCCCGGCCGCTGTGCGGGCCGGGCC
>NZ_JASCOR010000073.1 GCF_029959445.1 Stenotrophomonas sp. PS02298 | reverse complement strand
GCCATGCTCGGCAGAGGCCTTACCGGTAGAGCTTCAGCCGAGCATGGCTCGGCACTACAGGTGAAGCCTCTGCCGAGCATGGCTCGGCACTACAGTCGCTTTGCTCTATTTGCCGCGTTCGAGCACCAGCAGCGGGTCGATGCGGGTGTCGAACCAGTTCATGCCCCAATGCAGGTGGGGGCCGGTCGCACGGCCGGTTGCGCCCACTGCGGCGATGTTCTGCCCTTGTTCGATCCTGTCGCCGACCTTCACGTCTATCCGCGACAGGTGCAGGAAGTTGGAGCTGATGCCGAAGCCGTGGTCCAGCACCAACGTGCCGCCAGTCAGGTACAGGTCCGGGCCCACAAATGTCACCACGCCGGCTGCCGGCGCCTTCACCGGCGTACCCGTGGGCACGGCGATATCCATGCCCGAATGGCCGCTGCCCGGCTGTCCGTTGTAGACGCGGGCATTGCCGAAGCGGCCGCTGATGCGGCCCTGTACCGGCCAGATGAAGGTCTGGGTGAAGTCGGTGCGGTTGTCGTCGCGCTTGCGCGATTCGGTCACCTGCGCCTGCTCACGGGCAATGCGTTCGGCGATTGCCGGCGGCGGATTCACCGTCTTTGGCGGTACGCCGTTGACCCGTTCCACCGGCCAGTCGCGCGCAGTGACTGCAATTGAAATGGTTTCGCTGCCGCCATCCGGGCGCTGCACCTGTACCTGCAGCGGACCTTTCTCATCGCGGCCGATACCGAACACCACGCTGCCGTAGCCACTGACCCGCAGCTCGCGGCCCGCGTAGCGGACCGTGCTGCCGGCGGGCACCTTGCCGATCACCATTGCGCCCTGCGAGGCACTGGCAGGGAAAACAACCCGATTGTCGAGCAGGTTGCCGATGCCATCCTGGGCCTGCGCGGGTAGGGCGGTGAGCAGGGGCGCTGCCAGCAGCAGCGCACCCATCATCAGGACCGAACGCATCAACGGTCGTAGGTCATGCGCTGGCCGGCCGGTGCGCCCACCAGCTTGCTGCCGTCCCATACCTGCTGGCCATTGACCCAGGTGGAAGCGATGCGCGAGCGGAAGGTGGTGCCCTCGAACGGCGACCAGCCGCACTTGGACAGCACGTCCTCACGCTTGACCGTGAACGGCACGTCCTCGACCAGCACCAGGTCGGCGAAGTAACCCTCGCGCAGGAAGCCACGTTCTTCGACGTCGAACAGCTGCGCCGGGGCGTGGGCGAACTTCTGCACCACCTGTTCGCGGCTCAGTTTGCCTTCGTGCACGCGCTCCAGCGCGGCAACCAGCGCGTACTGCACCAGCGGCAGGCCGGACGGCGCCTGCGCATAGGGCTTCTGCTTCTCTTCCCAGGTGTGCGGGGCATGGTCGGTGGCCAGTACGTCGAGCACGTCATCGGCCAGGGCGGCGGTGATCGCCTCGCGGTCGGACACTTCCTTGATCGCCGGGTTGCACTTGATCAGGTTGCCCTTGGTGGCATAGTCCGGGCGCGCGAAATGCAGGAAGTGCACGCAGGTTTCGGCGGTGATCTGCTTGCGGCTGCCGTCGGCCCGGATCAGCGGGCCCTTCTCGAACAGCGCCAATTCATCGGCAGTGGAGATGTGCAGCACGTGCAGGCGGGTGCCGTGCTTCTTCGCCAGCGACATCGCCAGCCGGGTGGACTTGATGCAGGCCTCACGCGAACGGATGTCCGGGTGCATGTCCGGGGTCAGCGCGTCACCGTATTTTTCCTGGAACGCCTTCATGTTGGCGTCGATCATCGGCGTGTCTTCGCAGTGCGTGATGATCGGGGTCGGGCATTCGCGGAAGATCGCGTCCAGGGTTTCCGGGTTGTCGACCAGCATGTTGCCGGTCGAGGCGCCCATGAACACCTTCACGCCGGGTGCCTTCTTCGGGTCGAGTACGCGGATCGCTTCCAGATTGTCGTTGCTGGCACCGTGGTAGAAGCCGTAATTGGCCCAGGCGCGGCCCTTGGCCAGCTCGTACTTGGCTTCGAGGATGGTCGAGTCCAGGGTCGGCGGGTTGGTGTTGGGCATGTCCATGAAGCTGGTCAGGCCGCCGGCCACCGCGGCAGCCGACTCGCTGGCGATGTCGCCCTTGTGGGTCAGGCCAGGTTCGCGGAAGTGCACCTGGTCATCGATCATTCCCGGCAGCAGCCAACGGCCAGCCGCGTCCACCACCTGCTCGCCGTCGCGCGGGGTCAGGCTGCTGCCGATCTGCGCGATACGGTCGTTCTCGATGCGCAGGTCGCCGTCGAAGGTACGACCTTCGTTGACCATGCGGGCGTTACGGATGAGCGTGGAGGACATGTCAGTGTTTTCCTGTGCAGCGGCAAGAGGGGGAATCGGCGCGCTCCGGGACCGGATCCAGTCCGCCCGGGTGGAACGGATGGCAGCGCCCCAGTCGGCGCAGGGTAAGCCAACACCCCCGTAGCGGACCGTGTATACGGATCGCGTCCATGGAGTATTCCGAGCAGCTGGGATAGAAACGGCAGCGCGGCCCGAGCAGGGGGCTGATGAAGCGCTTGTAGGAGCGCAGTACGGCAATGAGGAGTCGGCCGATCACGGTCGAATGATAAGCCACTTGGCAAGCGAGCAGGATTTGTCGCAGGATGCGGGATGGCGCCGGTAAAGACTACGTGCTTTCCGCTGCCAGCCAGGGGCGATGGCGCGCCTGGTTACGTTCCGAACTGCGCGAAACGGTCCGGTGACGCCACCGGACCTGGACTGCACGGGTCGGGCATCCGTTCACATACGGTGCCCGGCGCGGTTGCTGCTGCTGGTCGGGTAGGCTATAAAGGCCCGCTTTCCCGGGCCCCGGGGGAAACAAGGAAGAGCGTTTCGTGGCTGCTAAAAAACCTGCAAAAAAGGCCGTCAAGGTCGCCAAGAAAACCGCCAAACCTGTAGTCAAGAAGGCGGTGTCGAAGCCGGTTGCAAGCAAGCCGGTCGCCAAGGCTGCCAAGCCGGCCGCGAAGAAAGCACCCGCCACCAAGGCGGTTGCAAAGAAAACGCCGGTCAAGCCAGCAGCACCTGCCAGCAAACCCGTCGCCAAGAAGGCTGCGGTTAAGACGGCAGTCGCTAAAAAGGCGGCCCCTGCCAAGAAGGCGGCGGTCAAGAAGGTGACCAAGCCGGTTGCCGCGCCAGTTGCCAAGAAAGCAGCTGCGCCGGTTGCCAAGGCCACCAAGCCCGTTGCCAAACCCGTAGTCAAGAAGGTGGCCGAACCAGTGGCTGCCAAACCGCTCAAGACTGCTGTCAAACCCGTGGTCAAGTCCGTACCGAAGCCTGCTGCAAAGCCGGCGGCGGCCAAGTCTGTCCCGGTCGAAGTCGCCAAGACGGCCCCAGCTCCGGCACCTGCGCCGGTTGCTGCCAAGCCGGCTCCAGCGGCCAAGGCCCCGCAATCCAAGAATCCCGTGCCTGTTTCGAAATCCAACGTCAAAACTCCCGTCAAATCCACCGCACCTGTTGCCGTCCGTCCCGTGGGCAAGGTTGCAGTCGCTGTAACCGCGCGTTCGACTGCTCCGGCGCCGCGCAGCAAGTACAAGGTTGTCGAATACAACGTCGACGAGGCCACTGGCCGTCCGATCCTGCCGGCTGGCTACAAGCCGTCTGCAGATGAGGAGTACATGAGCACGCTGCAGCAGGAGTACTTCCGCCAGCGCCTGCTCAACTGGCGTGCGGACCTGGTCGAGGAATCGAAGCAGACCATCGAGAACCTGCGCGAGGAAGTGCGTGACATCGGCGATGAAGCCGAGCGTGCAACCCGTGAAACGGAAAATTCGCTGGAACTGCGTACCCGCGACCGCTACCGCAAGCTGATCGGCAAGATCGACAGCACGCTGAAGCGTCTGGAAGCCGGCGATTACGGCTTCTGCGTCGATACCGGCGAGGACATCGGTCTGGATCGGCTGGAAGCCCGTCTCACCGCCGAGCGCACGATTGATGCGCAGGAGCGTTGGGAGCACCTGCAGAAGCAGCAGGGCGATTGATCCTGGCGTAGAGTCATTGCCGCACGAAAACCCCGCTACGGCGGGGTTTTTCTTTTCTGGAGTGCTGCAGGTCCACAAGAGAAGATTTCATGCACCGTGCTGTTGCGCGCTGGCGCGGGCCACTATTGCCGATGGCTGACGCCCGTTCGGCGCGGTTTGAACGAAGACGGGGCGGTGTTTGGCTTGTCCACGGCAGCAATCTGCACGGCGGCTGGCATCGGGGCCGCAGGCGCCTGGTTCTGGTCTTCAGCGTTTGCTGCAGGAAGGTAGGCAGGGCTTGTATGCCGAGTGGCATGCGGTGCTCTGAAGACAATGTTTGCAGCTTGGGTGTTCAGGTGATCTGCACGGCCTGCTGCAGGCGTTGTAGATAGCTCTCAAAGTAGCTGCCGAGCTCGACCTTGTCGGGATGGCGCAGCCATAGCAATTGCAAACCATCCATCATCGCGATCAGTTCTGCTGCGATCTGGTCCGGATCAATCGCGGGGTTTATCTCTCCGGACTCCTGACCATGGCGCAGGCTGTGCGCGATGTATTGGAGCATCAGTCCGGAGCGCTGGTGAAACCATTCCTGTGCAGGGTGGTCCTCGCCGAGACTTTCGGCGTTGAGCAGCGAAAAAGCCCGGATTACGCCGGGTATCTCGGCATTGGCGCGATTGACCAGGCGCAGTTGATCCACCACCTGCGACCACGGAAGCGGTGGGCCTGCGGCAGCGTCTTCAAGCGTGTAGTCCTGCGGACAGTCAGGCAGGCGGGGGCTGCGTTGATCGCGGACCTCCAGAACCGCCAACAGCATGTCGGTCTTGCTGGGGAAGTAATGCAACAGGCCGGGCAGGGTGAGGCCGACATTGCTTGCGACCTCGGCAATGGAGGCATTGCTGTAGCCATCGCGGGCGAACACGCGCATTGCCGCGTCCAGAATCTGTTGACGTCGCCTGTCGCCCTTGGGGGAGCGTCGGCGTGTGCGGCTGACGGACGAGGTTTGCGTTGAAGTGGGCAAAGTCCAATCCCGCGTCGGGTGAGTGCGCAGTGTATCCCCGGCGTCCGTGGGCGCCATACACGCTGGATCTGTACCCACGTCACAGTTTTTGACAAACCTACTAGCTAGTAGGTTTACTGCCGCGGCGTCGGCGCAACGGTCATGAATCGTATCGCCGCAACAACATCCCGGAGGGGCTTGCACGCAGCTGGTTCCCGCCATCGCAGGAAACGCGACGGCAGCAATCTGACTGGCCCCGCCTGATGGGAGGCGCGCCGAGAGGCCGACGTCGCAGTGCCTGGGTTGGACGTGTGCCTCAACCCAGTGCATGTCGAGCTGTTGTGTTCGCGCAGGCGGTCGAGGTTTTGGCACGGGCCGCTCTTCATCAATCTGGGAGAGAAGCAATGAGCACGTACTGTTGTAACGGGAGCGGCAGCATCCTCGGCAAAGTGATGTTGGCGGTCCTCCTTGGACTGGGCGCCTCGATGGCCCATGCGCAGCCCGATACGGGTTCTGCAGTTGCACGATCGCTGGACGAACTGTCTTCAAGCGAGCGCCAGGACGATTCGTTGGCAGCACCAGCACCAGCACCAGCATCGGCCTCGACACCGAGCTGTCGCGACTACGACACCTTCGTCAGCCGCGGCTCGGAGGCGCCCATCATCACCACCTGTGAGACGCTGTCACCTGATCTATTGGGTCTGCGGCCGAAACTGTATGAGAACGGGTGGATGTTCATGGGTTTCTACAGTGCCACCGAAACCTATGACCTGCGTGGCCAGGAGGCTCGCCCGCAGACGTACAACGGGCAGCGGCCGAGCTTCGGCAGCACCTTGTCGACCATCACTACCTATGACCTGTCGCGGCTGGGCTGGTGGGGCAAACGATCCCAACTGACCTTTGAAGCCAACAGTTGGCGCACCGTGTATCGCGATGCGGGCCTGAATGATGATGCAGCGGTAGCGCAGCTCTCGGTGCAGCAGGAGTTCGCTGACGGTCGCGTGCGGATCCAATATGGCTACTACGGCATGCTAGGCCAGTTTGTTGGTCTGTTCCTGGGGGCAAGTACGGCATCTTCCGCGCTTGGCCCGACCAGCATCATTCCCAACCTGGTTGGCATGGCGGGATTCAAGCCCGCGCCCGGCATGGATATCCGCCTGTACTCGAAGAGCGGCCGCTTCTATGACCACTTTGGTGTCGCGCGCTCACAAAGTCCCGATGGCTTCCTTGTCGACAGCAAGGCCAATCCCAGCGGACTGAAGTGGAGCGTGGAAGGCACCAAGCCGATCTACGTCAATGAGATCGGCTATCGGGTTGCGTCCACTGCGAATACCCGGATGACATGGATCCGCCAGGGAACGATCTACAACCGCACGCTTTACACCGACTACCGCAACCCGGAGCGCAAGGGCACCAATCGTGGGTTCTACCTGGTGGCCGACCATCAATTCACCCAGCCGGACACGTCGCTTCCCTACCGTGGTTGGTACGTCAACGTGAAAGCGAATCATGCGCCGGCCGAGCACAATATCTTCAGCTCCGACTACGCGCTGACGCTCTACAGCCTGGCGCCCTTTGCAACGCGTCCGGGCGACATGGTGTCGTTTGGCTACACCCGTACCGAGGTGAGCGATGACGCGCGACGCTACCTTGGTGCCGCAGGCATGGATCCGGTGCGCTTCAGTTCCACGGGATCGGTTTCGTATGCCTTGCGTGCATTCCGTGGCATCTACTGGGTCAATACCCTGAGCTATACGCGCAACCCGGTGGTCACCAGCCAGCATCCGGATGCAGTGAATCTGCAGAGCCAGTTGACGTTCTCGTTCTGAGTCATGTGTGGCCAGCCTCGCTGGATCGACCTTCGTGCCGCAACAGGTGGCGCTGGCGTCGGAGTGTTGTCCGTGGTTTCAGCTCAATGATCGCGCGCTGCAGGCTTGTGGGCGCGTTACTTCCAAACGCAGCACCTGGCGCGAAGCGCCGGGTGAGAACCGGAGCACGTGAAATGGCAACAATGCAGAAAAAGCGTGATTTCAAACCACTGTTGATCAGCATCGCCATGACGGCCTTGGCGATGGACCCGGTGCAGGCCAAGGAGCTTCCACAATTGGGCAAGGCACCGTTGGCGCAGGTGATGGCGGCAATGACCCTGCAGGAAAAGATAGAACTGGTGACCGGCCAGGGGATGAGCCTCCCCGGCCTGCCTGAGGACATGCAGGCACCGGTAGTGGGTGCGATTGAAGACAAGGTGGCCGGTGCGGCGGGCGCGACCGTGGCGGTGCCGCGATTGGGCATTCCTTCGCTGGTGCTGGCCGATGGCCCGGCGGGGGTACGTATCGAGCCTACCCGCAAGGATGCCCCTGGCCGAACCTTCCATGCCACTGCGTTCCCGATCGGCAGCGCGCTGGCCAGTTCCTGGGACTTGGCGCTTGTACGCAAGGTGGGTGCTGCTATCGGAGATGAAGCTGCTGCCTATGGCATCGATGTGATGCTGACGCCGGCGCAGAACATCCATCGTTTTCCGTTGGGCGGGCGCAATTTCGAGTACTACTCCGAAGATCCGGTGGTCAGCGGCGAGATGGCGTCTGCGTTGGTCAATGGGTTGCAGGCGCGTGGTGTCGGGGCATCGGTGAAGCACTTCGCGGTCAACAACCACGAGTGGAACCGCAACACCATCAATGCAAAGGTGGATGAGCGGGCGTTGCGGGAGATCTACTTGAAGGGCTTCGAGATCTCCCTGCACAAAGGTCAGCCGTGGACGGTGATGTCCAGCTACAACAAGCTCAATGGCAGCTACACCTCGGAGAGCAACTGGCTGCTGACCGATGTGTTGCGTGCCCAATGGGGTTACCAGGGCGTAGTGATGACCGATTGGTTCGGCGGGACGGATGCGGTCGCGCAGATGCAGGCCGGCAACGAGCTGCTGATGCCCGGCACCGGCAAGCAGCGTGCGGCCATCCTGGCGGCGGTGGGCAGCGGTTCACTGGATGAGGCGGTGCTGGATCGCAATGTGCAGCGTGTGCTGGAGCTGGCGCTGCGCAGTCGTGCCTACAGGCAGTTGCCGCATTCGGACCAACCCGACCTGTCCGGTAACGCACGGATCTCGCGTAGCGCAGCGACCCAAGGCATGGTCCTGCTCAAGAACCAGGCGGCCGCGCTGCCGCTGCCTGCCAACGCCAGCGTCGCGTTGCTGGGTCATGGCAGCTACGAAGTGAATATCGGTGGAACCGGAAGTGGCGACGTCAACGAGGCATATGCCGTTACCCTGGCCCGTGGATTGGAGAGCGCGGGTTTCAGCAATGCGGGCGGGCTGGAACAGGCCTACACACGCTATATCGACGAAGAGGTCCCCAAGCTTCCGAAGACCGAGTGGTACCTGAGCAAGCCGCGTATCGCAGAGCGGGTTGTGAGTGATGACGAGTTGCAGAGCCTGGCGCGGCAGCAGGATGTGGCAGTGGTGACCATCGGCCGTGGCTCGGGCGAGTTCGTTGATCGCAAGGCGGAGGGTGATTTCAATTTGACCGCAGCCGAATACGCACTGCTGGAGCGAACTTCAAAGGCTTTCCGTGCGCAGGGAAAGAAGCTGGTGGTGGTGCTCAACATCGGTGGCGTGATCGAGACGGCCAGTTGGAGCCGCTTCGCCGATGCCATCCTGCTGGCCTGGCAACCAGGGCAGGAGGCTGGGAATGCGATTGCCGACGTGCTGTCCGGCGCGGTGAACCCCTCCGGCAAGCTTGTCGATACGTTTGCGATGCAGCTGGGTGACTATCCGGCCAGCAAAGGCTTCCCTGGCAAGGAGTTGCTGGGCCCGGATCCGAATGCGGGTTCTATCTTCGGGCAGATCTCACGTGCCGCCGAAGTGGAATACGACGACGGCATCTGGGTGGGTTATCGTCACTTTGATACGCGCAAGGTGGAGGTGGCCTATCCATTTGGTTTCGGCCTGTCCTACACGACGTTTGGTTATAGCGACCTGAAAGTGCACGCCAGTGATACCGGTCCGGTGCGGGCCAGCGTGAAAGTCACCAACACCGGCAAGGTGGCAGGCAGTGAAGTGGCGCAGGTTTATGTCAGTGCGCCGCAGGGAACGCTTGAGAAACCAAGCCAGGAGCTGCGTGCTTTCGGCAAGACCGGTGTGCTGCAGCCCGGTCAATCGCAGGTGCTGCAGTTCGAGATCGAAGGCAGGGATCTTGCCTCTTTCGACACTGGTCGCGGCCGTTGGGTAGCGGACGCGGGCACCTACAACCTACGTGTGGGCGCTTCATCGCGTGATATCCGTGCGCAGCAGGCCTTCGAGAAAGCGCAGGCCAGCGACTACGCCCCCTGATGCGTGCTTCTGCTTGAGATGGATACGCCGGGGCAAGCGTGCTGCTTGCCCCGGCGTCGATCTGGCTAGAGATCCTGCAGGTTGTCCAGTTTGCGCAGCTGCGGCGCTTTCCATGCGGTAACCGCGGCCACGCCGAGCACCGCGCAACCGCCGATCACCACTGCCGTTACCAGGCCCAGCAGGCGCGCCATGCTGCCGCCATAGAACGCGCCCAGCTCATTGGACGAGCTGATGAAGATGCCGTTGATCGACGACACCCGGCCGCGCATTTCATCCGGTGTGACCAGCTGCATGATGGTCGAGCGCACCACCACCGACACGCCGTCGCAGGCACCGTAGAACACAAGGATCGCCGCCGACAGCCAGAAGCTCCTGGACAGGCCGAAGGCAATCACGCACAGGCCGAAACCCGCCACTGCAAACAGCAGTACACGGCCGGCATTGCGCCGCAGGGGATGGCGGGCCAGCCACAGGCCGACGGCGATGGAGCCCAGTGCCGGTGCCGCGCGCAGGATGCCCAGTCCTTCCGGGCCGTAGTGCAGGATGTCCTGGATGAAGGCCGGCAGCATCGCCACCACGCCGCCGAGCAGCACCGAGAACATGTCCAGCGCCATTGCGCCAAGCATGATCTGGTTGGACAGCACGAAACGTGCGCCCTCGGCGATGCTGGTGAAGATCGGCGCGCGGGTCTGCGGCGGAGCGGGCTCGCTGACCTTGAGCGAGGCCAGTGCAATCAGCGCCAGCACTGCCATTGTCGCCGCCACGCCATAGGACAGGCCCTTGCCGCCAACGGCGACCAGTACGCCGCCCAGCGCAGGGCCAATGACCATGCCCATCTGGAACACCACCGTGCCGAAACCGGCACCACGCGCGAACTGCTCACGACGCAGTACCCGCGCAAACAAGGCGTTGTAGACCGGCGACAGGAAGGCGCGGACCATGCCGGTCAGTGCGACGGCCAGGTAGATCGGCCACACGCCCTTGACCGGTAGCCAGCCGCTGGCGACTGCGACCAGCATCAAGGCAGTGGCGATCAGGCCCAGACAGGCGGTCATGCCGAGCTTGCGGCGCGGCAGGTGATCGACCAGATAGCCGGCAAACGGCGCCACGCAGAAGTAGGGCAGCACCTCTGCCAGGCCGATCAGGCCCAGCGAGAATGGATTGCGGGTGACTTCATAGATGTGCCAGCCGACCGTGACCGCGACGATCTGGTAAGACAACATGCCGGCGATGCGGTACAGCAGCAGCTGGGTGTAGCCGGGCTGGCGCAACAACTCGGAGATGGAACCGGTGTTGCTCACTGCTTGGCTTGGGCGGTGTCGCGGATGAAGGCCAGCATCGCGGCCAGGCCGTTGCTGCGGGTCGGCGACAGGTGCTTGGCCAGGCCAATGGCAGATACATAGTCCGGATCGGTGGCGAGGATCTCAGCGGCCGAGCGGCCCGAGTACACACGCAGCGCCAGATAGATCAGGCCCGAGACAATCGCCGAGTCACTGATCGCATGGAACACCAGCTTGTCGGCGTCGCCTTCGGGCACGATCCAGACCATGGACTGGCAGCCGAGCAGGCGGTTTTCTTCGGTCTTCCATTCTTCTGGAAGCGCGGGCAGCTTGCGACCGAGGTCGATCAGGTACTGGTAGCGCTCGGACCAGTCACCGAAGAAGGAGAACTCCTCGGCAATGGCGGCCTGGGCTTCGGCGGGCGTGGGTTCGAGCGGGAAGGGGGAGTTGATCATTATTGGTCCTGTGCTTGGCCGGTCGCCTTGGTGGCGAGGGGCCTTGGTGTGGGGTAGCGGGAGGTCCCCCTCACCCCAACCCCTCTCCCGGTGGGAGAGGGGCTCAGTACGTCGCGAGTGGACGCCATGTGTGCAATTGCAGCTTCCGCCTTAGCCCCTCTCCCTCCGGGAGAGGGGTTGGGGTGAGGGGGCGGTGAAAGGAAGCGTCAGCCCCGCTTCCAGCGCACACCCTGCGGCGTGTCTTCCAGCACGATGTTCTCCGTAGCCAGCTGGTCGCGGATGGCATCGGCACGGGCGAAATCCCGTGCCTGCTTGGCGGCAATTCGCTCGTCGATCAGCGCCTGGATGCGCGCATCGTCGCCCGCTTCAGCGCCTCGCCCAAACCATTCGGCCGGCGCCTGCTGCAACAGACCAAGCGCGAGGCCTGCACCGAGCAGCTCACGCTTCAAGCGCAGCTTGTCCTCGCCGGACTCGGCCTTGCGCGCTTCGCTGGCGATACGCGCCACTTCAGCCAACGCCAGTGGTGTGTTGAGGTCATCGTCCAGTGCCGCCTCGACGCCGGCTGGAATCGCGCCTTCAACACTGACATCGGCCAGATCACGCAAGGTGCCGTACAAACGATCCAAGGTGCGCACCGACTGCTCGATCAGTGCATCGGACCACTCCAGCGGCTGCCGGTAATGCGCCGACAGCAGCGCATAGCGCAGCGCTTCCGGCGGGTGCTGGCGAACCAGATCATGCACGCGCTCGATATTGCCGATCGACTTGCTCATCTTGGTGCCGCCGAAGTTGAGCATGCCGTTGTGCAGCCAGAAGCGGGCGAAGGTCTGCCCGCCGTGGGCGCAGACGCTCTGTGCGATCTCGTTCTCGTGGTGCGGGAACTGCAGGTCCACGCCACCGGCATGGATGTCGATGGTCGGGCCCAGATGCGCCGAGGCCATCGCCGAGCACTCGATATGCCAGCCCGGGCGGCCACGGCCCCAGGGCGAGTCCCAGCCCGGCAGGTCGTCGCTGGAGGGCTTCCACAGCACGAAGTCGCCGGCATCACGCTTGTATGGGGCCACTTCGACACGGGCGCCGGCCAACATTTCTTCCGGGTCGCGGCGTGAGAGCTTGCCGTAATCAGCGAAGCTGCCGACCGAGAACAGTACATGGCCCTCGGCGGCATAGGCATGATCGGTGCTGATCAGCTGCTCGATCATGGCGATGATCTGCGGGATATGTGCGGTGGCCTCCGGCTCGATGTCCGGCGGCACCACGCCCAGCGCGGCCATGTCTTCGCGGTAGGCGGCGGCAAAACGGTCGGTGATGGCCGAGATCGGCACGCCCTGGTCCTTGGCCGCGGCGTTGATCTTGTCGTCAACGTCGGTGATGTTGCGGGCGTAGCGCAACTTGCCGTAGCGGCGGCGCAGCAGGTCGGCCAGCACCCCGAACACCACCGGGCCGCGCGCATTGCCGATATGTACATAGTTATAGACCGTGGGGCCGCACACATACAGGGTGGGGGCGGCGGGGTCGAGCGGAGCAAACGGCTCCAGCTGCCGCGTCAGGTTGTTGTGCAGGCGCAGGGTCATGGCAATCCGGGGGTAAACGAACCCGCCAATTCTAGCGGTCCGGGCCGGGTCGGGCATCCCCGGGCTGGGCAATACGCGTACGGATGGGTAATGTTCAGGCCCGGGGCAGCTGTGCTGCCTACACTACTACCCGTCCACCCGCGCCCTGTTCCTGCCGATATCTTGATGAAACCTGCTCCATTGCTGTCGACGATCTGCCTGTTGGCTGGTGCCGCCGTGCCCGCGTTCGCGCAGGAACCGGAGCAGCGCAATCGCGTGGTGATCATGGAAAACGTGCGCTACGACTATGCGCAGGTGCTCAATGTCGAGCCGGTCTTCCAGACCCTGCGCGCAAGTCGTACCGAGGAGCACTGCGAACCGGTGTCGACCCGGACGCTGGCGCCGGTGCAGGTGAAGGGGGAGGAAGACAAGGGCGGTTTCCGCCGCTTCTGGGACTCGGTGCGTGGCATTTTCAGCCAGCACGAAGGGCAGGCCCAGGAAGAGGAGATGGCGCTTGCGCCGCAGGGTTCAGGCGGTTCTCCCGCGCTGCTGACCCCGGAGTGCAAGATCGTCGAGGTTGGGCGTGAATTCCGCCGGCCCATCGCCTACGACGTGGATTACGTCTACAAGGGCATCAAATTCCGCTCTCGGCTGCCGGAAGACCCCGGTAACCGGCTCAAGCTGCGGGTGTCGATCACCCCGGATATCGGCCAGGCGCCGCCGGCTGCGAACAGCGTTCCGTGATGTTGCACCGCGACACTTGCGCCGGCCTGACCCGCGTGCGAGTATGCGCGACGATGAAAGCCACCAGCTTCCAGCACGAATCCAGCACCGCCCGGATGGCCTCCGGCATGACGTCCCGTGCCCGCCGACCGGAATCCCACATATTCGCTGGGTGACCGGAGCTTCGTGCTGTCTGTTCGGAAAACCCAGCCCAGGCTGGGTTTTTTCGTTTCTGGTTCGGCAAAAGTTTCAAACGCAATGAGCCGCGCGCATGCGCATCCGCCCACCGGCGACGGTGGATCTCCGCAATAAAGGATGGATCGATGTCTCTGAAGCACTTTTTGAACACCCAGGACTGGAGCCGCGCCGAGCTCGACGCGCTGCTTACCCAAGCGTCGTTGTTCAAGCAGAACAAGCTGGGTGATGACCTGAAGGGCAAGTCGATCGCCCTGGTGTTCTTCAACCCGTCCATGCGTACCCGCACCAGCTTCGAGCTGGGTGCGTTCCAGCTGGGCGGCCACGCGGTGGTGCTGCAGCCGGGCAAGGATGCATGGCCGATCGAGTTCAATCTCGGCACGGTGATGGACGGCGATACCGAAGAGCACATTGCCGAAGTGGCCAAGGTGCTGGGCCGTTACGTCGATCTGATCGGCGTGCGCGCCTTCCCGAAGTTCGTGGACTGGAGCAAGGACCGCGAGGACCAGGTGCTCAAGAGCTTCGCCAAGTACTCGCCGGTGCCGGTCATCAACATGGAGACCATCACCCATCCGTGCCAGGAGCTGGCGCACATCCTGGCGCTGCAGGAGCACTTCGGCACCAGCGACCTGCGTGGCAAGAAGTACGTGCTGACCTGGACCTATCATCCCAAGCCGCTGAACACCGCCGTGGCCAACTCGGCGCTGACCATTGCCACCCGCATGGGCATGGACGTGACCCTGCTGTGCCCGACCCCGGACTACATCCTGGACGAGCGCTACATGGGCTGGGCCGAGCAGAACGTGGCCGAAAGTGGTGGTTCGCTGCAGGTCAGCCACGACATCCAGAGTGCCTATGCCGGGGCCGACGTGGTCTATGCCAAGAGCTGGGGCGCGCTGCCGTTCTTCGGCAACTGGGAACCGGAAAAGCCGATCCGCGACCAGTACAAGCACTTCATGGTCGATGAAGCCAAGATGGCGCTGACCAACAATGGCGTGTTCAGCCACTGCCTGCCGCTGCGCCGCAACGTCAAGGCCACCGACGGCGTGATGGATTCGCCGCAATGTATTGCAATCAACGAAGCCGAGAATCGCCTGCACGTACAGAAGGCGATCATGGCGGCAGTGATCGGCAAGTAATGCTTTAGCCCCTCTCCCTCAAGGAGAGGGGTTGGGGTGAGGGTAACGCTCCTCGCTCCAGATGCATCCTCTTATACGCCAACCCCCTCCCCAACCCCTCTCCCGGCGGGGGAGGGGCTCAAAAACCACAGCAGAGATTCCTTCCCCATGAGCAAAGACATCGTCCTCGCCTTCTCCGGCGGCCTCGACACCAGCTTCTGCGTGCCTTACCTGCAGGAGCGCGGCTACAACGTGCACACCGTGTTCGCCGACACCGGCGGCGTGGATGCCGACGAACGTGACTTCATCGAAAAGCGTGCGGCCGAGCTGGGTGTCACCAGCCACGTCACCGTCGATGGCGGCCCGGCCATCTGGAATGGCTTCGTCAAGCCGTTCGTGTGGGCAGGCGAAGGCTACCAGGGTCAGTACCCGCTGCTGGTCTCCGACCGTTACCTGATCGTCGATGCCGCGCTCAAGCGCGCCGCCGAGCTGGGCACCAACATCATCGCCCACGGCTGCACCGGCATGGGCAACGATCAGGTGCGTTTCGACCTGGCGGTGAAGGCATTGGGCGATTACCAGATCGTCGCGCCGATCCGTGAAATCCAGAAGGAACACACCCAGACCCGCGCCTACGAGCAGAAGTACCTGGAAGCGCGTGGCTTCGGCGTGCGCGCCAAGCAGCAGGCCTACACCATCAACGAGAACCTGCTGGGCCTGACCATGTCCGGCGGCGAGATCGACAAGTGGGAAGCGCCGGGCGAAGGCGCCCGCGGCTGGTGCGCACCGCGCAGCGCCTGGCCGATCGAGCCGCTGACCGTGACCCTGAAGTTCGTCGAAGGCGAAGCGGTTGCCCTGGACGGCAAGGAACTGCCGGGTGAGCAGATCCTGGCCAAGCTCAACAAGCTGTTCGCGCAGTACGGCGTCGGCCGTGGCGTGTACACCGGCGACACCGTGATCGGCCTGAAGGGCCGCATCGTGTTCGAAGCCCCGGGCCTGGTCTCGCTGCTGGCCGCGCACCGCGCGCTGGAAGACACCGTGCTGACCAAGCAGCAGAACCGCTTCAAGCCGGAAGTCGCACGCAAGTGGGTGGAGCTGGTGTACGAAGGCTTCTACCACGACCCGCTCAAGACCGACATCGAAGCTTTCCTGAAGGCCTCGCAGGCCAAGGTAACCGGCGAAGTGGTGCTGGAAACCCGCGGCGGCCGCGTTGATGCGGTGGCGGTGCGTTCGGAGCACATCCTCAACGCCAAGGGCGCGACCTATGCGCAGTCGGCCGACTGGGGCGTGGAAGAAGCTGAAGGCTTCATCAAGCTGTTCGGCATGAGCTCCACGTTGTACGCGCAGGTGAATCGCTAAGCGCACGACGTTCGCCGCTTGAAGCCCCTCTCCCGCATGCGGGAGAGGGGTTGGGGTGAGGGCAGCTTTTGCTTCTGCTTTTGGTATTGCTCTCAAAGCAAAGCCGGCAAATCAAAAGCTCCCCCCATCCGCCCTTCGGGCACCTTCCCCCGCAAGCGGGAGAAGGGACGCCCTCCGATCATTGCTGTGAGACCTGCTGCCCACCATGACCAAGCTGCTCCAATCCACCCTAGATCACCTGGAAAAGCTGGTGTCCTACGACACCCGCAATCCGCCGCGTGCCATCACCACCGGTGGCATCTTTGATTACCTGCGCGACAACCTGCCGGGCTTCAATGTCGAGGTGATCGACCACGGTGCCGGTGCGGTCAGCTTCTACGCGGTGCGTGGCACGCCGAAATACCTGTTCAACGTGCATCTGGACACCGTGCCGGACTCCCCGCACTGGTCGGCTGATCCGCACGTTATGCGTCGCCTCGATGACCGTGTTGTCGGCCTTGGCGTCTGCGACATCAAGGGCGCTGCCGCGGCGCTGGTGGCCGCCGCCAACCTGACCGATGGTGATGCTGCCTTCCTGTTCTCCAGTGACGAAGAAGCCAATGATCCGCGGTGCATCGCTGCCTTCCTGGCGCGGAGCATCGCCTATGAAGCGGTGATCGTCGCCGAACCGACGATGAGCGAGGCGGTACTCGCGCACCGTGGCATCAGCTCGGTGCTGATGAAGTTCCAGGGCCGCGCCGGCCACGCCTCGGGCAAGCAGGACCCGTCCGCCAGTGCCTTGCACCAGGCGATGCGTTGGGGCGGCAAGGCGCTGGAGCATGTCGAGTCGCTGGCGCATGCGCGCTTTGGCGGCCTGACCGGCCTGCGCTTCAACATTGGCCGCGTCGAAGGCGGTATCAAGGCCAACATGATCGCGCCCGAGGCCGAGCTGCGCTTTGGCTTCCGGCCGTTGCCGTCGATGGATATCGACGCGCTGCTCGGCACCTTTGCCGGCTTCGCCGAGCCGCAGGCCGCGCATTTTGAAGAAACCTTCCGTGGCCCGAGCCTGCCATCCGGTGATATCGCCCGCGCCGAGGAACGTCGCCTTGCCGCGCGCGACATCGCCGACGAGCTTGGCCTGCCGATCGGCAATGCCGTGGATTTCTGGACCGAGGCTTCGCTGTTCTCGGCCGGTGGCTACACAACCATGGTGTACGGCCCTGGCGATATCGCCCAGGCCCACACCGCCGATGAGTTCGTCACGCTGGAGCAGTTGCAGCGCTACGCCGAATCGGTGCTGCACATCCTGCAACGCGGCGCCTGAGCCGCCCGTGGCCCGGCGGCTTGCCGCCGGCTCCTTTCCGCGACCCTCAAGGTCGCCATGTAGATACAAGCAATGTCCCCAGCCATGCAGCCGCACCGCCAGACCCGCCAGACCATCGTCCGCCTGCTTTCGAGCATGGCCAGCGCGAAGGAAATCAGCCAGTACCTCAAGCGCTTCTCGCAGCTTGATGCCAAGCGCTTTGCCGTGGTGAAGGTCGGTGGCGCCGTGCTGCGCGACGATCTGGAAGCGCTGACTTCGTCGTTGTCGTTCCTGCAGGAAGTCGGCCTGACCCCGATCGTGCTGCACGGCGCTGGTCCGCAGCTGGATGCCGAGCTGTCGGCCGCAGGCATCGAGAAGAAGACCGTCGATGGCCTGCGCGTGACCTCGCCCGAGGCACTGGCGATCGTGCGCAAGGTGTTCCAGCAGTCCAACCTCAAGCTGGTCGAAGCGCTGCAGCAGAACGGTGCGCGCGCCACCTCGATCACCGGTGGTGTGTTCGAGGCGGAGTACCTGGACGTGGATACCTACGGCCTGGTTGGTGAGGTGAAGAAGGTAAACCTGGCGCCGATCGAGGCCAGCCTGCGCGCCGGCTCGATCCCGGTGATCACCAGCCTGGGCGAAACCCCGAGCGGGCAGATCCTCAACGTCAACGCCGACTTCGCCGCCAATGAGCTGGTGCAGGAACTGCAGCCGTACAAGATCATCTTCCTGACCGGTACCGGCGGCCTGCTCGACGAGGAAGGCAAGCTGATCGATTCGATCAACCTGTCCACCGAATACGACCAACTGATGCAGCAGCCGTGGATCCACGGCGGCATGCGGGTCAAGATCGAGCAGATCAAGGACCTGCTGGATCGTTTGCCGGAAGAGTCCTCGGTATCGATCACGCGCCCGGCCGACCTGGCCAAGGAGCTGTTCACCCACAAGGGTTCCGGCACGCTGGTACGCCGTGGTGAAAAGGTGCTGAAGGCGACGTCGTGGGACCAGCTGGACACCGCACGCCTGAAGTCGCTGATCGAGTCGAGCTTCGGCCGCACCCTGGTGCCTGATTACTTCGAGAAAACCAAGCTGCTGCGCGCCTACGTCAGCGAGAACTATCGCACTGCGGTGGTGCTGACCGATGAGGCCGAGGGTGTGTACCTGGACAAGTTTGCCGTGCTCGATGACGCGCAGGGCGAAGGCCTGGGGCGCGCGGTGTGGAATGTGATGCTGGAGGAAACCCCGCAGCTGTTCTGGCGCTCGCGTAACGGCAATCCAGTCAATCATTTCTACTATTCCGAGTCGGACGGCTGCTACAAGCTCGATCACTGGAAGGTGTTCTGGTTCGGCGCCAATGACTTCGACAGCATCAAGGGCTACGTCGCGCACTGCGGCGAGCGCAAGCCGAGCCTGCAGGGATGAACATGGATCTGGCCGCCGCCGGACACTGGGGTCAGGTGCCCATCCTGAAGGGGCGGCATGTGACCCTGGAGCCGTTGCAGCTTGCGCATGTGCCGGCGCTGCAGCGCGCCTTGGGTGAAGGCGAGTTGTCGCGCTGCTGGTACACCAATGTGCCGACCCCCGAGCACGCCGGTCACTACGTCGTTGCTGCGTTGGAAGCGCAGTCGCAGGGCAGGGTGCTGGCGTTCGTGGTTCGCGATGCCAGCGGCGAGGTGGTTGGCAGCACCCGCTTCTACGCGCTGGAGGCCGATGTGCCGCGCTTGAACATCGGCTACACCTGGTACCACCCGCGCGTGCAGCGCAGCGGACTGAATACCGAAGCCAAGCTGCTGTTGTTGCTTCACGCCTTCGAAACCCTCGGTTGCATCAGCGTTGGCTTCGAGACCAGCTGGTTCAACCATGCCTCGCGCACCGCCATCGCCCGCCTCGGCGCGAAGCAGGATGGCGTGCTGCGCAGCCACAAGCGTCACATCGATGGGTCGCGCCGCGATACCGTGGTGTTCTCCATCATCGACACGGAGTGGCCGGCGGTGAAAGCCCACCTGCAATTCCTTCTGGATTCGCATTCATGACTGACAAGAAATTCTCGGTAGGCATTGTTGGCGCGCGCGGTTACACCGGCGCCGAGTTGATCCGCCTGCTGGCCGCACACCCGCGTATCGAGCTGGCCTTCGTGTCCTCTCGCGAGCTCGATGGGCAGCGCGTGGCCGACCATAACGAGGACTACAAGGGCGAGTTGCGCTACGAAAGCCTTGGTCCGGACGCGGTTGCCGCCAAGGGTGTGGACGCGGTGGTGCTGGCATTGCCCAACGGCAAGGGCGAACCGTTTGTGGCCGCGCTGGATGCAGACGCGCCGGATACGGTGATCGTTGATCTGTCAGCGGACTATCGTTTTGACAACAGTTGGTACTACGGTCTGCCGGAATTGACCCGCGCCCGCTATGCCGGGCAGAAGCGGATCAGCAACCCGGGCTGCTACGCCACCGCGATGCAGCTGGCGATCGCGCCACTGCTGAGCCAGCTGGCCGGTCCACCGACCTGTTTCGGCGTTTCCGGTTGGTCCGGTGCCGGCACCACGCCGTCGGACAAGAACGACCCCGAACTGCTGCGTGACAACCTGATGCCGTATGCGCTGACCAACCACGTGCACGAGCGCGAGGTGTCGGGCCAGCTCGGCGTACCGGTCGAGTTCATGCCGCATGTCGCGCCGCATTTCCGCGGCATCACCATGACCGTCAACCTGTGGCTGCAGCAGCCGCGCAGTCGCGAGGAAGTGATGGCGCTGTACCAGCAGCGCTACGCCAACGAGCCGCTGGTTGAAGTGGTGGATGAGGCGCCGTGGGTCAGTCGCATTGCCGGCAAGCACGGCGTGCAGATTGGTGGCTTCACCATGGCGCCGGGCAACAAGCGCGTGGTGGTGGTAGCGACCATCGACAACCTGCTCAAGGGTGCGGCCACGCAGGCATTGCAGAACCTCAACCGGGCGTTGGGGCTGGATGAGCTGATGGCGGTTCCGTACTGATTCTGGTGGGTAGCGGTGGCTGGGAGGTTGCCAGCTTCGCGGCCTATGCCGCTCCTACATGGCTGCATTTAGAGAGATCGACATGACTAATTTGCTTTGGCAGAAACCCGGCGTTGCGGTGGATGCGAAGATCCAGACCTTCCTGGCCGGTGACGATGTCATCCTGGACCGCGAGTTTTTCCTGCACGACATCCAGGCCAGCACCGCGCATGCCGAAGGCCTGCAGCACATCGGCATCCTCAGTGCCGACGAGTTGGCTGCGCTGAAGCGTGAGCTGGCGATCCTGGCCGAGGATTTCCGCAGTGGTGCCTTCGTGCTGGACGAGCAGTACGAGGATTGCCATTCGGCCATCGAAGCGCGCCTGACCGAGCGCGTGGGCGATGCCGGCCGCAAGATCCACACCGGCCGCAGCCGCAACGACCAGATCCTGGTCGCTACCCGGTTGTGGCTGAAGGACAAGCTCGAGCGTGTTGCGCAGATCAGCACCGAAGTTGCGAAGGTCGCGCTGGACCGCGCCGCTGCCGAACAGCTGCAGCCCTTGCCGGGTTACACGCATATCCAGCGCGCCGTGGTTTCCTCTGCTGGCATGTGGTGGGCTGGCTGGGCCGAGGCCTTCATCGACAATGCCATCCGTGCCCGCGACACCCGTGCGCTGATCGACACCAATCCGCTGGGTACGGCTGCCGGTTACGGCGTTAACCTGCCGCTTGACCGCGAGCACACCACGGCGGCGCTGGGTTTCTCGCGCATGCAGATCAGTCCGATCTACGCGCAGCTCTCGCGCGGCAAGTTCGAACTGGCCGCATTGGAAGCCCTGGGCGGGGCGACGCTGGACCTGCGTCGTATCGCTTGGGATCTGTCGCTGTTCACCACGGGCGAGTTCGCTTTCGTCGCGTTGCCGGCGCAGTACACCACTGGCAGCTCGATCATGCCGAACAAGCGCAACCCTGACGTGATCGAGTTGATGCGCGCCACCCATGCCAGCATCGCTGCCGCGCGCACTGAGATCGAGCAGCTGCTGTCGCTGCCATCCGGTTACCAGCGCGACCTGCAGAACTCCAAGGGCGCAATCGTGCACGGCTTTGGCCGCGGACTTGCCGCGCTGGAACTGCTGCCGGCCTTGCTGTCGAATCTGGATTGGCGTGATGACAACATCCGCGCAGCGATTGATTCGGGCATGTATGCGACCGACGTTGCGGTGGAAGCCGCGGTGGCGGGTGTGCCGTTCCGTGATGCCTATAAGGCAGCAGCGGCGGCATCGGATACCGCGGGGCAGGGGCGTACCCCCGAAGGCAGCCTGGCGGCGCGCGTGTCGCCCGGCGCTGCCGCGGATCTGCGACTGGAAGAGCTCAGTGCGCGCTGGAGCGCGTTGCAGGGTTGATGTTCTGATGCGGGCGCCGGAAGGCGCCCGTATTGATTTGGCTCTTGCTCAAGCCCCTCTCCCGCTTGCGGGAGAGGAGTTGGGGTGAGGGGAAGCTTCTAGCTAGGTAAAGTCACAAGCCCCCTCATCCGCCCTTCGGGCACCTTCTCCCGCAGGCGGGAGAAGGGACAGCCAAAGCCAAAGCCAAAGCCAAAGCCAAAGCAGAAGCCAAAGCAGAAGCCAAAGCCAAAGCAGAAGCCAAAGCAGAAGCCCTAGCCAAATCCCACTCAGCCGCCCGCGCTGGACGGAGAT
>NZ_JASCOR010000072.1 GCF_029959445.1 Stenotrophomonas sp. PS02298 | reverse complement strand
TGGCGCCGGCGTATCTGATCGCCGGCCCCGAGCTGTTGCGGGTAATCGAGGCTGCCGATGCGGGGCGCGCCAAGGCGCGCGCCGATGGTATTGGCGAGCGCGAAGTATTTGACGCTGACGGTCGCGATTTTGATTGGGGACAGTTGGCCTCCAGTTTCAACGCGCCCAGCCTGTTCAGTGCGCGCCGTCTGGTCGAAGTGCGCCTGCCCAACGGCAAGCCGGGCAAGGAAGGGGCTGAGGTCATCAGCGACTTCTGCGCGCGGCCGGCGCCGGATGTGGTGCTGCTGATCACCGCCGGTGAGTGGAGCAAGGCGCACCAGGGTAAATGGGCCGAGGCTGTCAACAAGGTTGGCGTGCTGTCGGTGGCCTGGGCGATCAAGCCGCACGAGCTGGCAGATTGGATCGAGCGACGCCTGCGCAGCAAGGGCCTGCGCGCTGATCCCGGCGCCGTGCAGCGCTTGAGCGAACGCGTTGAAGGCAATCTCCTCGCTGCCGCGCAGGAGATCGACAAGCTGGCGCTGCTGGCCGATGGCCAGCCGCTGGATGTTGCCAGGATGGAGTCGCTGGTTGCCGATGCTGCGCGCTACGACGTCTTCAGGTTGAGCGAGGCGGCATTCTCCGGGCAGGCGCAAGCCGTGCTGCGGATGGTGGCGGGCTTGCGTGCCGAGGGTGAGGCGGTGGCTGCATTGATGCCGATCCTGATCCGCGAACTGCTGATCACCGCCGGGCTGGCCCGGGTGCAGGCCAGTGGCGGCAATCTGGCCGCGGAAATGAAATCCAAGGGCATCTGGGAATCGCGCCAGGCGCCGTTCAAGCGCGCGCTGCAGCGTCATCCCGACCCGCGTCGCTGGGAGCGCTTTGTCGCCGAGGCCTCGCAGGTGGATCGGATGGCCAAGGGGCGGGCCGAGGGCGATCCATGGCTTGCCCTCGAGCGACTGCTGGTTGCACTGGCCGAAGCTCGTGCGGTGCGTCTGCTCGTCCGTGGCGTGCGCTGAATGAGCGTTGCCTGGCCGTCGCCGGCAGTTACTGCCGAAGGCAGCCTGTGGCTGCTGTATGGCGGCACCTTCGATCCTGTTCATAACGGCCATCTGGCCATCGCGCGCTGTGCGGCAGCCGAGCTGCGGGTGCCGGTGCACCTGATGCCGGCCGCCGATCCGCCGCACCGTGCGCCGCCTGGTGCCAATGCTGCCCAGCGTGCGCACATGCTGGCACTGGCGGTTGCCGACGAGCCCAACCTGCTGTTGGATACCCGCGAACTGCTGCGTGCCCAGCAGCAGCCCGGCGTGCCGTCGTGGACCATTGATACCCTGCGTGACATCCGCGCCCAGATCGGCCCGCAGCGCCCTTTGGCCATGCTGATGGGCGCTGACAGTCTGCTCGGCCTGCCAAGCTGGCACCAATGGGAGCATCTGCTCGATCTGGCGCATATCGTGGTTGCTGAACGCCCAGGCAGTGGCCTGGATGGCGATCTGCCAGCGGAACTTGCGCAACGGCTGAAGGGCGCCTGGGTCAGTTCGGCCGAATGCCTGACCACCAGCCCGGCAGGGGCCGTCTGGCGGCTGCGCCAGCCGCTGCATGCCGAGTCGGCCACCGAGGTACGGGCCGCCATCGCCAGTGGTGGGTCATGGCGGGATCTGTTGCCTTCGGCGGTGGCCGGGTACATCCTTGCGCAAGGCCTGTATGGCAGTGCCGCGCCGGTGTGAATGCCGGCAGCGGGCATGTTCTCTATAATCGTCCCCTTAATTCATCGAGTTCTGCTGCTTTGACCACCGAAGCCCAAGTCATCAAGACCCAAATGCCCAGCCCGGCACCCTCCGTCCCGGCCCTGCTGGCGTCCGTTCACTCCGCCCTTGAGGAGATCAAGGCCCGGGATGCCGTCGAGCTCGATGTGCGTGGCAAGTCCAGCGTGGCTGATTACATGGTGGTGGTCTCCGGTACCTCTACCCGCCACGTCAAGTCGATCGGCGAGGAAGTGGTGCGCTTTGCCAAGAACCTGGGCGTGATGCCGCTGGGTGTGGAAGGTGAGCGCGAAGCCGAGTGGGTCCTGGTCGACCTGGGCGATGTCATCGTCCACGTCATGCTGCCGCGCGTGCGCGAACTGTATGCGCTTGAGCGTCTGTGGACCGTCG
Source organism: Stenotrophomonas sp. PS02298 (assembly GCF_029959445.1). GTDB lineage: Bacteria > Pseudomonadota > Gammaproteobacteria > Xanthomonadales > Xanthomonadaceae > Stenotrophomonas. The sequence continues at coordinate 19,924 of NZ_JASCOR010000072.1, read as the reverse complement.
GCGACCAGCCGCGCTCGGCCTACGACGACGAAGACGAGCAGGATGCTGGCTGAGCCCGACGGCCGCAGCTTCCGTGACGGCGCCGCAGGGCGCCGTCTTCATTTGTACAGGTTGCCAGGAGGCCGCGCATGAAAGCCAGATTGATCGCCACCGGCGAACGCGCGCCGTCATGGGTTGCGCAGGGGTTTGCCGAGTACCAGAAGCGGCTGTCGCATTGGTTGCCGCTGGAGCTGGTCGAAATCGAACCGGGCCTGCGCGGCAAGGGGCGCGATCCCAAGCGCGCGATCGAGGACGAGGGCAAGCGGGTATTGGCCGCGCTGCCCAAGAATCCGTATGTGGTGGCGCTGGACGTACCAGGTCGCCAGCTCAGCTCCGAGCAGTTGGCGCAGCGGTTGGAACACTGGCGTACGCAGGGACGCGACCTGGCGTTCCTGATTGGTGGCCCGGAAGGGCACGCAGCGGAAGTGTCCGCGGTGGCCGACGAGAAGTGGTCGATAGGCCCGCTGACTTTGCCGCATATGCTGGTTCGGCTGGTCGTGGCCGAGCAGTTGTATCGCGCAGCGGCGATGCTGGCCAATCACCCCTACCATCGCGCGTAATTAACGTATAGAATGCGCCTCCCCGCCCGAATAGCTCAGCCGGTTAGAGCACTTGACTGTTAATCAGGGGGTCGTTGGTTCGAGTCCAACTTCGGGCGCCAAGATTTGATTGAAGACCCGCATCGCGAGATGCGGGTCTTTTTTTGTCGGCGATTGGCCAATCCAATCGGTGCGGTGACTGCCCGCTATGACCTAAGTACTGGCGCCTGCTTCTGACAGCCTTGCCATCGCAAAACGCCCGCGTGCAGCAAGATGGGGTGATCGGTCCGATGCCAGTGTTGCAGCGAGCACAGCTGCCTGCGTGCCAACGGCGGCAGGCTGTCTGATCAGCATCTCCGCGGCAATGCAGCGGACGCTGGGTGAGGCATCGCGCAGCGCCGCCTCCAGCAGTTCCTGCAAGGGATAGGTCACTTCCAACCGGCGTTCGCCGGTCACCGGTTCGAATTTGCCTTTGCACCACTTCAGGTCAGTCCAGGTCCAGGTGCGGCCTGCAACCCAGGTTGCGCGTCCCTCCATCAGGAAGCGGAACGATCTGGCCCGCACTGCGGGTTGAATTGCGTTGTGGGCGACGGTTTTCAGCCATGTGTCGATGAGGGGCGTGCGTGTGACCTGTACCAGGATCGACGTGACAGGTCCGGCGGGAGCATCAAGGATTCGTTCGAGCAGGCCGCGGGAAACCGACTCCGATGCGGTCAGTTCTTCGAGGGTTTTCCGTTCGGCGGCGCCGAACCTGCCCCATGAGTCCAGGGTGGGCAGCACGGCCCATAGCGCCTGTGTGACGTCCTGCGGTGCTGATGCGGCTGCGATTCGAGGGAGGTGTTCGCGTGCGGCGGTGCGTACTTCGGGGACCCAGTCATTCAGTCGACGAAGTGCCAGGGCCAGAAAAAGTGCGCTGGGTGCTGCTTGCAGGCAACGTAACGTCCGTTCGCGCACATAGCCATCGGCGTTGCATAGATCCAACCAGGTCAGGTGCCGCTGCGTGCGCGTCCGCGGCCGCCACCACGTGCGTGTTTGCTGCGCATGCTGCCCAAGCTCATGACGAACCTGTTTCTCCAGTGCATCCAGGCTGCTCAATGGCATTGTGGTTGACGCCTGCACTACGGGGGCGAAGGCTTGTTCGGTTGCTATCGCATTCGAGGCAACAAGAAAATGCCTGGCCGCCTGCAGGAATGCCGCATTGGATGGTGGTGGCGAAGGCATCGGTCGCTACTGCACGGTGTAGAAGCGGCAGTTTGCCATCATCCGCAGCAGCATCGCGGTGGTACAGCTTTCAAGGCATGGCTGGGCGTGCTGATCGTTGAAACAGGAACGGTTGCCGGCTCTTCCGTGCGCAGCGGGCAAAGAAAAGCCGCGAGTGATCGCGGCTTTTCTTCGGTACGGTCCAGGTTGCCCCGGCGCGGTTCACGCCGGGGCGACGTATATCAATTGAACGTGTACTTGGCGCCAATCGTGTAGTAACGGCCAACGGCACCGCTGTAATGCAGCGGGTTGTAGTTGACCGCACCGTAGGTCAGCGGGTCCAGCGGTGCGATGCGATCGGTGAGGTTCTGTACCGAACCGAAGATCTCGAACGCATCGGTGGCGCGCCAGCGACCGGACAGGTCGATGGTGTAGAACGAACGCAGCTTGCAGCCACGTGGTGCATCGGAGCCATCGGTGAAGTGATTGGCGCAGCTGTCACCTTCAAAGGCGACGTTGTCCATGCTGCCGATGTAGTTTGCGATGCTGCTGATGCTGAAGCGGTCCATGTCCCAGGTCAGGCCGAAGTTGAGGCGGTCTTTCGGGGTGCCGATGCAGTTGGTGACATCGCAATTACCGTGCGTGCCTGCGTACTGGTACACGGTGCCGGTGCCGTCATCGCGCTCGAACGAGTTGATGCGGGTCCACTGCAGATCCATCAGCAGCTTGCCGTAGTTGCCCAGCGCCACCCGCTGGCGGATGTCGAAGTCGAAACCGCGGATGGTGGTTGAGGCCGAGTTGATGTAGTCCACGCTCACCGCCAGTAGGCTGCCGCTGTTGGGAATGCCGGTGAGGTCATTGTCCGAGCGGATGCCGCGACCAGCGGCCAGGGCCAGGTCGGTATCGCCCTGGTTGATCTCGTTGGTGCGTTTGATCTGCCAGGCGTCGAAGGTCATCGTCGTGCTGGAGGTCGGGTCCAGTACCAGGCCGACGGTATAGCTCTTCGACTTCTCTGGTTTCAGGTCGGGGTTGGCCGAGGTGATGATGGCGAGGCTGACCGCGCAATCCGCCGCGGTGGCTCCAGGTGCAGGGGTGCCGCCCGGGCAGCGTACCGGATCGCGCGCTGTGCTGAAGGCGGCCAGGCCGCCATCACCGGCTTCAGCCGGGCCGGGCGCACGGAAGCCTTCGGCATAGGTGGCACGCAGGGCGATCCATTCCGCAGGCGTCCATTTCAAACCAACTTTCGGCGTGGTGGCGGTTTCGCCGCCCTTGTACTTGTCGACGCGGAGGGCGCCGGACAGTTCCAGCGAGTCCAGTACCGGGGCGACCATTTCCGTATAGAGCACGCCAACTTCCTGAGTGCCCTTGTAGGCCGAATAGCCGAGGCCGATGATGTCGCCCAGGTCGGTGTAGCTCTGCGGGTCGAGGTTGGCTTTCTGGCGGCGGTACTCGGCGCCGATTGCAAAGCCCAGCGGGCCGCCGGCCAGGTCGGCGAGGCTGCGCGAGGCCTTGAAGTCGATCATGTCCAGCGTGGTGGAGGCGTTGGCGTGGATGGTTGGCGAAATGTAGTCGTAAAGCGCCTGCGAGTTCTGTCCGGCGTTGGCGCCGATACGCCACCAGCCCACCGGACTGTTCGGGTCGGTCAGCGCGGTGCGCACATGGCTGTAACGCAGGAAACCTTTGCGCTCGTTGACCAGCTGGGTTGCAGAGTGCAGGTAGGCGGTATCGATATCCCAGTCAGCAGCAGTGCCCTTCACGCCAACCAGGAAGCGGGTGAACTCGTTGGTGTTGGTGGTGACGCGCGGGCCAACATCAAAGGCGGCGTAGCGCAGGCGCGCGTCGACGCCCAAGGGGTTGTCGGGGTGGTCAGCGCCCAGCACCGTGGCGCCGGGGCCGCTGCTGGCATTGACCGGGCCACCCGGGTAGCCCCAAGAGCCGGAGACGCCGCTGGGGGTGTTGTAGAACACGTTCTTCTTCTTCGAGTAGCCGAACTCGCCATACATCTCGAAGTTGTCGGACAACACGAAGGTGCCGCGTGCGAACAGGTTGCCGAACTCTTCGCTCGGGCTCAGGCTGCGGAAGTCCTGGGTCTGCCACAGGCAACCACCGCCGGCATCGGCGGGGCTGATACTGGAGAACTGCGAGCAGCCAGGTAATGACTGATAGAGGCCGGTTGCCGGGTCGCGGATGCTGCCGACTGGCGAATTGCCGGCGACGGTACCGTTGGAGGTGATGGCGCCGTTGAGCGGGAAGAACTGGCCACCAGCAACACGATCAAAACCATACGGGCTCAGGTCGCCATTGCCGATCCACTTGCGGTTGCGGCGGTCGGAGATGCGGATGTCGTCGGTCTTGCTGAGGTCGATGCTGACGAAGGCGTTGAAGCCATCGGTATCCAAGTCGCCCACGCCGGCGGTCAGTGATGCCTTGCGCGCGTTGCCATCACTGTCGCCAGAAGTGCCGTAGGAGGCCTTGAGCATGGCGCCGGTGAAGTCGCGGCGCAGGATGATGTTGACTACGCCGGCGATGGCGTCGGAACCGTAGATGGCCGATGCACCATCCTTCAGTACTTCCACGCGCTCGACCGCATCCATCGGGATGACGCTGAGATCGGTGAACACCTTCTGGCCGTCATCGGCCAGACCGTAAGGCGCCATGCGCCGACCGTTGAGCAGGACCAGGGTTGAAGCTGCACCGAGGCCGCGCAGCGAAATGCCGGAACCGCCCCCGGCGAAGCCGGTGCCGAAGCTCTTGGGGATGGAGCCGGCGCCGTCGCTGGTCAGGGTCTGCAGGTATTCGGCGATGGTGGCCTTGCCGGTGCGGTCGATTTCCTGCCGGGTGATGACCTGTACCGGCGAGGCGGTTTCGGTGGTTGCGCGTGGGATGTTGGAGCCGGTGACAGTGACCCGGTCCAGGTTGGTGGCCTGTTGTTCCTGTGCCATGGCCAGCGGTGCGCCCGCTGCCAAAGTCAGTGGAACGAGAAGCAGGAGGGCAAGGTTGCCAGTGATTGCGTCGCTAAGACGATTGCTGCGCGGGTAGGTCAGATGTTTCACAGTCTCTCTCCTGGGAACAGCGGCAAGGAGGCCGCCAATACGCGGCCAAAGAACATCGACGGCCGCGAATCTAGGTTTTCCATGAGTGACGAGGCAGTGAAATAAGCGTTAATAGCCGAGGCCGGATTTCAAGCTCTTACGGCAGCGTTTAGAAAGCGCTGCCGTAAGTGGGCATCAGCCCTGTTCAGCCGAGTTTGAAGTCGACTGGAATCAAGCCATACGCCTGCACCGGTCGACCGCCATCGGTCGCCGGTTGGAACTTCCAGCGACGCAGTACCTGGTTGCGCGCGGCGGTGTCGAGGCTGCGGTTGCCGCTGCTGTGCTCGACGCTGACTTCCAGCGGGGAGCCGTCCACATCCACCAGGACCCGCAGCGTCACCGTGCCCTGTGCACCGGCGAGCAGGGCATCACGCGGATAGCCCGGCGCTGGAGCATTGAGGTAACGCAGCTGCACGCCTTGCAGCGGTGTGGAGGGGCCGATTGGATCGATGGACGGGGTGGTGTCGACGGCAGGCGCAACATCCACCGGTGCGCTGACGACTGCCTCGGTCGCGAAGATCGGCATTGGTGTGCTGTCCACCGGTATTGCCAGCGCCGGTTGCCGCGGCGGTGACGGCGTGCGGGTGACCGGTACATCGACCGGCGGTGTCGGCGGGTTGGGGACGATGGGTTTGGCGTCGGGGACCAGCCAACGCTCACGCACCGCTTCGTTGTGGATCGGTACCTGTGACAGTGGAATCAACAGCAAGCCCAGGGCAAATGCGTGCAGGGCCAGGGCCGTGCTGTAGGCAAGGATGCGCGAGGGTTCTACGTGCAGGGACGGACTGCGTTGTTGCGTGCGGACCATGTACCACCTCCATGCGTGGGCGTGTGACAGAGAACAACGCGCGATGACACGGGACGGGGTTGCTCGACTGCGTCCCGTAACTGCAGTGCGCCCTTTATTCAGGCATTCGGCAAGCGGGGTGCTTGTTTCTGGTCAGCTGGCGGACAGCTTGAGGGGAAGCAAAGGCCGGCATTTGTGGGAGCGGCGTAAGCCGCGAAGCAGGGGCACCATCGGGTTGCACAGCCGTCGATGGGCCCAGCAGTGTCAGCTTCTCGGCTTACGTCGCTCCCACAAGCGAATGCAGGCCACGCCAGCAGGATAAGTGGCCAGAACAAAACGGCGCCCGTAGGCGCCGTTTCGATTGCAGTGGCCGCGTTGCTCAGCGGCCCAGTTCGAATACCACGTCCAGGTTAACCGAGACGGTGGTTTCGCCCGGTGACACCGCGGTATCCATTTCCATCTTGTTGGCGCGGCCGGCGGCCATGGCCATCATCGGCATCGGTCGGAAGCCGCCCTGGCTGCCTTCGGAAATGCTGACGATGCGGCGCACGCGCAGGCCCAGTGACTTGGCATAGGTTTCGGCGCGGGCCTGGGCCTTCTTCAGCGCGGCCAGGCGGGCCTCGTCATAGACCGGTTCCGGCTGGTCGATCTCGAAGCTGGGGCCGTTGATCTGGTTTGCGCCCTGTGCGGCCAGGCTGTCCAGCACCTTGCCCAGCTTGCTGATGTCGCGCACCTTCAGGCTGACGGTGTTGCTGGCCTGGTAGCCGGTAATCTTCGGCGCTTCGTTCTCGGCGTAGCGGTACTGCGGGCTGAGGTTGATGCCGCTGGTCTGGATGTCGCGCTCGGCAATGCCGGCAGCCTTGATCGCCGCCATCACCTTGTCCATCTGCACGGCGTTGTCGCGCATGGCGGCGTTGCCATCGGCGGCCTGGGTGACCACCCCGGCAGACAGTGTGGCCACGTCCGGCACGCGGTGGGCTTCGGCCTGGGCGGAAACGTTCAACAAGGTCGCGTCGCTGGCAACCACGGCCGGGACGGTTTGGGCATTGGCGGTCATCGAGACTCCAAGAGCAAGAGACAGGGACAGCAGCAGTGGGGCGAGGGCGGTACGGCGCATGGTGATCCTCCTTGGCTGGATCGTGAAAATGAACACAAGGCGATGAACGGGTGGTGAGCCATGATGGGGTCGCGGTCACTTTGCCAGCAATGCTCATCATTCAGGTTGCTGGCGCAGGTTATGCTTTCCCGATGCTTTATCTCGCCTCCCGCTCCCCCCGTCGCAACGAACTGCTGTCCCGCCTTGATCTGCCCTTCCGCGCCCTCGATCTGGAGGTGCCGGAGCAGCGTGCGCCGGGCGAGGCGGCCGTGGCCTATGTGCGCCGGGTTGCGCTGGACAAGGCCCGGGCAGGGCTGGCACTGGTCGCTGACGACCCGCAGGCGGTGGTGCTGGGCTCCGATACCGAGGTTGTGCTGGATGACCGGGTCTATGGCAAGCCGGCCGATGCCGACGATGCGGCAGCCATGCTGGCCTCGCTGGCCGGGCGCACGCACCGGGTGATCACCGTGGTGGCCCTGGCGGCGGCCGGGCGGCATGCGTTGGAGACGGTCGTCTCGGAAGTGAGCTTTGCGCCGATGAGTGCAGCGCAGATCCAGGCCTACGTCGCCACTGGCGAGCCGATGGGCAAGGCGGGCGGTTACGCCATCCAGGGCGGGGCGGAGCGTTTCATCAGTCATTTGGCCGGCAGCTACTCCGGGGTGATGGGGCTGCCGTTGCAACAGACCGCCGCGCTGCTGGCGGCATTTGCCGCGGGCGCGGGCGACGATTCCATGGACAAGGGGGAATGAAGGACGTGTCTGAAGAAATTCTGGTCAACGTCACCCCGCGCGAAACCCGCGTGGCAGTGATTGAAAACGGCATGCTGCAGGAGCTGCACATCGAGCGCGGTTGGCGCCGTGGTGTGGTCGGCAATATCTACAAGGGCAAGGTGCAGCGGGTGATGCCGGGCATGCAGGCGGCCTTCGTCGAGGTCGGCCTGGACCGTGCTGCGTTCCAGCATGCCAACGACGTGGTGCGTCCGGCGCCGGTGGCTGCCGATACCGACGAAACCGCGCCCAGCCTGCCGCTGCCTTCCTCGGTGCCGATCGTGGAGCTGTTGCGCGATGGCCAGGACGTGGTGGTGCAGGTGGTCAAGGACCCGATCAGCACCAAGGGCGCTCGCCTGACCACGCAGATCAGCATTCCCTCGCGTTACCTGGTGCTGCTGCCGCAGTCCAAGATGGTCGGGGTTTCGGCCCGCATCGAGGATGAGGGCGAGCGTGCCCGCTTGAAGTCGCTGGTCACCGAGATTTCGGCCCAGCATGGTGGTTACGGCTACATCGTGCGTACCAATGCCGAAGGCCAGCCGGCCGAGGCCCTGGCCGAAGATATCTCCTACCTGTCGCGGGTCTGGGCGGTGGTGGAACGGCGTGGTCGCGAAGCGCCGCCGTGCAGCATCATCTATGAAGACCTGAGCCTGCCATTGCGCTCGGTACGCGACCTGATCCGCAAGGACGTGGACAAGGTCAAGGTCGACTCCAAGGAAACCTTCGGCCAGCTGCAGGCCTTCGTCGCCAAGTACATGCCGGTGCTGGGCGAGAAGCTGGAACTGTATACCGGCGACCGTCCGATCTTCGACATGTTCGGCGTCGAGGATGAGATCGTCCGCGCCCTGAACAAGCAGGTGCCGCTCAAGTCCGGTGGCTATCTGGTCATCGACCAGACTGAGGCGATGACCACCATCGACGTCAATACCGGCTCCTTCGTCGGCCAGCGCAACCTGGAAGAGACCGTGTTCCGCACCAACCTGGAGGCGGCGCAGACGGTGGCGCGGCAGCTGCGGCTGCGCAACCTGGGCGGCATCATCATCATCGACTTCATCGACATGGATGACGCCGAGCATCGCCGCCAGGTGCTGCGCACGCTGGAGAAAGCGCTTGCCCGCGACCATGCCAAGACCACGGTGTACGACTTCTCGCCGCTGGGTCTGGTCGAAATGACCCGCAAGCGCACCGTCGAGAGCCTGGAGCGCCAGCTGTCGGAAACCTGCCCCCAGTGCAGCGGCCGCGGCAGCATCAAGACCGCTGAAACCGTGACGTACGAGATCTTCCGCGAGATCACCCGTGCCGTGCGCCAGTTCGAAGCCGCGCGCTTGTTGGTGATTGCATCGAGCAAGGTGGTCGCGCGCATCACCGACGAAGAATCTGCGGCGGTGGCCGAGCTTGAGGAATTCCTCGGCAAGAGCATCCGCTTCCAGGCCGATGACCAGTACCTGCAGGAGCAGTTCGATGTGGTGCTGCTCTGAGCCAGCTCACTTCGTCGCACGGAAGCACGAAGTGAGCTGATGACCACGCTGTTGCGCCACCGCCTGCGCCGCTTCCGTCGCTATGCCTTGATGGCATTGGCGGTCGCGTTGGTGTGCGTGGCCTTGCTGGTGGGCACCGTCAGCCAGCTGCTGCCGATGGTGGAGGCGCATCCGGACAAGGTTGCTGCCTGGTTGAGTGAACGTGCCGGGCAACCGGTTGCTTTCGATCGTCTGGACACGCGCTGGACCCGGCGCGGCCCGTTGCTGCAGCTCGATGGTTTGCGTGTTGGCCAGGGCGAAGGTGTGCGCATCGGCCAGGCAGAAGTGTTGGTGGCTGTGTATTCGGGCCTGCTGCCCGGCGCGCCGTTGACCGAGCTGCGCCTGCGCGGGCTGGCGTTGACGCTGCAACGGGCTGATGACGGCCGTTGGTCGGTGCGTGGCCTGCCCGAGTCCAGCGCGGGCGGCGATCCACTGGACGCCCTGCGCAGGCTCGGTGAGCTGCAGGTGATTGGTGGTCAGCTGCAGGTGCAGGCGCCATCGATTGGTCTGCAGACCCATATCCCGCGTATCGACCTGCGTCTGCGCGTGGACGGCGAGCGTCTGCGGGTAGGCGCCAAGGGCTGGATTGATACCACCGCTGCCCCGGTCACCGCGGTGTTGGATTTCCAGCGCCAACGCGGTGATGGTCAGGCCTGGTTTTCTGCTGATCCGGCCGAACTGGGTGCCTGGTCCTCCTTGTTGAAATTTGCCGGGGTGCAACTGCGCCAGGGCAAGGGTGAACTGCAGGGCTGGGTGCAGCTGCAGGACAACCGCGTGGTGGCGGTCAGCGCCGTGGGCGAGCTGGACGATGTGCAGCTTGCTGGTGCGCCGTTGCAGGGCGCTGCCGCACCGAGTGTGGCCTTCAACAAGCTGCAGCTGCGCGCGCGCTGGAAAGCGATTGACGGCGGCTGGCGGCTGGACGCACCCAGGCTGCGGATCGCCACCGACAGCGACACCCAGTCACTGGATGGCTTGCTGCTGGCCGGCGGCAAGCACTATGCGGTGCAGGGCAAGCAGCTCGATGCCGGTCCGATGCTGCAGGTACTCGCGCTCAGCGACCGCCTGGAGCCCAGCCTGCGGAACTGGCTGCATCGGTCCAAGCCATCGTTGAAGTTCGCCGATATCAGTCTGCTCGGTACTGCCGATGGCCCCTTGCGTGCCAGTGGCGAGCTGCTGGACGCGAGTTTTTCGCCGGTTGGTGGCAGCCCCGGCGTCACTGGTCTACGCGGGCATTTCGAAGGCGATGCACAGGCGTTTTCGCTGGGTCTGAAGCCGGACCATGTCGTGCGCTTTGATTGGCCGACCGGCTTCGGGGTGCTGCATGAGCTGCAGCTTTCCGGCGATCTGGTCGGCTGGCGCGAAGGTGCCGGTTGGCAGATAGGGACCCCGGCTTTGCGGGTGCAGGGCCAGAACTATGCTGCCGACGTGCGTGGCGGACTGTGGTTCCAGGGCGACGGCACCCGGCCATGGATCAGCCTGGCGGCCAAGATCGATGATGTGCCGATGACCGCTGCCAAGCAGTTCTGGGTGCGCTCAAGCATGAGTGACGCAGCGATCGGGTGGCTGGATGCGGCACTGGTGGATGGCACCCTGCGCGGCGGCACCGGCTTGGCCGTCGGCGACCTGGACGACTGGCCGTTCACCGGCAATAACGGGCGCTTTGAGGCGGGCGGGCATATCGACGATGGTTCGATTCGCTTCCAGCAGGACTGGCCGCTGATGCAGCACGTCAATGCCGATATCAACTTCATCGGCGGCGGTTTCGATTTGACGGGTCGCGGCGATCTGGCCGGGGTCAAGGTGGATCACCTGCGCGCTGGCATCGCCAGCTTCGCCGAATCCAAGCTGGTGGTGCAGGCCAGTACCGTCGACGAAAGCGCGCGCCTGTTGGCCATGCTGCGGCAGAGCCCGTTGCAGGCCAGCTATGGCGACACCCTGGACAACCTGAGCGTGGCCGGGCCGGCGGCGGTCAATTTCGATCTGCTGCTGCCGCTGCACCACGATGGTGGCGGACATCTGCTCGGTGACGTCGATCTGCGCGATGTGCGCATGGCCGACAAGCGCTGGGACCTGCAGTTCGAGGGGGTGCGCGGCAAGGCCCAGTACAGCAGCGACGGCTTCGACGCGCCGGCATTGCAGGTGCGCCATCAGGAACGCGATGGGGTGCTGGCGCTGCGCGCTGGCAAGCCGGTGAAGGACCCCGCGCATGCCTTCGAGGCCGAACTGAGTGCGGATCTGGATGCGGGCAAGCTGCTGGACCGTGCGCCTGAGTTGGCTTGGCTCAAGCCTTACGTGCACGGCACTTCCGCGTGGACGGTCGGGGTCAGCCTGCCCAAGGAGCAGGCTGGCGTACGCAGCGGCCCACCGACCCTGCTGACCCTGCGTTCGGATATGCAGGGTACCCGTCTGCAGTTGCCGGCACCGTTGAACAAGCCGGCGGCCGATGCGCTGGCGACGACCGTGCAGGCGGCTTTGCCGATGGGCGCCGGGCGCATAGACGTATCCTTCGGCAAGTTGATGGCCTTGGCTGCGCGTAGCCAGAACGGCAAGACCGGCGTACAGGTCACGATGGGCAGCGACACGGTCGATCACGAGCCGCCGGCCGATGGGCTGGTGGTCAACGGCCGTACCCCGTCGCTGGACGCGTTGGAGTGGATCAGCCTGGCGCGTGGTGACGGCAACGACGCGGGCGATGGCGGTGTAGCGCTCAAGCAGGTGGACGTATTGGCTGACCAGCTGTTGATGGTGGGCGGACGCTTCGCGCAGACCCGGTTGCAGCTGCGGCCCGGTGCCGACGCTGTGGCAGTGCAGCTCGATGGCCCAGCCCTGGCCGGCAATCTGCGCGTCCCTACCGCCGACGGCGGCACGGTGAGTGGGCAGCTTTCGCGGGTCTATTGGCAGGCGGCAAAGGCGGCGACGGCCGAATCCAGCGACACCCCGGCAGAGCCGATCAACCCGGCCAACATCCCGCCGTTGGCATTGGATATCGAAGACCTGCAGTTCGCCACGGTCAAGCTTGGCCAGACCCGTCTGCGCACGCGTCCGACCGGTGACGGCCTGCAGGTTCAGGAGCTGGCGATCCGCGCGCCCAAGCAGGTCATCGACGTACACGGTGAGTGGCGTGGCATGGGCGCGCAGGCCCGAACCCAGGCCACGGCGCAGGTACAGAGCGAAGACCTGGGTGACCTGTTGCAGCGTCTTGGCTATGCCGGGCAATTGCGCGGTGGCCAGGGCAAGGTGAACCTGCAGACCGGTTGGCAGGGTGGGCCGATGGCTTTCAACCTGGCCACGCTGGAGGGCGGCATGGACATGAACCTGCGCAACGGCCAGCTGTTGGAAGTGGAACCCGGCGCCGGTCGGGTGCTGGGGCTGCTCAGCGTGGCGCAGCTGCCGCGGCGCCTGCTGTTCGACTTCCGTGACCTGTTCTCCAAGGGCCTGGCGTTCAATCACGTCGAAGGTGCCATGCGCTTTGGCAACGGACAGGCCAGCACCGACAAGATTGCCATCGAGTCGCCGGCAGCCGAGATCACCATTCGCGGGCAGGCTGATCTGGTGGCCCAGCAGTTCAACCAGACCATTGATGTGAACCCGCGTTCGGGCAATCTGCTCACGGTGGTTGGTGCGGTGGCCGGTGGCCCGGTAGGCGCGGCAGTGGGCGCCGCAGCCAACGCGGTGCTGGGCAAGCCACTGGGCGAGATCGGCTCCAAGACCTATAAGGTGACCGGGCCATGGAAAGATCCCAAGGTCGAAGTGCTGGACCGTGATGCCGCCCGCCTGCCGCCTCCGGTAGTTACCCCCGGCGCTGCCAGCAACCCCTGAATCAGTGCAGGCTTGCATGCAGCGGGCCTGCCCCCATCTGGATAGTCATGACCGACAACGCACTCTCGCTCGCCGAAACCCGCCTGCTGCTGCCTGCAGGACTGGACGCCAATCGCCTCGAACGCACCTTTGGCACCTTGCTGGGGCCGGGCATCGATTTCGGTGACCTGTACTTCCAGCATTCGCGCCGCGAGAGCTGGAGCGTGGAGGACGGCATCGTCAAGGACGGTGCGCATTCGATCGAGCAGGGCGTGGGCGTACGCGCGATTGCTGGAGAAAAGACCGGCTTTGCCTACTCGGATGATATCCAGCCGGCAGCCCTGCTGGCCGCTGCACAGTCGGCACGTGCCATCTCCCGCGAGGGTGGTGAGCAGAACGTGCGCTCGCTGGTGCGTGGCGCTGGTCGCGCGCTGTACCCGGCGCTGGACCCGGTGGACAGCATCGGCAACGAGACCAAGGTGGAAGTGCTCAAGCGCCTGGATCGCTACCTGCGTGCCGCCGATAGCCGCGTACAGCAGGTGATGGTGAGCCTGTCCGGTGGCGTCGACACGGTGCTGATCGCGCGCAGCGACGGCGTGCTTGCTGCCGACGTGCGCCCACTGGTGCGTTTGAATGTGCAGGTCATCGTCGAACAGAACGGTCGCCGCGAGTCCGGCTATGCCGGCGGCGGTGGCCGCTACAGCTATGAAGAACTGTTTGCCGGTGAGCGCCCGGAAGCCTTCGCCCGCGAAGCGCTGCGCCAGGCGTTGGTGAATCTGGAAGCCATTCCAGCCCCGGCTGGGGTGATGCCGGTGGTGCTCGGCCCGGGCTGGCCCGGCGTGCTGCTGCACGAAGCGGTCGGCCACGGCCTGGAAGGTGATTTCAACCGCAAGGGCACCAGCGTCTATGCCGGCCGTATCGGTGAGCGTGTGGCTTCGCCGGGCGTGACGATTGTCGATGACGGCACCCTGGAAGGGCGCCGCGGTTCGCTCAATATCGATGACGAAGGCACCCCGACCCAGTGCACCACGCTGATCGAGGACGGCATCCTGGTTGGCTACATGCAGGACACGCTCAACGCGCGTTTGATGGGGGTTGCGCCGACCGGCAACGGCCGCCGTGAATCCTTCGCGCACATGACCATGCCACGCATGACCAACACCTACATGCGCGCAGGCAACCATGATCCGGAAGAGATGATCCGTTCGGTGAAGAAGGGTTTGTACGCGGTCAACTTCGGCGGCGGCCAGGTCGACATCACCAGCGGCAAGTACGTCTTCTCGGCGACCGAGGCCTACCTGATCGAAGACGGCAGGATCACCGCGCCGGTGAAGGGCGCGACGCTGATCGGCAATGGCCCGGAGACCATGCAGAAGGTGCGCATGATCGGCAACGATCTGGCGCTGGATGAAGGCGTGGGTATCTGCGGCAAGGACGGGCAGAGCGTGCCGGTCGGTGTTGGTCAGCCGTCGTTGCTGATTGATGGGCTGACGGTGGGTGGTACGCAGGCCTGAGGGTGCGGTTAAGGCTGAAGAGCCCCTCATCCGCCCTCCGGGCACCTTCTCCCGTAAACGGGAGAAGGGAAGGCTGGCATTTGGAATTTGGCGGAGTCAGCTCGAACTGCAGCTCTGCGATCCCTTCTCCCGCCTGCGGGAGAAGGTGCCCCGCAAGGGGCGGATGAGGGGAAGCTTTTCGCTGCAGAACCAAACCAGCAGCAACGCCCCTCAGTCCAGATCAATCCTGCTCGTCGTCGCCATCCACATCATCAGCAGCATCGTCATCATCGCCACCTACTTCCGCAGCCGCGCTCAGCACCGGCACCAGCATCAGCTCGCGCAATACCTGGTAGATCTCGCGGTAGGCGCGCGGCGGCTTGTTCTTGGCCTTCTCCGCCAGCGCATTGCGCACCAGTGTGCGCAGGGCCTGGCGGTCGGCCTCCGGATGCTCGTCCAGCAGTTCGCCAAGGGCGACATCGCCTTCGGCCAGCAGCCGTTCACGCCAGCGCTCCATGCGGTGCATGATCGCCACTTCGCGGCGCGAGGTCTCGCTGTTGGCATCCAGTGCGTTGCGGATCGCGTCCAGCGTCTCGTCTTCCTCGCGGCGCATCTGCTTGGCCAGGAAGGCCAGCTGGCGCTTGCGCGCGCCGTGCGAGGTGATGCGCTTGGAGTACTCGATGTGTTCCAGCAGGCCTTCCGGGATCGGCAGGCGCGCCAGCTGCGCCGGGGTCAGCTCCACCAGGGTTTCGCCCAGCGCCAGCACTTCCAGCGCTTCGCGCCGGTTCTGGCTACGGCTTTCGCCCAAAAATTCACCGGTTTCTTGATCGCGTCCGCGCATCGCACTGCTACCTACTAAACTTCATGACAGGAAAGCCTGGCACTCGCCGGGCTCCACGAAAAATCCACGTCACGCCGCCGCCAGTCATGCAAGACCGGGCAGATGTGAAGGGATTTGGCCACCAAGGATAAAGCATTGAACGCCATTAGCACCGATAAGCCTGCCGCCGACGACAGCCTGCAGCGTCTGGAACGCCTGACCGGCATCTCCCAGCGCCTGCTGGAACGGGCCCGTGCCATGGGCGCCAGCCAGGCCGAGGTCAGCTGCAGCGAGGACCGTGGGCTGGACGTGAACGTGCGCCTGGGCGAGGTGGAGACGGTCGAAGCCACCCACGACCGCGGCATTGCGGTGACCGTGTACTTTGGCCAGCGCAAGGGCAGCGCCAGCACCGCTGACCTGCAGGAAGCCAGCCTGGAGGCCACCGTGGCCCAGGCCTGCGCCATCGCCCGCCATACCGAGGACGATCCGGCCTCCGGCCTGGCCGATCCGGCGCTGATGGCCACCGAGTTCCCGGACCTGGACAGCTGGCACCCCTGGGAGCTGAGCGCCGAGCAGGCGCTGGACCTCGCGCTGGCCTGTGAGTCGGCCGGCCGCGCCAGCGACAGCCGCATCAGCAACTCCGATGGCGCCTCGGCCTCCACCGCGCAGAGCGTGTCGGTGTATGCCAACTCGCATGGTTTCATCGGCCGTGATCGCAGCAGCCACCATTCCATCGGTTGTGCGCTGATCGCAGGGCAGGGCGACGGCATGCAGCGTGATGGCTGGTACACCAGCGCCATCGCCCGCGAAGACCTGGACGACCCGGCAGCGGTGGGCCTGCGCGCGGCAGAGCGGACTGTCGCCCGACTGCAACCGCGATCGCTGCCGACCGGCGAGGTGCAGGTGCTGTTCGCGGCGGAAATGGCGCGCTCCCTGATCGGCCACTTGCTCAGTGCGGTGTCCGGTGGCGCCCTGTATCGCCGTGCCAGCTTCCTGCTCGACAGTGTGGACACCCAGCTGTTCCCGGACTGGTTTGCGATTGATGAGCTGCCGCTGCTGCGTCGCGGCCTGCGCTCCAGTTCCTACGACGGGGAAGGTGTTGCAACCCGCAACTCGGCCTTGATCACCGACGGCGTTCTGCAGCGCTACATCCTGGGCAGTTACTCGGCGCGCAAGCTGGGCCTGCAGACCACGGCCAATGCCGGTGGCGTGCATAACCTGAAAGTGAAGGCCAATGCAGGCGATCGTGCATCCATGCTGTCGGGTATGGGCACGGGTCTGCTGGTGACCGAATTGATGGGGCAGGGCGTGAATGGCATCACCGGTGATTACTCACGCGGTGCCGGTGGCTTCTGGGTGGAGAACGGACAGATCGCTTACCCGGTGGACGGCATCACCATCGCCGGCAACCTCAAGCAGATGTTTGCCGGCATCGAGGCGGTGGGCACCGATGTGGACCCGCGCTCGCATGTTTCCACCGGCTCAATACTGGTCGGCAAGATGACCGTGGCAGGTAATGATTGACGCAGTCTTGCCAAACAGCGGACTATTCTCATGTGGAAGTAGATGTACTTCCTATAGCTAACTACCTTCATGGATAAGCCCTTTACAAGGATCTTGGGGAAACAATGAGCGATTACCAGACCACTCCGCCGCCGGCACCGACCAGCGCCGGCGCTTCCGATGACAACAGCATTGCAATGCTGGTGCACCTGTCGGGCATCTTTTTCAGCTTCATCGTGCCGTTGATCGTTTGGCTGGTGAACAAGGACAAGCCGGAAAAGGCCTTCTTGAATGCCAACTCCAAGGAAGCGCTGAATTTCCAGCTGACGCTGCTGGGCACTTACTTCATCAGCGGCATCCTGATGGTCGTGCTGATCGGCTTCCTGACCTATGCCGTGGCATGGATCGGTGGCCTGGTGTTCGCGATTCTTGCTGGCCTGGCCGCCAACAAGGGCGAGACCTACCGCTACCCGCTGACCATTCGCCTGATCAAGTAATCAGCGCGTTGGTTGTCAAACAAAAAGCCCGGGATTCCCGGGCTTTTTGCTGTCTGCCGTGTTTTCGCTCCCTCCCTTCCGTGCAGCGAAGGGGAGGGTTGGGGAGGGGTTGGCTTGTGCTGTTGGCTCTTGAGCTTCGCGGCTTACGCCGCTCCTACAAACGCTGCGGTGAATCAATGCGAGCGACGCACCGTCAGTTCGGCCAATGCCGACAACGCCGCCGCACGCTGACCGAACGGTACCAATGCTGCCTGCATTGCCGTTGCCAGCTCGGCCAGGGTGGCCTTGGCACCGTCCATGCCCAGCAATGAGGGGAAGGTCGACTTGTCCTGCGCCTGATCCTTGCCGGCGGTCTTGCCCAGCTGCTCGGAGCTGGCCTCGACATCAAGGATGTCGTCGCGGATCTGGAAGGCCAGGCCCAGGGTGTCGGCGAAGCTGTCCAGTTGTGCAAGCTGGGCGTCGCTGGCCTCACCACACAGTGCGCCCATGCGCACCGCGGCGCGGATCAGCGCACCGGTCTTCATCGCATGCATGCGCTTGAGGTCGTCCAGCGCCTGCTGCTGACCGGTGGCGTCGATGTCCAACGCCTGGCCGCCACACATACCTGCGGCGCCGGAGGCACCGGCCAATGTCTTCATGCAGTTCAGCGCCAAGGCCGGTGGCATCCAGGCGTCGGCGAGGATCTCAAAGGCGCGGGTCTGCAAGGCGTCACCAGCGAGGATCGCGTTGGCCTCGTCATAGGCGATATGGGTGGTCGGGCGGCCACGGCGCAGGTCGTCATCGTCCATTGCGGGCAGGTCGTCATGCACCAGCGAATAGGCGTGGATGAACTCGACCGCGATCGCCGCAGCGTCCAGGCGCGCTTCGTCGGCGCCGAACAGATAGCCGGTGGCGTAGACCAGCATCGGCCGCATGCGCTTGCCACCGCCAAGCGCCGCATAGCGCATGGCCTGGTGCAGGCGCTGTGGTGCAAGCTCCGGGTCGGGCAGGGCGTCCTGCAGCTGTTCTTCGGTGCGTTCCAGCCAGCGGGTGAGCAGGGCGTCAGTCTTCATTGCCACTGCTTTCAAAGGGTTCGGATTTCTCCGGCTGGGCCGGGTCGGTCACCAGGCGTACGCGCAGTTCGGCCTGTTCCAGCGCCTGTTGGCACTGGCGATAGAGACCTACGCCACGTTCGTATGCGGTCAGCGACTGGTCCAGACTCAGGTCGCCAGCTTCCATCTTCTCTACCAGCTGCTCCAGTTCTTCGAGCGATTGCTCGAAGTGGGCGACCGGCGAGGTTTCATTGGGGGACTTCTTTGCCATGACGCAAGTGTGAGCGGCCAGCGGGAAAGGGTCAATTCACCGGATCTGGCGGCAGCCATTGCAATGAGGCGCCACGCGCCTGCAACCACGCCTGCAGCGGGGCTGAGATGACCCGATCCGCCGCCGCCAGAACCTTGCCGTCGGCGCAGAGCAGTGGCATCTGCGCGCGCAACCAAGGGGGCACGCCCACCTGTTGCAGGCAATGCTTGAGTTGATGGCTGTGGCTGCGGCCCGGCAGCTGGATACGCTCGCCGCCGTGGCGTTGACGCAACTGCAGCGGTTCATCGAAGGCCTTGGCGCCGTGCAACAGCAGTTTGCCGCCGTCGGGGAGATCCACGGGTTGGGCGCCGTCCCAGTGACGCGTCCAGCCCTCGGGCCAGGGCTTGATCACGGTGATTGCATGCAGCTGGTCACGCCAGCGCACGATGCGGGCCTGCTGCCAGCGGAATTCGGCCTGCTGGTCATGGCCAGCGGCCAGCAGCTGTTGCTGGATTGCCTGTACGCCTTTGGCCGGCAGTGCTGGCAGGCGCTGTTGCTTCGCCCACAAACGCAGTACGCGGGATTGCTGTGATGTAGCGAGTTGCTCGAGTTCGCTCAGCAGCAGTGCGTTCTCCGTGCTCAGGCAGCGCTGCAGCAGGCCTGCATCATCCTCATGCAACAGCGCTGCTGCCTGTGCCGCAAGTTCGGCGCTGCGCGCCATCGCTGCGCCCGCATGCGGCCAACGCTGGCGCAGCAGTGGTAGAACCTGCAGGCGCAGGAAGTTCCGGTCGAAATCCACGCTGCCGTTGCTGGGATCCTCGATCCACTGCAGCTGATGCTGGCTGGCGTAAGCCTCCAGTGCGCTGCGCGCCACCTGCAGCAGAGGCCTCCACAAGGTAGTGGTCCCGAAACTGCGTTTTGCCTGCATCGCGGCCAGGCCGTCGACACTGGCGCCGCGCAGTGCGCGCAGCAGGAAGGTTTCTGCCTGATCGTCCTGATGATGGGCCAGCGCCAGCCATTCGCCTTCGCGTAGATGGGCCTTGAAGGCCGCGTGGCGGGCATCACGGGCGGCGGCCTCCAGGCCTTGGCCCGCATCGCGCGCAACATCGACATGCACTACCTGCAGCGGGATGTCCCACTCTGCACAGAGGGTGGTGCAATGCTGGTGCCAGTCATCGGCAGCCGTTTGCAGCCCGTGGTGCACATGCAGTGCGCGCAGGCTGCCGGGCTGGCGTCCCGGGGCATTGGCGAGCAGATGCAGCAGCACGGTGGAGTCCAGGCCGCCGCTGAAGCCGACCATCACCGGGATGTCGGTTGCGGACTGCAGTAGGGAAGGAGAAAGCGGGTTCATGGCCGCGCCGAGTATCGGCGGCGGCGGCGATGGCTGCAATTGTTGCTGCCGAAGTTGTAGGAGCGGCGTCAGCCGCGAAGCAGATAAACCTTCAGATTGCAGATGGGCTGGCGATTACATTGTTGCCAGCTTCGCGGCTGACGC
>NZ_JASCOR010000071.1 GCF_029959445.1 Stenotrophomonas sp. PS02298 | reverse complement strand
TATAAGATACCGGCATGAGCCGGCCCGGGCCACACCCCAGGCTGTTCTCGGCCGCGCGGGCCGGGCGGGCCCGCGACCTGAAGCTACTGGGGCGGCGCCGCGGCGACGCTGCGCAACCGATCCTGTTCTCCTTGCTGGTGGTAGCGCTGTTCGCGCTGGCACTGGGCGGCGAACCCCGGTTGCTGCAGAGCGTTGCCTCGGCGGTGCTGTGGCTGTCGATTCTGCTGGCCGGCCTGCTGTCGCTGGATACCTTGTTCCGCAGCGACGCCGAAGATGGTTCGCTGGAGCAATGGCTGTTGTCGCCGGTACCACTGGCCTGGCTGGTCGCCGTGCGGGTCTTCTCGCATTGGTTGACCACGGCCTTCCCGCTGGTCCTGGTCAGCCCCTTGCTGGCCGAACTGATGCACCTGCCGCGTGAGCAACTGCCGGTGCTGCTTGCCGCGCTGGCGCTGGGCACCCCCCTGCTGAGCCTGCTCGGGGCGGTTGTCGCCGCATTGACCGTGGGAATGCGCCGCGCCGGCATCCTGCTGGCGCTGCTGGTGCTGCCGCTATACGTACCGGTACTGGTGTTCGGTGCCGGCGCGGTGGCGGCAGCGGCACAAGGCTTTGATCCCGGTGGTGCGCTGCTGATGCTGGCGGCCGGCTTGCTGGTCAGCGCGGTGCTCGCTCCACTGACCGCGGCAGCGGCAATCCGCATCGCCAACTCCTGAGCCCCAAACAGCGCTATTCTTGACGTTGACTTCACAAATCAAACCAAGCACATGGCTGAGCGGCCCGACACGGAAGTTCCGAGCGTAGACAAGCCTACCTTGCCGCCCCGTCCCGTGGTCGAGCTGCAACGCCGCGGGGAACTGCGGGTGGAGAAGTTCCTGGCGGCCGCCACCGAGGTCTTCAACGAAAAGGGCTACCAGGCTGCACGCCTGTCCGACATCGTCAAGCGCGCCGGCGGCTCGATGGCCACCCTCTACCGTGCGTTTGGCGACAAGGAAGGCCTGATCCACGCATTGATGGAGCAGAGCATCAACGACTTCGGCCGCAGCCTGGACACCTTGCTGCAATCGCCGTTGCCGCCCGCCGAGGCGCTGGAAGACGCCGCCAGCCAGATGGCCGAGGAAGTCCTCTCGCCCAGACGCCTTGCCTGCCATCGCGTGGTGATTTCCGAAGGCATGAACCAACCCGCGCTGCGTGATTGGTTCCACGCCCATGGCGTGGCGCCAATGGAAGTGTTGCTCAGCCAGTACTTCGCCCGCGAAACCGGCGCCGGTCGCATGTATATCGAGAACCCGGAACAAGCCGCGCATTTCTTCTACATGCTGGTGATCGGCGGCCTGGTCCTGCGCTCGGTCAATGGGCGCGTTGTCCTTAGTGACCTGCCCAAGGCACAACAACAGGCACGAGACGCAGTCCGTCTGTTCATGGCCGGTGCACTGCCGCGAAGCTGATGCCAAGCCGGCTTCACTAGCGCCAGCAAACGACGCACCTGCAGCAATTGGAAGATGGGCGGGCGGGACTCGATCCTCACCCGCCCCTTTTGTGCAAAGCATCAAAACAAAATCGATACGGCAAGCGTGAGCACCTTGAGCCGCATGACACAAGGCATGACCCTGCCGTGTAGATGCACCCACGTGCCACGCTGCTGATCAGCGGCGCACCGCAGGCACCGGATCCGCCTGAAGCACGTCGGCCACGACCCGCCGGTTTTCTGAATTTGCGGTATCTTGCGCTAGTCTGAAAACAGCAACGGTGGTGCAGTCCGCACCGCCCAGCCGGTCGGGCCGCTGATCGCGGCCCGGTCATCGTCTTCCTCAGCGAGCGAGCGGATGTTCAAAGGTTTAGTTGGTTGGTTTCACAAGCTGGGCTCACCGCCCTACTTCGACACCTTCGCCGCCCGTTGGTCCACCTGGTGTTATATCGCCGCGCTGCCGCTGTTTGGTTTCGGCCTGTGGCAGGCGCTGGCCGTGGTGCCCGCCGACTACCAGCAGGGCGACAGCTTCCGCATTCTCTATATCCACGTGCCGGCAGCTTGGATGAGCCTGTTCGTGTTCGGCTTGATGGCCTTCTACAGTGCCATCGCGCTGGTATGGCGGATCAAGCTCTGCGAAATCCTGGCCATGGCCTGCGCCCCCATCGGTGCAGCGTTCACCCTGATCACCCTGCTCACCGGCAGCATCTGGGGCAAGCCGATGTGGGGTACCTGGTGGGATTGGGACCCGCGCCTGACCACCGAACTGATCCTGTTGTTCATGTATCTGGGCGTGATGGGCCTGTACGGCACCATCGATGACCGCCGCGCGGGCGCACGCGCCGCCGGCCTGCTGGCCATCGTCGGCGTGGTGATGTTGCCGATCATCCGCTACTCGGTGGTGTGGTGGAACTCGCTGCATCAGGGCCAGACCATCCGCGTGTTCGGCGACTCCAGCATGGACAGCAGCATGATCCTGCCGCTGTGGATCATGGTGCTGGCTACCAAGTTCTGGTTCGTCGGTTCGCTGCTGTCGCGCGCCCGCGCCGACAACCTGCGCCGCGAAGTCGGCAAGGCCTGGCTGCGCGAACGGCTGGAGACGTCGGCATGACCTATTTCAAGTATGTGGCACTAGCCTATGCCGTGTTCTTCGTCGTATTGGCCTGGGACTTCATCGTGCCGCGCCTGCAGATCCGCCAGCAGTTGCGCGAGGCACGTGCGCGCCTCAATCGCGCCAGTCGCAGCAGCGCAGCAGCCGTTGACGAGGAACTGAGCCGATGAGCCCAACCCAGCGTCGCCGCCTGTTGCTGGTGTTGCTGGTCCTGCTGGTTGCCGGCGCAGCGGTCGCCCTGGTCAGCACTGCCCTGCAACGCAACATCGCCTATCTGTACACGCCTGCCGAGGTCAATGCCGGCCAGGTCGCTCCGGACGCACGTTTCCGGCTTGGCGGCATGGTGGCCAGAGGCTCGTTCAAACGCGAACCCGGTGCGCTGCTGGCGCGCTTCGAGGTCACCGACGGTGACGCGATGCTGCCCGTCACCTACGACCGCATCCTGCCCGACCTGTTCCGCGAAGGACAGGCGGTGGTCGCCACCGGGCGCATGGTCAACGGCGTGTTCGTCGCCGAAGACGTGCTGGCCAAACACGACGAGACCTATATGCCCAAGGAGCTGGCCGACAAGATGGGTGTGGCGCACGACAAGCACCAGGTTCCGGCCACCACCCCAACGACGGAAACGCCCTGAGTGCTCGGTGAAATCGGACAGGTATTGCTGATCCTCGCCCTGCTGGCAGGCCTGCTGCAAAGCGTCCTGCCACTTGTCGGCGCCCAACGCGGCATCCCCGCATTCACCGCGATCGCCCGCCCGGCAGCGATGCTGCAGCTGACCACGGTGCTGGCCGCCTTCGTGGTGCTGACGATTGCCTTCGTGCGCCAGGATTTCTCGCTGCGCTACGTCGCCGACAACTCCAATACCCTGCTGCCGATGATCTACCGCTATTCGGCGGTGTGGGGCGCACACGAAGGCTCGCTGTTGATGTGGTCGCTGGTGCTGGCGCTATGGACCGCTGCCGTGGCCGCGTTCTCGCGGCAGTTGCCGCCCGAAGTGATGGCGCGGGTGCTGGCGGTAATGGGCATGATCAGCGTTGGCTTCCTCGCCTTCCTGCTGTTCACCTCCAATCCGTTCGCACGCCTGCTGCCAGCACCGGGTGAAGGTCACGACCTCAATCCGCTGCTGCAGGACCCCGGGCTGATCATCCACCCACCCCTGCTCTATCTCGGCTACGTTGGCTTCGCGGTGCCGTTCGCCTTTGCCATCGCAGCATTGATCGACGGCCGCATCGACGTGCGCTGGCTGCGCTGGACCCGCCCGTGGACCAACGCGGCCTGGGGCTTCCTGACCATCGGCATCGCGCTGGGCAGCTGGTGGGCGTATTACGAGCTGGGCTGGGGCGGCTGGTGGTTCTGGGACCCGGTGGAGAACGCCAGTTTCATGCCGTGGCTGGTTGGCGCGGCCCTGCTGCACTCGCAGGCGGCCACCGAAAAGCGCGGCGTGTTTGTCGGCTGGACCCTGCTGCTGGCGATCGCCGCGTTTGCGCTGTCACTGCTCGGCACTTTCCTGGTGCGTTCCGGAGTGTTGACCAGCGTGCACTCGTTTGCCGCCGATCCCTCGCGCGGCCTGTTCATCCTCATTTTCCTCGGCATCGTGGTGGGCGGCTCGCTGCTGCTCTATGCACTACGTGCACCCGGCATGGGTGGCAACAGCAACGACCCGCGCCGCGCGTTCGCGCTCAACTCGCGCGAAAGCCTGCTGCTGGCCAACAACCTGCTGCTCAGCTGCGCCTGCGCGATGGTGCTGCTCGGCACCTTGTATCCGCTGTTGGCCGATGCGCTGGATCTGGGCAAGGTCTCGGTGGGTCCGCCGTACTTCGGCACCCTGTTCGTGCTGTTGATGGCACCGATGATCGTGCTGCTGCCATTCGGCCCACTCAGCCGCTGGCAACGCGAGCAAGGCCTGCGCACCCTGGCGCTGCTCGCACCGTGGGCGGGATTGGCGGTAGTGCTGGGCATCATCGGCTGGTGGATGGCCCCGCAGGGCAAGTTCAAGACCGCCATGGGCATTGCCAGCGCCGCCTGGGTCGCTGGCGGCACCAGCTATTACCTGTGGATGCGGCTGCGCAAAAGTGGCCGACCCAATGCCGAAACCTGGGGCATGCTGATCGCCCACTTCGGCGTGGCCGTGTTCCTGGTCGGCGCCTTGCTGGTGGAAGCGCTGCATGTGCAGCATGAAGTCGCGCTGGCACCCGGCAAATCCATCGACGCCGGCGGCTATACGCTGCTGTTCGAAGGCGTGGATGCCAGCGATGGGCCGAATTATCACTCTGACCGCGGGCACCTGCAGGTATTGCGCGGCGACACGCTGATTACCCGCCTGCACCCGGAAAAGCGCATGTACGCCAGTGGCGGCCAGCCGATGACCGAAGCCGGCATCCACCGCACGCTGGGTGGCGATATCTATGTCGCACTGGGAGAATCACTGGGCGACGGCTCCTGGGCCGTGCGTGTACAGATCAAACCTTTTGTCCGCTGGATCTGGCTGGGCGCGGCGCTGATGGCGCTGGGCGGTTTCATCACCGCCGTCGACCGCCGCTTCCGCAGGCTGCCTGAGAAATCGAAATGAATAATCCTGCACCTGAATCCAAAACCAAGCATCGCCTGCCGCCAGTCGCCATCGTGCTCGGTGCGTTGTTCTTCCTCGGCCTGATGGGCTTGATGCTGTACGGCGTCAGCCGCTCCGGCAAGCCCGACCGCGACAGCCTGCCCTCGGCGCTGATCAACAAACCGGCGCCTGCGTTCTCCTTGCCCGTGCTGCACGACCCCAGCGTGCATGTCACCGACAAGCAGCTGCGCGGCGCGCCCTATCTGCTCAACGTCTGGGGCAGCTGGTGCCCGACCTGCCGCGATGAACACCCCATTCTCACCCGCTTCGCCGAAACCAAGCGCGTGCGCGTGATCGGCTACAACTGGAAGGACGAGCCCAGCGAAGCACTGCGCTGGCTGGAGCAGTTGGGCAACCCCTACATGGTGGTGCTGGCCGACCAGGAAGGCCGCGCCGCGCTGGACTGGGGCATTGCCGCTGCACCGGAAACCTTCCTGGTCGACGGCAGCGGCATCGTGCGCTGGAAGTACAGCGGCGCCATCACCCAACAGGTAATGGATGAGCAGCTGATTCCGGCACTGGAAAAAGTCGAAGCAGCTGCCGGTGGCAAACACGGTGCGCCGGACCTCGGGGCCGCCCGATGAAAGCCTGGGCTGTGGTCCTGTTATGGCTGTGCCTGGCGTTCGCCGCCAGCGCGCAGCCAGCCGGCGACCCCAGCCCACTGCAATACCGCGACCGCGCCGAGGAAGTACGCTTCCACGCACTCACCGCCGAGCTGCGCTGCGTGCAATGCCAGAACCAATCGCTGGCCGATTCCAACGCGCAGATCGCCCACGACCTGCGCCGCGAAGTGCTCAAGCTGATGCACGAAGGCCGCAGCGATGCCCAGATCAAGCAATTCCTGGTCGACCGTTACGGCGAGTTCGTGCTGTACCGCCCGCAACTGGAAGCCAGCACCGCCCTGCTCTGGTTCGGTCCTGGCCTGTTGTTGCTGGCCGGCGCCGTGCTGTTGATCGTGCATGTACGGCGGCGTGGCCGCGCTGTACCTGTTGCCAGCAATGACGACGCCAGCCAGGAAGAACGCGAATGGTGAATACCGGGTTCATGGCAGGTGCTGCAGTGCTGGCGGTAGTGGCAACCGGCGTCACCTTGTGGCCACTGAGGCGCGCCGGCAAACGGCGGATCTGGGGCAGCCTGGTTGCGATGGCGATGGTCGCCACGCTGGGCCTGTACCAGTTGCTGGGAACCCCGGCGGCGATGCAGCCGCAACCTGAAGCCGCTGCCGCGCCGCAGACCATCGAGGAAGGCATCGCCCAGCTGCAGGACGCCTTGAAGCAGAACCCCGAGCGCGTTGACGGCTGGGTGCTGCTGGCCCGCTCGCAGCTGGAGATCGGCAAGGTCGCCGATGCCGCCGCGGCCTACCAGCGCGCCGTACAACTGGCGCCGGACGAACCAGGCCTGCTGCTCGAAGCCGCACAGACCCGCGCCCAGGCCGATCCCAAATTCCTGTTCGACGATACCGCCCAGCAGTGGCTTGCCCGCGCCAGCCAGATCGCACCGGACAACGAGCGGGTAATCTGGCTCACCGGCATCGTGCAGCGCCAGCAAGGCCAGAACGACGCTGCCGCGCGGACCTGGGAAAGCCTGCTGCCAAGGCTGGAGCCTGCCGCCGCAAACTCGCTGCAGGCGCAGATCGACATCGCCCGTGGCAAGGCACCGACCACCGCGCAGACTGGCACAGCGGCAACAACAGCGGCTCCAGCAAGTGCTGCTGGTGATGGCATCACCATAACGGTAACCCTGGCCCCGGCCTTGGCCGAACGCGCCGCCTCCGGCAAGGAAACCGTATTCGTCATCGCCCGCATCCCCGGCGGCCCGCCAATGCCGGTCGCCGTCGAGCGCCACCCTGCACAGGCAGCGCCGCTGACCGTCACCCTCGACGACGGCGACAGCCCGATGCCCACGCAGAAGCTGTCGGCACTGCAGGAAGTGGAAGTGCTCGCCCGCCTGTCCGCCAGTGGCAATGCGATGCGCGGCGAAGGCGACGTCGAGTCGGTACCGGTCAAGGTCAAACTGCCAACTGACAAGCCCTTGGCGATCACGCTGGGTCAGTAACCCGCTGCAAGCTGTCTTGTGGGAGCGGCGTAAGCCGCGAAGCGAGCACATCCAGCAGATGGCAAGGATGCCATGTGCTTCAGCAACGTCAGCTTCGCGGCTTACGCCGCTCCTACAAACAGCCCACTCTGGCCGGTATCTACATAACAGCGGCCAACCGTGGCCGTTCACGTACAGTGGGAACCACCAGATCACTGCCTCCCGGACGCGCTTCGCGTCCGCCAGCAATACCCAGATAACCACTGGTTATCATCCATGCGAAGATGCGCCCGGCATCCCCGTTAAAATTGGCAGATGACTGAATTCCCCCCTGTCGGCAGCCGCTTCCATGCGCTGTCTTCCCCATTCCCGATGAAGCGCGGTGGCAGCCTTGTCGGCGCCCACGTCGCCTACGAAACCTGGGGCAAGCTGGCCGCTGATGCCAGCAACGCCATCCTGATCGTCACCGGCCTCTCGCCGGACGCACACGCCGCCAGCAATGCCGACAACCCTGCCAACGGCTGGTGGGAACCGATGCTTGGCCGCGGCAAGCCAATTGATACCGACCGCTGGTTCGTCATCTGCGTGAACTCGCTGGGCAGCTGCAAGGGCTCAACCGGCCCGGCCTCCTTGGACCCCGCCACCGGCAAGACCTACCGCCTGTCCTTCCCCGAGTTGTCGATTGAAGACGTAGCCAACGCCGCTGCCGAAGTCGTGCGCGCACTTGGCATCACCCAGCTGGCCTGTCTGATCGGCAACTCGATGGGCGGCATGACCGCACTGGCGGTGTTGCTGCAACACCCGGGCATCGCCCGCAGCCACATCAACATCTCCGGCAGCGCCCGCGCCCTGCCGTTCTCGATCGCCATCCGTTCGCTGCAGCGCGAAGCAATCCGCCTCGATCCGGCATGGAACAGCGGCGATTACGACGAAGTGCACTACCCGGAATCGGGCATGCGCATGGCGCGAAAACTCGGCGTCATCACCTATCGCTCGGCGCTGGAATGGGATGGCCGCTTTGGCCGCGTGCGACTGGACTCGGACCAGATCGACGAAGACCCGTTCGGCCTGGAGTTCCAGGTCGAGAGCTATCTGGAAGGCCACGCCCGCCGCTTCGTGCGCCACTTCGACCCGAACTGCTATCTCTACCTCGGTCGATCCATGGACTGGTTCGACCTGGCCGAATACGCCGACGGCGACGTACTGGCCGGGCTGGCGAAGATCCGCGTTGAGCGCGCACTTGCCATCGGCGCCAATACCGACATCCTGTTCCCGGTGGAACAGCAGCAACAGATCGCCGACGGCCTACGCGCAGGCGGCGCCGACGCGCAGTTCATCGGCATGGATTCACCACAGGGCCATGACGCCTTCCTGGTGGACTACGATCGCTTCGGGCCGGCGGTAGCGCAGTTTCTACAGGCACTGCCGACGAACGCATAGCCAGCACACCGACCTTGGATGCAGGCGGCCGCTGATGGTCGCCTGCACTGACTGCAACGCACGCTTGAGCCTCCGACAACCGGGGGCCGAGCATGCAACGTTTCTTCCTGATTCTATTTTTCTTGCTGGCCAGCTCGCTCAACACGGCGCTCGCTACCGCGCCACCCTTGATGCTGGCCAGCAGCTGGCAGGACGGGCCGGATGTATCCCTCTATCTGGTCAGTGAGAAACTCGACGGCGTGCGCGCACGCTGGGATGGTCACGCGCTCTGGACCCGCGCCGGTCACCGCATCCCGACGCCGGCATGGTTTATCCGGGGCTGGCCCAAGCAGGCGATCGACGGCGAATTGTGGATGGCGCGCGGTCAGTTCGAAGCCACCAGTGCACTCATCCGCAGCAGCCCGGCCGACGAGGCGCAGTGGCGCAAGCTACGCTTCATGGCCTTCGACCTGCCCAATGCAACCGATGGCTTCGCACGGCGCCACGCTCAGCTCAGCCGGATCATCGCCAATCAAGCCAACCCCTACCTGCTCGCCATAGAGCAACGCCGCCTGCCAGATACCGAGAGCCTGCACCGACACCTGCGCAGCGTTGTCCAGGCCGGCGGCGAAGGCTTGATGCTGCATCATCAGGACAATCGCTACAGCGATGGTCGCAGCGCTGGCTTGTTCAAACTCAAACTGTATGCCGATGCCGAAGCGCGCGTGATCGGCCATGTCCCTGGCAAGGGCAAGTACGCCGGCATGGTCGGCGCGCTGCTCGTGCGTGCGGACAGCGGCGCACAGTTCCGCCTCGGCAGCGGCCTGAGTGATGCGCAGCGTGCCGATCCACCGCCGATCGGCAGCCAGGTGACCTATCGCTACAACGGCCTGACCGTGCATGGCCTGCCCCGCTTTCCGCGCTTCCTGCGGGTGCGGGATGATCGCTGATCAGTGCAGTCACCACTTGTAGGAACGGGGTAAGCCGCGAAGCACATACATCATCAGATGGCACAGGCACATGAGGTCTCAGCAATGCCAGCTTCGCGGCTTACGCCGCTCCCACAAAAGCAGAACCGGTGCAGGGCTTCACAGTCCCTCGTGTTTGCGCTGCAATAGCGGCGACAAACAGGGGCAAGCTCAATGCGCTATCAAGGTCGGCTGCAGGATTGGAACGATGACAAGGGCTTCGGATTCGTGGTTCCGAATGGCGGCGGTGACCGCGCCTTCGTCCATATCAAGGCCTTCGAGCAGCGCACGCAACGCCCGACTGACGGCATGCTGATCAGCTATGCGCTGCGCAAGGACGAACGCGGCCGTTTCAATGCCATCGCGGTACGTTCGGCAAGCGCCACCAAAACCGTCACTTCCAAGCCAAAGCGCCCTCCGTTCACCGCCCGCCTGCCGCATGTCCTGCTGGGCGTATGCGCCCTGCTCTGCATGCTGGGACTATGGATTGCCAAGTTGATACCCGAATGGACCCTGCCGGTGATTGGCGGGATGAGCGTCGTAGCGCTGGGCTTCTATCTCTACGACAAGGGCGCAGCTGCCCGCGGTGAGCAGCGCACGCCCGAAAACACCTTGCACCTGATCTCCCTGCTCGGTGGCTGGCCGGGCGCGCTGATCGGCCAGGGGCTGTTCCGCCACAAGACCAGCAAGTCCAGTTTCCAGGTCATGTTCTGGCTGACGGTCGTGCTCAATGTCACCGCAATCTGGCTCCTTGCCAGCGGCAGACTGAGCCTTCCCCACTAAGCACCCAGCCGCAATGCCAGCGTAGCCCGGGTAAGCGCAGCGCACCCGGGAACTCCGGCCGAGCAGCCAGAAGCAGCCACTGCATCCTCAAGCTTGAAGGTCCAATATTTTCTCCGGGCCAGGAAGTCGCCGACCATGCCAATGGACTCTGCGACTTCCAGCCCAAAGACCGATCATGGCCTGGCTGTGCAGCCGCGCCGTGCGGATACCGGTCGCTTATCATCTGCGCTCCCCAGCTCCAACACGGCATCATGGATCGAGCCCGTATGAAGTCCGCACTCCGCCTCGCCTGCCTGCATCTTGCCGCCCTCAGCGCCATCCTCCTCGCTACGATGCCGACCGCACTGGCGCAAACCGCACGCAAGCCCTCGCCTTACGAGGCCAGGCAGGGCACCACCGCATCCTCCGTCGACAACGCCCACGCCCCGGCGCAACTGCCGCGCATAGCCAGCCGTGACGATTTCATGCGTCTGGCCCGGGTTTACAACGCGGGCACGCCGTTGGAAATGCCCCACCTGATATTCGCCATCGACCGTCGCGATCCGGCCCGTATCCATTACATCAATACGCCGCGCTACGAGCTGCACGAGAACTTCGTGCGGCGCGAACGGTTGCTGCCGCACCTGGACAAGGCCACGCTCAACGCGCAGTACAAGGACCCGCAGCGGCGCTTCCTGTTCGGCACGGTGAGCTGGCAGCGCGATCTGCCTGGCTATACCTACGAGTTCTGGGAAGGCGACCAGCTGACAGCCGCACTGCTCAGGCAGGCCGATCAGCTGGTGCGGGGCTCGTTCCACGAGGCGATCCGTTTCAAGACCAATTCCACGCTGCACGAGCAAACCGCCCGCTCCGCTGGCCTGCCCTTCATCACCCAGGAAGCACTGCTGCGCGAGCAGTCCTTCCTGCCCTTGAACACGGGTATTGCACGGGGCCGCCTGCGCATCGTCCGCTCGATCGAACAGGCAAGCGACCTGTCGCCGCAGGACATCGTGGTACTGGACGAGGTTCCGATCTCGCTGTCGCCGGTAGCCGGCCTTGTCACCCAACGCCCATCGACGCTGTTGTCGCACGTCAACCTGCTGGCCAAGGGGTGGCGTATCCCCAACGTCTATGTCCGCGACGCGCAGGCTGCATTGCGCGTCTACGACGGACAATGGATCGAGCTGGAAGTCACCAACAATGACTACAAGGTGCGGCCAGCCCTTCGTCCGGCCAACACGCCCTCCACAACCACGCAGGCAGCCGTGCGCAATCTGCCACGGCCCAACGTATCGATAACCGCGCTGAAGCCGCTTTCGGCGCTTCGCGCCAGGGACAGCAGCCATTGCGGGGTCAAGGCGGCCAATCTGGGTACATTGAAATCCGCATTGCCGCCGTCCGCGCGGGTCCCGGATGGATTCTGTGTTCCCTTCTCGCATTACCAATCTGCAATGCAGAAACTGCACATCAGCGAGCGGCTGGCCGCACTGCAGCAGCAGCCCGGCTTCGCCAGTGATGCCAAGGTCCGGCGCGAGGCGCTTGCCGCGCTGCGGGCGGAGATCAGCGGCGCCACCCCGGACCCGGCACTGGTCCGCAGCCTTCAGTCGCAGTGGCAGAGCCAGTTACAGGGCCGCGGCGTGTTCGTGCGCAGCTCTTCCAACTCGGAGGACCTGCCGAATTTCAGCGGCGCCGGCCTGTATACGACCGTTCCCAACGTGATCGCTGCCGATGCCCTGGTGCGCGCAGTGCAGACGGTATGGGCGTCGGTCTACAACTTCGAGGCCTACGAAGCACGCCGCGCTGCCGGTTTGGGCCAGGATGCAGTGGCGATGGCGGTACTGGTGCAGCAGGCCGCGCCCTCGGACAGTTCCGGGGTGATGATCACCCGCGACCCATTTGATGCAGGACGTCGCCACATCACCTACATCTCGGCCAAACGCGGGCTCGGCATCCGCGTGGTGGAAGGCAAGCGACAGGCCGAGCAGGTGATGTATTCGAACTGGTCCAAGGCCGTGCAGGTGCTCAGCCGTTCCGCGGAGGACACCCAACTGGTCGCCAATGCCAGCGGCGGTGTCCGCGAGGTGGCGCTGACCGGCTCCCGCCAGGTGTTGACCGATAGCCTGATCGCGAGGCTGGCAGCGGTTGGAAGCCGCACCAAGCAGGCATTGGGGGGAGTCGACCAGGACATCGAATGGGCAGTGGTTGGCGATGACATACTCATCCTGCAATCGCGGCCCTACGTGGATGGAAGCAGCCGCTAGGCGGCCGTCCCAACCTCTCCGTCTCCCAGTATCAACTGATCCGGACGTGCTCATGGACAAGATCGACCTCAAGCGCCAGCTGAAGCACCTCTACCAGCCCTCGGCCAAGACCATTGCCGAGGTCGACGTGCCTGCCTTCAACTTCCTGATGATCGACGGCGCTGGCAATCCGAATACCTCGCAGGATTACAAGGATGCCGTGGAGGCGCTGTTCTCCGTCGCCTACAGCATCAAGTTCGCACTCAAGAAGGGCGGGCGGATGGACTACGCCGTGATGCCGCTGGAAGGACTATGGTGGGCCGATGACATGGCGGCCTTCCAGCGCGATGAGAAGCAGCATTGGCTGTGGACCATGATGATCATGCAACCGCAGGGGGTATGCGCGCAGGACGTGGAATCCGCGATCACCAGCTTGCAGAAGAAGTCACTTGCCAGCCTGTCAAAGCTGCGCTTCGAGACGTTTCACGAAGGACGATGTGCACAGCTGCTGCATGTCGGCCCCTTCGCCGATGAAGGACCGGCGATCGAGCGCCTGCATGCTTTCATCGGCGAGCGATCCGCATTGCGCGGCAAACACCATGAGATCTATTTGAGCGACATCAGGAGAGCCGCACCGGAGAAGTGGAAAACCATCATCCGTCAGCCCATGCAATGAATCGCAATGATGTCCAACCCCGCCCCCAGCGCGAATAGCAGGAGCCCATCATGACCTTCTGGTTGGTCGCAGCAGCAGCCAGCATCGGCCTGGGCCTGGCGGCCGGTGCCTTGTGCCGGCGAACCTGGCTTGCCGTGCTGTTTGCCGCGCTGCTGGGCGGCCTGCTCGCGCCCTATCTTGGCCTGCGCTTTGTCTGGGATGTGACCGGCCATCGCGATGCACAGGATGGGCTGGCCTTCCTGTTCGGGCCGATGGTTACCGTACCGACAGCCAGCATTGTCGCCTACGCTTTCAAACGCTTGCGTAGAAACAAACGCAGCTGACGACGCACGCCTGCGCGTTGCAACCCGTAGGTCTAAAAAGCCGGGCACAACCCGGCTCAACGCTTGCTACTGCAGGCTCAACCGCCCCTGCTGCAACCGGTACTCGCGCTGCACCACGCCTTCCGGCAGTCGATCATGGGTGATCATCAACAGGCTGCGCTGCCCCAGCGCCGCCGCCAGATCGAGCAACAAGGCGTGCGCGGTATCCACGTCCAGGCCCTCGGTCGGCTCATCCAGCACCATGATCGGCGCGTTGCGCAACAAGGCGCGCGCCAAGGCCAAACGCCGCGCCTGACCCGCCGACATGGTGGCACCGTTCTCGCCTACCCATGCGGTGAGCCCGCCTTGTTGCTGCGCCCAATCGCTCAAGCGCACCTGCGCCAGCACCGCCCACAACGCGTCGTCGCCGGCCTGTGGATCACCCAAGCGCAGATTGTCCGCAATGCTGCCGGCAAATACCGGCGCCCCTTGTGGCAACCAGGCAATCTGTCGATACCAATCGTCCTGGGCGAACTCACGCAGATCGACACCACCGAAGCACACTGCCCCCTGCTGCGGGTCCCATAGCCGCAGCAGCAGGGCGGACAAGGTCGTCTTGCCGCAGCCGCTGTCGCCACGGATGGCGATGCGCTCGCCCGGCGCCAGCTGCAGATCCACGCCATCCAGCAGACGCCGCGTCTCGCCAGGCCAGGAAAACACCACCTGCTCGAACACAACCGAGGCCGCATCCGCAGCCACGGCGCGGGGCTGGGCCGGGTCCTGCACGGCTGGCGCCTGATCAACAATCTGCCGCAGACGCTTGCCGGCGACCCGCGCCGACTGCAGGGCCTGCCAGGCAATGCCGCTGCCTGCTGCGACCTCCAGCAGCGCAACGGTCAGGAACACCAGCGTTGCAGCAAACGCCGCCTCCACCTTGCCTGCCTGGAACGCCGTCAACGCCAGCCACAGCATCGCCAACAGGCCAAGACCCGCCAGCGCCGAATGCAGCACGTTGCCACCGATCAGA
Organism: Stenotrophomonas sp. PS02298; assembly: GCF_029959445.1. GTDB lineage: Bacteria > Pseudomonadota > Gammaproteobacteria > Xanthomonadales > Xanthomonadaceae > Stenotrophomonas. The sequence goes on along the minus strand of NZ_JASCOR010000071.1, from coordinate 7,510 downwards.
CGGCCACGACGTCGTTGATCGCTGCGCGCCAGCTGCTGCGCGGCTGCATCCACACGCAACGCCCAATCATCGCGGGCATCCAAGGCGGTGAGATCAGCCGCGCCTTCCAAACCTTCAAACGCCAAAGTACGCAGGCTGGCACGCTGCTGCGCACGCTCGGCCTCGACCGCGTCACCACGGCGCACCGCGAACACCGGAACGCCGATTCCCACCAACACCGCGAGCGCCAGCAACAACAGTGCCGCCGGCCAGTAAATGAGTCCGGCCGCGACCACGCTCGCCACGGCGGCGCCCGCCAAGGCCAGCAAGGGACTGATCGCCCGCACCATCAAACCATCGACTTCGCCGATATCGGTGATCAACCGCGCCAGCAACTCACCGGTACGGCTGCTGCCCAGTCGGGCAGGCGCCAACGGCAGTGCACGCTGGAAGAACCACACGCGCAGGTCACGGGCGATGCGCAAGGTAGCGTCATGACCGACCAGCTTTTCGAAGTAACGCGACACGATGCGCGCCATCGTCAACGCTCGGATGCCGGCCGACGGTGAAAAGAAATTGAAAGTGCCGCCCATGCCCAAGGCACCGGCCAACGCTGCAGCGGTGAGGAAGCCACCAGACAAGCCAAGCAGGCCAACCCCGGCCAACATGGTGGTGAACAGCAGCACCGTCGCCAACGCCAGCCGCCAGCGGTGGCGCTTGAATACATCACGCATCGTCTGCGGGCTCATGCACGCGCTCCCTGCACTGCAACCTGCATGCTGTCCTGCAGATCGATGATCTTGTCGGCCCAGCGCATCGCCACCTCGCTATGGGTGGCCATCAGCACCGTACGACCACGCGTATGCGCCGCCAGTGCCTGCAGCAGGTCCGCCTCGGTCTGCGGATCGAGGAAGGCAGTGGGTTCGTCAAGCAGGAACAGATCCGGCTCCAGCAGCAATAGCCGCGCCAGTCCAATCCTTCGCGCTTCACCACCGGACAGGCCAAAGCCTCGCTCACCGATCACCGTGTTCAAGCCCAAGGGCAGATGCTGGGCAAAGCGCATCACCTGGGCCACTTCGGCCACCGCCTGCAGGCGGGCAGCGCTTACTGCCGGGTCGGCCATGCGCAGGTTGTCGGCAATCGAGCCGTGGAACAGGTAGGGACGCTGGCCTGCGTAGCCGATGCGCACGCCGTCGCGGACCACAATGCGACCTTCGCGCGGCGGCAGCCAGCCGGCCAGGGCTTCCAGCAAGGTGCTCTTGCCACTGCCACTGGGGCCGATCAGGGCCAGGCGCTGACCGTCGCCGATCTCAAGCGAGAGATCCTTCACCACATCGTGGGTGGCGCCTTGCGGGCGCAGCACGACGTTGCGTACCGACACCAGCGGCGCGTGCAACTGCGCCGGCTCCGGCGCTACCAGGGACGCAGCGACGGACGTAGCCACAGCAGCATCCTGATCGTCAGCCAGCAGGCGCTCGACTTCGGCCGCTGCCGCCAACGCATTGGCACGGTCGTGGTAATGCGCGGCCAAGCGCCGCAGCGGCGCGTAGAACTCCGGCGCAAGCAGCAGGCAGAACATGCCGGTGCCCAAGGTCGGCACCACCGAGTGCAAGGACATCAGGCCCAGATAGCTCAACCCCAGGTACAGGGCCACCATCGCCACGCTGACCGAAGCGAAGAATTCCAGCACCGTGGAAGACAGGAAGGCGATGCGCAGCACCTTCATCGTGCGCTCGCGCACGCCATCAGCGGCGGCGGCAACCCCTTCCAGCTCGGCTTCACCGCGCCCGTACAGGCGCAACAGGCCCAAGCCCTTGATGCGATCGGCAAAGTGGCCGCTCATCCGCGCCAACTCCCCGAGCTGGGCGCGGCCAGCGGCCTCGGCGCCCCAGCCCACCAGCATCATGAAGAACGGCACCAGCGGCGCGGTGAAGATGAAGATCAGCGCCACCACCCAGTCGACATAGGCCACGGCAGCGGCAATCAGCAGCGGCACCACCACCACTTCCACCCGCACCGGCTGGAATCCGGCGTAATAGCCCTCGATGGCATCGCCGTGTGACAGCAGCAACTCGCCCAGCTCGCCCGTGCGCTGACGGCGCAGCCACAGCGGTCCGCGTGCCAGCAGACGCCGGTAAACCTGCTCGCGCAGCGCCAGTTTGGCGCTGTCGGCGACCTTGCCGGCGGCGGTCTGCGCGACCCCGCCCAGCAGGCTGCGCAGCAGCAACACCGCTGCCAATACCCAGAAACCGTGAACTACCTGTACCCAATTCAGTCGTTCCACGACTATGCTCTGGATCAACCAGGCAATGGCGCCAGCCTGCACGATCAGCAGCGCACCTGAAGTACAGACGGCCAAGGCCGCCAAACGCTGCTGCGAGCGGGCCCCGGACGCCAGAGCCGCCAGCCACTGCTGCTGTACGCGGCGTTGCTGTTGCACCGCGTTGGAATGTGGAACTTCGCTCAAGACTGACAACTCAGGTGAAGGAGATCTACGTGATTGTAAGCAAGCCGTACCCAGCCTGCCGGCCCTGCACCATCGGCGTTGGACAACCAGCCCACATTGATCCAGATCAAAGCATTGGCAGGCCTGAACGGGGAGTATCGCTGCCATAGAACCCCTCCCAGCCACTCCATGACGCCCAATTCCCACGAGGTAGCCAGGCCATGATCGACTCAACAGTCGTAGAACTGTCACGTCTACAGTTCGCGCTGACCGCGATGTACCACTTCATTTTCGTCCCGCTCACACTGGGGCTCTCTTTCATGATCGCGATCATGGAGAGCGTCTATGTGATGACCGGCAAGGATGTCTGGCGCCGCATGACCCTGTTCTGGGGTGTGCTGTTCGGCATCAACTTCGCCATGGGTGTGGGTACCGGCATCGTGATGGAGTTCCAGTTCGGCATGAACTGGTCCTACTACAGCCACTATGTGGGTGACATTTTCGGCGCTCCACTAGCCATTGAAGGCCTGATGGCGTTCTTCCTGGAAGCGACCTTCATCGGTCTGTTCTTCTTCGGCTGGGGCCGCCTGTCCAAGGTGCAGCACTTGACCGTGACCTGGCTGATGGCGCTGGGCACCAACCTGTCGGCACTGTGGATCCTGATCGCCAACGGCTGGATGCAGTACCCGGTGGGTGCGGTGTTCAACCCGGAAACGATGCGCATGGAAGTGGTGGACTTCGCCGCCGTGCTGCTGAACCCGGTGGCCCAGGCCAAGTTCGTGCATACCGTCTCGGCCGGTTATGTGGCCGGCGCGATGTTCGTGATGTCGATCTCGGCCTTCTTCATGCTGCGGGGCAAGCACCGCGACATCGCCCGTCGCTCGTTCGCAGTGGCTTCGGCGTTCGGCCTGCTGGCGTCCATCTCGGTTGCCGTGCTGGGTGATGAATCCGGTTACGCCACGGCCGAAAACCAGAAGATGAAGCTGGCTGCCATCGAAGGCATGTGGCATACCCATCCGGCTCCGGCACCGTTCACTGCATTCGGCATCCCGAACCAGCAGGAACAGCGCAACGACTTCGAAGTGCAGATCCCGTACGTGATGGGCCTGATCGCCACCCGTTCGCTGGATGAGGAGATCCCGGGCATCCTGGACCTGGTCAAGCAGGCCGAGGGTCGGGTCAAGGGTGGTCAGATTGCCTACGCCGCTCTGGAACGCATCCGCGCCGACAAGAACGACGTTGAAGCCCGCGAGGTCTTTGACCGTCATTGGCAGGATCTGGGCCACGGCCTGTTGCTGAAGCGTTACCGCGACGACATCGAGAACGCCACCCCCGAGCAGATTGCACAGGCTGCGCTGGATACGGTGCCGACGGTTGGCCCGCTGTTCTGGACCTTCCGCATCATGGTCGGCCTCGGCATCTACATGATCGGCTTCTTCGCCCTGGCCTTCTACTACTCCTGCCGCAACAACTTCGAGGACAAGCGCACCTTCCTGCGGGTTGCCCTGTGGTCGCTGCCGGCACCGTGGATCGCCATCGAATGCGGCTGGTTCATCGCCGAGTACGGCCGCCAGCCGTGGGCTGTTGATGGCGTGCTACCGACGTTCTATGCCGCTTCGGGCCTGGCCGTCTACGAAATCCTGGCAACGCTGGTCGGCTTCACCGCGCTGTACACGGTGCTGCTGGTCATCGAAGTCAAGCTGATGCTCAAGGCCATCCGCAAGGGCCCGGACGACATCCTGCCCTCGCTGCAGCAGTCGGCCGTCGCAAACAACCACGCCAATGCCGCCGGCAACGGCCAGGCATAAGGCAGGAGAACACACATGGAATTCATTCTTCTGGACTACACGACGCTACGCGTGATCTGGTGGCTGCTGCTTGGCGTGCTGCTGATCGGCTTCGCGGTGATGGACGGTTTCGACCTGGGCGTTGGCACCTTGCTGCCGTTCGTGGCCAAGACCGATGAAGAGCGCCGCCTGGTGATCAACACCATCGGCCCGGTATGGGAAGGCAACCAGGTGTGGCTGGTGCTCGGTGGCGGCGCGATCTTCGCCGCCTGGCCGCCGCTGTATGCGGTGAGCTTCTCCGGCTTCTACCTGGCGATGTTCCTGATCCTGTTCGCCCTGATCCTGCGCCCGGTCGGCTTCAAGTACCGCGGCAAGATGCCCAGCCAGCGCTGGCGCAACAACTGGGACAAGGCGCTGTTCATCGGCGGCTTCATCCCGGCGCTGATCATGGGCGTGGCGGTTGGCAACGTGCTGCTTGGCGTGCCGTACCACTTCGATGACACCCAGCGCGTGTTCTACACCGGCAACCTGCTCGGCCTGTTGACCCCGTTCGCCCTGCTGGCTGGCCTGGTCAGCGTGGCGATGCTGGTGTCGCACGGTGCGGCCATGCTGGTGCTCAAGACCAACGGCCCGGTCGCGGAGCGTTCGGCAAAGATCGGCAGCATCGCCGCCATCGCCTCGTTCGTACTGTTCGCCCTTGCCGGTGCCTGGGTTGCCTTCGGCCTGCCGGGTTGCCAGATCACCTCGCAGGTGGTTACCGACGGTGCCAGCAACCCGCTGTTGAAGACGGCTGAGTTCTCGCAGGCCGGTGGCTGGCTGCACAACTACAGCACCATGCCGGCCACGATCCTGGCGCCGGTGGTGGGCCTGCTGGGTGCACTGGCCAGTGCGGTGTTGTTGCGGAAGCGTCGTGGCGGCCTGGCCTTCATCGCCTCCGGTGCCTCCATTGCCGGCATCATCTTCACCGTTGGCTTTGCGATCTTCCCGTTCCTGCTGCCCTCCTCCACCCAGCCAGGCTCCAGCCTGACGGTGTGGGACGGTTCCTCCAGCCACCTGACCCTGTGGGTGATGCTGCTGGCCACCGTGATCTTCCTGCCGATCATCATCGCCTACACCACCTGGGTGTACCGCGTACTGAAGGGCAAGACCACGCTGGAAGAAATGGGTGAAAACCCGAACGCCTACTGATCCGCAACGACAACACTAAGGAGACAACTCATGTGGTACTTCGCTTGGATTCTGGGTGCTGGCCTCGCTGCGACGGTCGCCATCCTCAACGGCATGTGGTTTGAAGCGCGCGAAGCAAACAAGATCGATGCAAAGCGCTGAAAAACTGCGTGAAGGTATTGCCAAAACGCCGGACTGAGCGTATCTTTCCGGCTCCCTTCGCGGGGTGTAGCTCAGTCTGGTAGAGCGCTACGTTCGGGACGTAGAGGTCGCAGGTTCGAATCCTGTCTCCCCGACCAAAGGGTCGAAACTAGCCTGGAACAACGGCAACGTTGTCCAGGCTTTTTATTCGCCGATAGACGGTTATCGGCAGCCAACGCACCACGCCTTGCAGGCAGCGCTGGCTGAACAAAAGAACTTGCAGGGCACGAGGTTCACCGCTATCATAGGCGGCTCCTTCGGGGTGTAGCTCAGTCTGGTAGAGCGCTACGTTCGGGACGTAGAGGTCGCAGGTTCGAATCCTGTCTCCCCGACCAATTTGACAAAAGCCGGCCTCTGGTCGGCTTTTGTTTTTGGTGGGTTTCAAACGACGCCACCCACCGCGTCGGAGTAAGCAATGTCCACGTCCGCCCAGCCCCTTCCCCGGCACCCCCTGCTCAAGGGCCGCCTGCTGGCATTCATCGCCATCGTGCTGGTCTCGGCCAACCTGCGCAGCGCGGTCACCTCGCTGACGCCACTGCTGGACCGGCTTGGCCACATCTTCGATTTCGGCAGCACCATGACCGGTGTGCTCGGCATGATGCCGACCGCCGCCTTCGCCGTGTTTGGCCTGGCCACGCCACGTATCACCCGCGCCATCGGCCTGGAGCGCACTGCCGTGCTGACCATGGTGCTGGCCACCATCGGCCTGCTGCTACGCGCCTTCTCCGGCAACGTCGGCATGCTGTTGCTGGGCTCGGCGATCGCCCTGGCCGGCATGGGCATGGGCAACGTGGTGGTGCCACCGCTGGTGAAACGGTATTTCGCCGACCGCGTGGGCACGCTGAGCACGATCTACATCACCGTGCTGCAGGCGGGCACGATGGTGCCGGCGCTGCTGGCGGTGCCGGTGGCTGATCAATTCGATTGGCGCATCTCGCTGGGCATGTGGTCACTGCTGTCGTTGGCCGCGTTGCTGCCGTGGATCCTGCTGGCACGCAGCGCCCCGCGTGTGGAGGCGGTGGCCACCAGCACCGAACATGCACCAGGTCGCGTCTGGAAGACCCAATTGGGCTGGGGCATGGCACTGATGTTCGGCATGACCTCGCTGGGCACGTACTCGCTATTCACCTGGTTGCCGAAGGTGATGGTGGAAGCCGGTGCCAGCGAATCCTTCGGCGGCGTGATGGTTGCGGTGTACTCGGCCATCGGCCTGCTGCCGTCGCTGCTGGTGCCGGCATTGGCGGTGCGCATGCGCAACCCCTTCCCGATCGCGGTGATGGTGTTCGTGTTGAACATGATCGCCTTCGCCGGCCTGCTGTGGGCGCCGATGAGCGCGCCGCTGCTATGGGCCGTCATCGCTGGCCTTGGCCCATCGACCTTCCCGCTGGGGCTGACCCTGATCAATCTGCGCACCCGCAGCCAGGCCGGCTCGGCAGCGCTGTCCGGCTTCATGCAGGGCGTGGGCTACAGCCTGGCCAGCCTGGGCCCGCTGTTGTTCGGCTGGCTGCATGGCATGAGCGATGGCTGGGCATGGTCGTTTGCCTTCCTCGCCTGCTGTTCCGGCGTACTGCTGACCGGTGCGTGGTTTGCCTGCAAACCGCAGCAGCTGGAAGATCACTGGAAGTGAGCTGTTGCTGATATACGAAAGCCGCCGAAGTGATTCGGCGGCTTTTTCGTACTCGCGCACCAGCACCGGGGCTGACCGGTCGTTGTGGGAGCGGCGTAAGCCGCGAAGCTGACGGTGCTGGGGTCTTGGAGCGTTGTGCACACTGAAGCTGCGGGTGCTTCGCGGCTCATACGGCTATTACAGAAGAACGAAGATCAATGCCGACCGTTGTAGCCCGGGTAAGCGCAGCGCACCCGGGGAATGCAACGATCGAAACAACGCGTCAACGAATGCTACGTGCTCCCGGGTGCGCTGCGCTTACCC
>NZ_JASCOR010000070.1 GCF_029959445.1 Stenotrophomonas sp. PS02298 | reverse complement strand
CGCCTGTAGAGCCGAGCCATGCTCGGCTGAGGTTCTCCCGGTGCGGCCTCCTGCCGAGCATGGCTCGGCACTACACAGCCCCGACATGACATGCCGGCAAGCTTGGCGGCCGCGTGCAGCCGCCGCTGTATCATGGGCACCATTCCCGCGCGCAACGCGCAGCCGGCTTTCAGTGCCGGCCCATGATCCCGAGAGTCTTCCGCATGTCTTCCGCCCGTCCCGCCACGCTTGAACAGTGGCTCGCCCATATCGAACAGCAGCACCCGCAAGCCATCGCAATGGGCTTGGAGCGCGTGCGCGAGGTTGCCCAGCGCATGCAGTTGGGGCGGCCGGCGGAGCACTGCATCGTGGTTGGCGGCACCAATGGCAAGGGCTCGACCGTGGCCTTCATCGAGTCCATCGCCCGCGCCGCGGAGTGGAAGGTAGGTGCCTACACCTCGCCGCACCTGCTGCGCTACAACGAGCGCGTGCGCATCGATGGCAAGGATGTGGATGACGCCAGCCTGGTTGCCGGCTTCAATGCAGTCGAAGACGCCCGTGGCGACACCGCGTTGACCTATTTCGAATACGGCACCTTGTGCGCGCTGTGGTTGTTCCAGCAGGCCGGCCTGGACGTGGCCGTGCTTGAAGTCGGCCTCGGTGGACGGCTGGACGCGGTCAACATCATCGACGCCGATGTGGCGGTGATCACCACCGTCGATATCGACCACGCCGATTGGCTGGGCGCCGATCGCGAAGCCATCGGCCAGGAGAAGGCCGGCATCATCCGCGGCTGGAAGCCGCTGATCCTCGGTGAGATCGATCCGCCCTCCAGCGTGCTGCGTCGCGCCTACGTGCTCGGTGCCAATGCGATCCGCTTCGGCAGCGACTTCTTCGCCGAGGACATTGATGGCGAACTGTGGCGCTGGCGTGATGTCTCCTTCCGCCTGGAACTGCCGCAGCCGGCATTGTGGGCGCCGATCCAGCGCAACAATGCAGCCACCGCGGTCGCTGCGCTGCGCGCCCTGGACAAGCCGGTGCCGCGCACGGCGTGGGCGCAGGGCATTGCCGATGCGCATATCGCCGGGCGCCTGCAGCGCTTCCAGCGCAGTGGTGTGGACGTGTTGCTGGATGTCGGCCACAACCCGCAGGCTGCTGCTGCGCTGGCCGCGGCATTGAAGGCCGAACCGGTGCAGGGGCGCACGCTGGCCGTGTATGCCGCGCTGGCCGACAAGGACGCCGTGGGAGTGGTCGAAGCCCTGCAGCCGCAGGTCGATGGCTGGTTCCTGGCTGGGCTGGAAGGTGCGCGCGGGCAGACCGCCGCGCACCTGCGCGAACGCCTGGCGCAGACCCATGCCGCCGAGGCCGGTTTGTCCGCCAACGTCAGCGCGGCGCTGGGCGCTGCATTGGCCCAGGCCAGGCCAGGCGACCGGGTGCTGGTGTTCGGCTCCTTCCATACGGTGGCCGAGGCGCTGCCGGTACTCCGTTCAGCTGACTAAGACGTTGCCGCGCGTGCCCCGCATATAATCACCGGGGCACTCCGCCGCGCCGCGCATACGCCAATTGTGGAAACTCCTCTGAAACAGCGACTGATTGGTGCCATCGTTCTGGTGGCGCTTGCCGTGATCTTCCTGCCGATGCTGGTCAAAGGGCCTGCACCGGACAGTGGCGTACAGGACGTGCCGCTCAGCGCGCCCGCAGCACCGGCCGAAGGCCAGTTCGAGACCCGTGAACTGCCGCTGGTCGCACCGGGTGCCCCGGCGGGTGGTGCCTTGGGCATGCCGGCCGCGCAACCGGAAACCGGCGTGGCCGCCGCCGTCGAGCCGCCGGCCAATGGACTGCCGCCGGCGACCGTCGCTGGCAACTACGCGGTCAATTTTGGTGCCTATGGCAGCGAGGCTGACGCCGATGCAGTGATCGCGCACCTGAAGAAATCCAACCTGCCGGGCTTCCGCCAGGCCGACACCATCAATGGTCGCCAGGCTTGGCGTGTGCGCATCGGCCCGTACGCCGATCGTGCCCAGGCTGAGCTGGTGCGGCTGGAAGCGGGCAAGGTCCGCAACGACGTGAACGCGCAGGTGGTGGTGCTCAACGCCACTGCCGAGAACGCCGTCGCTGCACCGACCGCTGCCGCCACACCGGCTACCAGCAGTACCCCAGTGGCTGCCTCGAACACTGCGCCGGTGCGCACCGAGGCCTTGCCGCCGGAGCCGGCCAAGCCGGTCGTGGCTGCGCCAAAACCGGCAGCGCCCAAGCCGGAAGTAGCGAAGCCTGAACCGGCCAAGCCGGTGGCGGCAACCCCGGCCAAGCCGGCGGTCACCACCCCGGCCGCACCGGCCGCCAGCGGTGTGGGTTTCGCCGTGCAGCTGGGTGCCTTCGGCCAGGCCGCCGATGCCAATGCGCTGCGTGATCGCGCGCGTGCTGCCGGCTTCAGTGCGTTTGTTGAACAGGTGCGTACCGATAACGGCGTGCTCAACCGCGTCCGTGTTGGCCCTGTTGCCAGCCGTGAGCAGGCCGAGCAGCTCAAGGCGCAGGTCGCGGCCAAGGTCGGCATTGCCGGCATGGTCCGCCCGCATCCTTGATGCGGCGTTGCGTCCCGCAGATCAGTCGCGCAGCGCTGCGCCTCACGTGCGGGGTCTGCGGTGATTGATCTGCTGTTGTTGGCGCTGATCGGTGTGTCGGCCCTGTTCGGGCTGATGCGCGGGCTGTTGGCGACCGTGCTCGGCGTAGTGAACTGGCTGTTGGCCGCTGCGGCCGCGTTCTACTACGGTGAGCGCGCTGCCCTGCTGCTGGCCGATCAAGGCCAGCCCAGCACTGGCGAATACATCGGCGGCTATCTGCTGGTATTCATCGGCGTGTTGCTGGCGGCGACCCTGGTCGGGCGCCTGCTGCGTGGCGTGGTTGATGCCACGGTGCTGCTGAAATGGCCGGATCGGCTGCTGGGCCTGGCGTTGGGCGTGGTGCGCGGGGGGCTGTTCGCGGTGCTGGCGGTACTGCTGCTGGGCTTCACCTCGATGGCCGAGGAGCCGGGTTGGCGCCAGTCCAGTGTCGTGCCGTGGCTGCAGCCGATGGCTGCCTGGATGCGTGAAAAGCTGCCGCAGGCACCTGAATCGCCGGCAATGGCGCTGATGGACTTGGGTAAGTCGGTGCTGGCAGGCGATAATGGCGGACCGAACGAAGCAGATGCGGGCAGTGGCTTGTTACCGGCGCCGTTGGAAGGGACGCGTTTTGATCCCCGCCAGCGCAGTGCAGAGCAAGGCCGAGCTGACCCGGCGGGGGCGTTGCCCTCCAACATCGATCCGGCGCAGGTGCGCCCGGGTCAACTCAAGCCGATACGGGTTGAGCCTCAAGGCCAGGCACGGCCACCTTCACGTTAACGGGCATCGCCCAGCGGAGATCGCGCAACATGTGTGGCATCGTCGGAATCGTCGGCAACCAGAACGTCGCCGGGCAGCTTTATGACGGCCTGACCGTCCTCCAACACCGTGGCCAGGATGCGGCCGGTATCGCCACCGCTGACGGCACCCGCCTGCGGGTGGAAAAAGCCAACGGCCTGGTCCGTGATGTATTCGACGAGCGCCGCATGGCGCTGCTGCAGGGCCGCATCGGCATCGCCCATGTGCGTTACCCGACCGCAGGCTCGGAAGGCACCGACGAGGCGCAGCCGTTCTACGTCAACTCGCCGTACGGCATCGCGCTGGCGCACAACGGCAACCTGATCAACACCGAGGCGCTGCGTCGCCAGGTGTTCGAGGCCGACCGCCGCAACATCAATACCGATTCGGACAGCGAAGTGCTGTTGAACGTGTTCGCCTACGAGTTGGACGCACAGCGCATGCTGACCCCGGAGGCGGCGATCCGTGCCGTGGCCGGCGTGCACCGCCGCTGCAAGGGTGGCTATGCCGTGGTCAGCGTGGTGCTGGGCCTGGGCCTGGTGGCCTTCCGTGACCCGCATGGCATCCGTCCGCTGGTGCTGGGCAAGCGCGAGCATGCCGAAGGCATCGAGTACGCCGTGGCCTCCGAATCGGTGGCGCTGGACGTGCTCGGCTTCGAGCGCATGCGCGATGTCGCCCCGGGTGAGGCAGTGGTCATCACCGAGCGCGGCGAGCTGTTCACCGAGATCTGCGCGACCAATACACAGCAGACGCCGTGCATCTTCGAATACGTGTACTTCGCACGCCCGGACTCGATGATGGACAACGTGTCGGTGCACAAGGCGCGCATGCGCATGGGCCAGAAGCTGGGCGAGAAGATCCTGCGCCTGCGTCCGGACCATGACATCGACACCATCATCCCGATCCCGGACACCTCGCGCGATGCCGCGCTGGAGATGTCCAACGTGCTTGGCGTGAAATACCGCGAAGGCTTCGTAAAGAACCGCTACGTCGGCCGCACCTTCATCATGCCGGGGCAGGGTGAGCGGGTGAAATCCGTGCGCCGCAAGCTCAACCCCATCCATCTGGAATTCCGCAACCGCGTGGTGCTGCTGGTCGATGACTCCATCGTGCGCGGTACCACCAGCCAGCAGATCGTGCAGATGGCGCGCGATGCCGGCGCACGCAAGGTCTACCTGGCCAGTGCCGCGCCGCCGGTGCGTTTCCCGAACATCTACGGCATCGACATGCCGGCGGCCGAAGAACTGGTCGCGCACAACCGCAGCGTCGAGGAAATCGAGAAGCACCTGGGCTGCGACTGGCTGGTCTACCAGGACCTGGAAGACCTGGAAGTCGCCGTGCGTGAAGGCAACCCGGAGCTGAAGGAATTCGACTCCTCCTGCTTCAACGGCGAATACGTCACCGGCATCGAGCCGGGTTACTTCGAGCGCATCCAGCAACTGCGTTCGGATGAAGCCAAGACCCAGCGCCGCGCCTGATCTAAGCCCCTCTCCCGCCTGCGGGAGAGGGGTTGGGGTGAGGGCAGAACGAAGCGGCAACATGTGAGCACCCATGAACCCGCAACAAGCACTGCCGTCCATAACCAACCAAGCATTCGCCGCACCACCCGAAGCAGCAGAGTTCTCCCTGCTCGACGCCGCCTGCATCTGCATGGCCGCCGCTGACCCGCTTGAGAAAGTAGCGCTCACCCAGCACTACGTCGCGCGCTACCGCGCTGGCACCTTGAAGCTGCCCACGGAAGCGCCAGACCCCGACCCCATCCGTGCACCCGGCCGCCCGCCGCAACTGGTGCTGGTGCACCCGCGCGACCTGCCGCGCCGTGGCCTTGGCTCCGTGGATGGACGCGCCGCCTTCATCCACGCCATCGCCCATATCGAACTCAATGCCATCGACCTGGCCTGGGACGCGGTCTATCGCTTCCGCGGCCTGCCGGGCAGCTTCTATGCCGATTGGGTGAGCTGCGCCGATGATGAGTCGCGCCATTTCGTATTGCTGCGTGATCGCCTGTTGGCACATGGCCACGACTACGCCGATTTCCCCGCCCATAACGGCCTGTGGGAAATGTGCGAGAAGACCGCGCACGACGGCTTGGCACGGATGGCCCTGGTGCCGCGGGTACTGGAAGCGCGCGGCCTGGATGTGACGCCGGCGATGATCAGCAAGCTGCGTTCGCTTGGCGATGCAACGACTGCCGACGTGCTGGAGGTGATCCTGCGCGAAGAGGTGGCCCATGTCGCTGCAGGCACGCGCTGGTACCACTGGTATTGCGCGCGCGTTGGTGTCGAGCCACGCAAGCGGTTCAAGGAGCTGCTGGGCGAATACGCCGGTGGCTACCTGCGCGGGCCCTTCAATCTGGAAGCGCGCTTGTTGGCCGGTTTCGATGAAGACGAACTGGATTATCTGGTTGAACAAGCCGGTTGAATGCCGCGCGCGGTGACGCAGGCCGCCGCGTCATTGGCGGCGGAGGTTCCCGTCGGCATGGCAGGGCGCAACGATGAATGATTCCCGCGACTCGGGCCGTGTCCGATTGACGGCCCGCTTGCCTGCATTCCACCATCGGCGTGGCAGATGCGGCTTTCCGTATCCCTGTCTTTCACGGGTTGATGCAAAGGCATCCGTCAACATCAGGTCGAGTCGCATGTCACGGTGTTCTCGATCGGCAACGATGCAATCAAGGAGAAAACGATGAAGCAGATTCTTACCCTGGTCGCGCTGGTAGTGGCATTGTCGGCATGCAACGGTCCCAAGCCTGCGGCTGACTCCAGCGCCACGGCACCGGCTCCGGAGGCGCCTGTCGCTGCTGCTGAAGCAGTGGCTGCCCAGGACGATTTCCCGGTCATCGTGCAGGCCTCCGGCACCGAGCCGTTCTGGGGGGTACGTGTGGACGGTGCCCAGCTCGATTACAGCACCCCGGAAACCCAGGCCAGCCCGCTGCATCTGGAAGGCAGCCGCGCGCTGCAGGATGGCTTGCTGGTAGTACAGGGCGGGGAAGGGAAGGAAGCTTTCCGGCTGACCGTGCAGCGTGCAGAGTGCTCGGACGGCATGTCCGACCTCAAACACCCGTTCACAGCGGAATTCGTGCTCGGCAAGGACACCTTCAAGGGCTGCGCCCGCGACCCGTCGGTACCGGTGGAAGCCCCCTGAGCCAAGCGCCTGATCCACACAAAATTCTGTGGGAGCGGCGTCAGCCGCGAAGCCATGAAAACAAGAACCGCCAGAAAGGTCTGCGATTGCAGCCATATCTGGCGGTTCTCTTTGCTCCAGCTTCGCGGCTTACGCCGCTCCTGCAAGCAGCGTCAGCCTAGCGCTTCCAGCCGGAAGCCATCCGCATCCACACGCAACACCGAACCCTGCTCGTACCAGTCCCCCAGCACGATGCGGGTGAAGCTGTGCTCGCCTGCGTTCACGGTATGGATCGCGGGGCGATGGGTGTGGCCGTGGATCATCGTGTCCACGCCGTAGCGCTGGAAGGTGGCAACCACCTCGGCGGCTGCGACATCGGTGACGGTTTCAAACGTCGCCTTGTCGTCCTGCTTCATTTCCGATTGATGCGCCTGGCTGGCGGCACGGGCTTTCTGCGCAAAGGCCACGCGTGCTTCCAGCGACTGCGACAGGAACTGGGCGATGAAGGCCGGGTTGCGGGTCTGCGCGCGGAAGGCCTGATAGGCGACGTCATCGGTGCACAGCAGGTCGCCGTGCTGCAGCAGCACCGGCTTGCCATAAAGCTCGATCACCGAGGGATCCGGCAGGATGCGCATGCCGGCGCGCGCGGCATAGTCGTTGCCCAGCAGGAAGTCGCGGTTGCCGCGGATGAAGTACACCGGCACACCAGCGTCGCTGACTTCACGCAGCGCCAGCGCGACCGCATCGGCGGCGCTGGAAGGCGTGTCATCGCCGATCCAAGCTTCGAACAGGTCGCCCAGGATATACAGCGCCTCGGCCTGCCGCGCTTCGCCGCGCAGGAAGTCGAGGAACAGTTCAGTGATGGCTGGACGGCTGGGGTCCAGGTGCAGGTCGGAGATGAACAGCGTTGTCATGCCCGCATTGTAGAGCCTGATCAGCCTGCGAGCAGCGGCAACAGCTGCAGCGAGCCCGCGCCCAGCAGCACCCCGATGACGGTGGCAGCCAGTACATCGCTGGGGTAATGCAGGCCCAGCACCACCCGCGACAGCGCTACGCCGACGGTGAAGGGCAGCAACAGCGGGGCCAGCCAGGGGTAGTAGGCCAGCGCCACCACGGTGAAGGACACTGCATGCAGGGTGTGGCCGGACGGGAAGCTGTACTCATCCAGCGGTGCCACCCAGGCGCGGATGCGCAGGTCGGCGGCAAATGGGCGCGGGCGCCGGGTCCAGCGCTTGAGCAGCTTGTACAGGCTCAGTGCCAGCACGCCGGTGGCGGCCATGTGCGCGGAGGCCTGCAGGCCGTCCAGGCCATCGGCCAGTACCAGCGCGCCCATCAACATGTACCAGAACACGCCATCACCGAGCCGGCTCAGCACCGAGAACAGGCGGCGGATGCCGCGGCGGCGGCCGTAGCGGTTTGCGCGGCGGCACCAGCGTGCCTCGCGTGCGGCGATGCCTTCAGGCGGCAGCAATCGCATGGCAGCGTCTCCGGGAAGCCAGTTCGCTGAGCAGTGCTTCGAATTCGGCGACCACCCGCTCCGGATGCAGGCGCTGCATCGCGCGGCTGGCATTTGCGCCCAGGGTCATGCGCATTTCGTCATCATTGGCCAGCTGCACGGCAGCGGCGATGAAGTTCTCATCGTTGTCGACCGCAACGCCGCTATGGCCACTCTGCAGGTGTTCGCGGGCCGCGCCGTAGTTGAAGGCCACCGTCGCCACGCCACTGGCCATGGCTTCCAGGGTGACGTTGCCGAAGGTTTCGCTGCGGCTGGCGAACAGGAACAGGTCGCCGCTGGCGAAATGCCTTGCCAATGCCTCGCCGCGTTGCACACCGCAGAAAATGAAGTCCGGATTCTGCTCGGCCAGCTTCTCACGCATCGGGCCATCGCCGACCCAGACAAAGCGTGCCTTCGGCCGGTGCTGCTGGATGCGACGGAAGGCCTTGATAGCCAAACCCAGATTCTTCTCCGCGGCGATGCGGCCGACGTAGATCACCGCAAAGCCTTCGCCTTCGATGCCCCAGTCTGCACGCAGGGCATCGTCGCGCTTGTTGGGGTCGAATTGGTCGCCATCCACCGCACGCGCCAGCAACCGCGCCTTTGAAAAACCATTGTCCTGAAGGAACTGTTGCAACTCGCTGGTGGGGACCAAGGTGGCTTCTGCTTGATTGTGGAAACGGCGCATCCAGCGCAATGCGGTGGCTTGCAGCCATGCCGCGCCATAGTCGGGCAGGTACTCATCAAAACGCGTATGCAAGCCCGAGGCGACCGGAATGCCCAGGCGCCGCGCGGTGCGCATTGCCGACCATCCCAACGGGCCTTCCGTGGCCACGTAGATTGCATCCGGGCGTTGTTGTTGCCACTGCCGCGCAAGCTGCAATGGAGCCGGAAGGCCGAAGCGCAGGCCGGGGTAGCGCGGCAGGCCCGCACCGCGCACCAGCAGTTCATGGCTGGCACCGCTGCTGTCCTGCTGCTGGCGTGGGCGCACGACATCGACGTCATGGCCGCGTTTGCGCAGGCCGTGTTCCAGTCCCTGCACGGTCAAGGCAACGCCATTGACCTCTGGCGGATAGGTCTCGGTGACGATCGCAAAGCGCATGGCTGGCTCCCGGTTTTTGGCGAGGATGCGCGCCGGGAATGAAGCGACTGTTACTCCCAGTTGACGACTTTGTTACTGGGCCAACAAAAAAACCACGGCCCCGAAGGGCCGTGGTTCCTGGTGCTTTTTTCCCTGCGAGGCAGGGATCAGAAGCGCTGCTGGTACTTCATGTACACGAGACGACCGATGTCGTAGCCGCCGTAGTACGAGAAGGCAGAGTTCGGCTTGCTGTACATCACCGGGCCGTACTTTTCGAACACGTTGTTGGCACCGACCGAAACGGTGGCATCCCACGGCAGCTTGTAACGTACCTGCACGTCGTGGAAGGTCACCGCGCCACGCTCGTTGTAGTTGCGCGCGCCCGCGTACCAAGGCGCCACCACGCCTGGATCGGAGCACTCTTCCGGATACAGCTTGATGCTCGGGCACTGCTCCTTGACACCGGAGTAGTAGCGGGTGGTCCAGCTCACACCGAAGTTCTCCAGGTCCCAGCCAAGGCTCAGGTTGGAGCGGATGCGGAAGCCGCTGCCAATGCCGTTGGTCGGTGTCGGCACGGTCTTGCTGTTGTTGGTCGAGCGGTAGATGTTCTCGCTGACATAGGTGGTAGCCCAGCTGCTGCTGAACTTGCCATAGCTGGTATCCAGCCGGTAGCTCACATCCAGGTCGTAACCTTCGGTCTGCATGAAGCCGGAGTTGCGGTTCGCGAACTTCAGCGTATTGACGATGCCGCTGTTCGGGTCACGGGTGAAACGTTCGCAACGGGAGGCGATGTCCTGCTCGTAGCAGTCGATCAGGATCTGGGTGGGGCTGTCGGCAACGATGGTGTTCTCGATGCGGATCTTCCACCAGTCCAGCGACACGTTGAGGTTGCTGATGAAGCTTGGGCTCCACACCAGGCCGAGCGTCTTGCTGACCGAGGTTTCCGGGGTCAGCGTCGGGTCGGAACCTGAAACGAACGGCACCGGAGTTGCGTCGGTGGCGGTGGTCACCGGGGTCATGCCCTGCTTGAGCTGGCGGAACGTATCGGCATTGGCGATATCCCTGGCGCAGCGCAGGCGTACTTCCTGGCTGGTCCGCGACGAGCCGAACTGGGTGTCGCATGGATCGCTGAACTGGGCGAAGGTCTCCGAACCGCCACCGTACAGATCATTGATGGTGGGGGCGCGGAAGCCCTCTGCCCAGGTACCACGCACCAGCAGCTGGTCCAGTGGCTTCCACTTGAAGCCGAACTTGCTGTTGAGCGTATCGCCGAAGGTGTCGTAGTCCGAATAGCGGGTAGCGGCGTTGAAGCTCAGTTCGCGCGCACCCGGCAGGTCGGACAGCACCGGCAGGTTCAGTTCGAGGTAGGCCTCGTTGACGCGGTAGTCACCGCCGGTCGGGCCGGCTGCCAGATTGGTGGTTGCGCCGGTCTGGGCGAGGGGATCTGGACGGTATTCACCCGCTTCCTGACGGCTTTCCACGCCAAAGGCAAAGCCCATGTCGCCGCCTGGCAGCGTGACGATGCTGCCTGCGATGTTGGCAAAGAAGTTCTTGCTGGTGGTCTTGCCCTTGGTGATTTCCGTGGGGAACAGCCAATCCAGCAGGGTAGCGTTGGCGCTCAGGCCATTCGGATCGGTGCTGCCGTAGGGCGCCAGCGGATTCCACGGGGTGCAGTTGGCAACTGGTGCGCCGGGCGTGCCGCATTCGACCTTGCCGGTGGCGGCATTGTAGAACGACGGGCCCACCGCGGCTGCGACCCGACCCTTGTGCAGGTTGCCGGTGGCGACGGATTCGAGTTCGTTGCGGTTGTACTGGTAGCCCACTTCCCAGTCGAAGTAGCGCTCACCCAGATCAAACGAGCCGTCAAACGAGGCCACCGCACGGTAGGTCTTCAGTTCGCTGGTGGTGACGCGCGGCACTTCCCAGGCGCGACGGTTCCAGGCGACTGCGGTTGGGGTTGCGTAGCCGTGCTGGTTGCCGAACGGGTTGAAGTAGCTGTCCACCGACATCGGGCCTACCCCTGCGGTGCTGGACTGCAGCGGATAACCGGCGATCTGGCGGCGCGAGGTGCGCTCGTTGTACCCCAGCTCGGTCTTGAAGTTGATGTTGTCGGTGATCTTGAAGCGGCCATCGAAATACACCGAATCCCGCTTGACCGGGTAGTTCACGTGCATCTGTTCGTTGGCATTGCTCACGTCACCGGTAAACGGGGTGGCGTCGGTCAGGTGGTAGTTGGCCGGATTGGTTGGATCCTTGCCGCGGTCCAGGGAGTAGTTGCAGCCCTTGACGTCCTTGCAGCCGGGGCCGCCGATCAGGCCGGTGATCTGACCGAACTGACTGATCGTGGTCCAGTTGCTGCTGTCTGCCGGGTGGCGGTCGCTGATGCCGTAGGCGCTGAACCAGCGGTCCTTGGCCCAGACTTCCTTTTCTTCGCTGTGTTCAGCTGACAGAGTGAGGGAGATGCGGTCGTTGCTCCAGCCGGTGACCACGTCGAAACGATCGCGCGCGCCGTCGCCTTGGCTGTATTGGCCGTGGTAAACATTGGCGGTGACGCCGCTGACGTTGGTGCGGGTGATGATGTTGATGACACCAGCCATTGCATCGGAACCGTAGATTGCCGATGCACCATCCTTGAGCACTTCAATGCGCTCCACTGCCGATACCGGCAGGCTGGACACGTCCTGGTAACCGGACGTACTGATGCCCAGGCGCTTGCCATTGACCAGCACGAGGGTACGCTGCGCACCCAGATTACGCATGTCGATGTAGGTGCCGCCTGCATTCTCGCCTGCGGTCAGCGCGTTGGCGCGGCTGATGGCCGGGCTGCCCATTGCCGTGACGTTCTGGAGGATGTCGGCAACCGAGCTGAAGCCCTGTTGTTCGATATCGGTGCGGCTGATGGCGAACACCGGCTGTGCGGTTTCTACGTCGACCTGGCGGATGCGCGAACCGGTGATTTCGATGCGATCAAGGGTGGTGGGGTTGCTGTCCTGGGCGAGCGCGGGCAGGGCGGTCATGCCGACGGTGCTCGAAACCAGGGCATAGCGGATTGCCTGCCCCAGTGTGCTGGAACGTGTTTGCATTACGGGCTTACTCTCTCTCTTTTTCGAAACAGACAAATGTCAAAAAGAGACTGCGACGCAAGGCCGTCGCGGTCTCCATCAAAGACCACCGCTGCGAGTGCAGCGGTGGTCTAGCGAGAGTAGCGTCGTTTGTAAAAAAAATGTTTGTCTTGACGCAATGGGTAACCGCAGTTACGCATTGACGTCGCCAGTTTCAGATTGATCCGGATGGCGGCGGGTTGGCCTCAGCGCTCAGGCCACGAACGGGCGGAAGCTGAAACCCAGCCCTGTCATGCCTTCTGCCTCGCCAACCAGATCCGCGCGCAGCAGCGGGCGGGCGTCGATGTAGTCCTTGGACAGGATCAGCGACAGCGCATTGCCGTCGACGGACAGTTCCAGTGTCGGGATCGGGTCGGATTCGTGTGCGCGGTGCAGCAGCACTGCCAGCCGCAGTATTGCTGCCGTGCGTTTGGCCGGCAGCAACAGGCGTTCGGGCAGGGCCTCGAAGGCGCTTTTGGGAATGCCACGGCGATGGGTACGGATCAGTGCCGCCAGCATCTGCTGCTCCTGCCGCGAGAAGCCGGCGATGTCCGAGTGCTCGATCACGTAGCTGCCGTGGGTGTGATACCCGCTGTGCGCGATCATCAAACCGAGCTCATGCAGGCGCGCGGCCCAACCCAGCATGCGGGCATCGTCGACATCCAGCTTCCAGGCGTCGGATACCTGTTCGAACAAGCGCTGCGCGGTAGCTTCCACCCGCTGCGCCTGGGCTTCGTCGATGGCGTAGCGCTGCGTCAGTGCGGCTACCGATTCGTCGCGTGGATCGTTGTCGTTGGCGCGGCCCATGATGTCGTAGAGGATGCCTTCGCGCATCGCCGCCTTGCTGACCAGCAGCTTCTGCAGGCCCAGCGCCTGGAAGGCGGCTTCCAGCACCAGCACGCCACCGGCGATGATCGGGCGGCGCTCGTTGGACAGCGTCGGTAGCTCGATCTCGTTGATGTTCTTGGCGCGCAGCAGTTCCTCGCGCAGCTGCGGCAGCGCTTCGGCGGTGATCGCGCCCTTGCTCAGCTTCATTGCCGCGCAGATCTCGCTGATCGCCTTGTGGGTGCCGGACGAGCCCAGTGCTTCCTGCCAGCCCAATGCCTTGTACTTGTTGGCGAAGGGCTGGAACTCGGCGCCGATCTCGGTGAGTGCGTCCTTCCAGCGCTTCTTGCTCAGCTTGCCGCCGGGAAAGAAGCGCCGGGTGCTGGCGATGCAGCCGGCCTGCAGGCTTTCGCGCTCCAGCGTCTGCATGCCCTGGCCGATGATGAACTCGGTGGAGCCGCCGCCGATGTCGATCACCAGCCGGTGCTGGTCGGGCTTGGGTGGCTGCGCATGGGCAACGCCGAGGTAGATCAGGCGGGCTTCTTCGCGGCCGCTGACCACTTCGATGGCGTGGCCGAGCGCGGTTTCGGCCGGCATCAGGAACGACAGCGGCGAGCGCAGCTGGCGCACGGTATTGGTGGCCAGGGCGCGCACGCGGTAGGGCGGGATGTTGCGGATGCGCTGGCCGAAACGGGCCAGGCATTCCAGCGCGCGCTGGCGGGCTTCGGGCGACAGACCGCCCTTGCCATCCAGGCCATCGGCCATGCGTACGGTTTCGCGCAGGCGGTCCACTACCCGCAGCTGCCCGAGCAGGTAGCGCGCGATGACCATGTGGAAACTGTTGGAGCCCAGATCGATGGCGGCCAGCAGGTCGCCGTCCTGCAGGGGCGGTGGGGTCAGAGAGGACTGGGGCATGGCGGAATGGTAGCGGATGAAGTAACCAGGGACATAGATGCGGGGTCCGGGAACCAATGGCGACGCAATCTGCGGCGAGTGGCCCAGACGCTAACGTCCGCGCACGTAGGAACCAGTGAAAGCGGGCGGATGCCCGCTGTTGCACTGGTTCCTGTCACTTGTTTCCGGTAGCTGCTGGTTACAGCCCTTCCATCAATGCCTGTTGCGCCGAATGTGGCGGCTGGCCGGGCGCGGGCGTGCTCTTGATGTAGCGGCCGTCTTCCTGCAGGTCCCAGGCATTGAGGTTGTCGTCCAGGTAGTTCTGCAGCACTTCGCGGTAGATCCGCCGGGACAGATCGGTATCCAGGATCGGGAAGCAGGTTTCCACGCGCCGCAGCAGGTTGCGCTCCAGCCAGTCGGCGCTGGCGCAGTACAGCTCAGGCGCGCCGTTGTTGCCGAACCAGTAGACGCGGCTGTGCTCGAGGAAGCGGCCGACGATCGAACGCACGCGGATGTTGTCCGATACGCCTTCCACGCCCGGGCGCAGGGTGCAGGCGCCGCGCACGATCAGGTCGATCTGCACGCCGGCCTGCGAGGCCGCGTACAGGGCGCGGATCACCTGCGCCTCGTTGAGGGCGTTCATCTTGGCGATGATGCGTGCCGGCTTGCCCTCCAATGCCAGCTTGGTCTCGCGCTCGATGCGTTTGATCAGGCCAGTGTGCAGGGTGAAGGGCGATTGCAGCAGGCACTTGAGCTTCATCTTCGGGGCCAACCCGGAGAGCTGCTGGAACAGCAGGTGCACATCGTTGCCGATGTCGGCGTCGGCAGTGATCAGGCTCAGGTCGGTATACGCGCGGGCGGTGCCGCTGTGGTAGTTGCCGGTGCCCAGGTGCACGTAGCGGCGCAGCTTGCGGCCCTCGCGGCGCACGATCAGCAGCATCTTGGCGTGGGTCTTGTAGCCGACCACGCCGTAGACGACCTGCACGCCTGCATCCTGCAGGCGGTCAGCCAGGCCGAGGTTGGCTTCTTCATCGAAGCGCGCGCGCAGTTCGACCACGACGGTGACGTCCTTGCCGTTGCGCGCGGCCAGGATCAGCGCCTCGACAATGCCTGAGTCCTTGCCGGTGCGGTACAGCGTCTGCTTGATCGCCAGTACGTTGGGATCGACCGCGGCCTCGCGGATCAGCTCCAGCACGGTGCTGAAGGAATCAAACGGATGGTGCAGCAGCACGTCGCCCTGCGCGGCGGTTTCGAAGATGCCTTCGGGCGATTTGAACACGCGAGGGGTCATCGGCGGGTACTTCAGGTCCGCGCGCTGCAGCAGGTCATACACCTGGATGACGCGGTTGAGGTTGACCGGGCCATCGATGCGGTAGGCCGCGTTCTCGGACAGGCCGAAATTCTGCAGCAGGGTCTGCATGATGGGCTTGGGGCAGTCGTGGGCGATCTCCAGACGTACCGCCGGGCGATAGCCGCGGTCGACCAGCTCATCGCGCAGCGCCAGCGCCAGGTTCTCCACTTCTTCCTCGTCCACCACCAGCTCGGAGTTGCGGGTGACGCGGAACTGGTAGGCGCCCTGCACATCCATGCCCGGGAACAGCTCGTCGACGAAGGCCGACAACACCGCCGACAGCAGCACGAAGTTCTGTGGGCCGCCCAGCGACTCCGGCAGCTGGATGATGCGCGGCAGTGAACGCGGTGCACGCACCAGTGCCAGATGGCCGGCGCGACCGAAAGCGTCGGTGCCCTTCAGCACGACGACGATGTTCAGCGACTTGTTGAGGATCTTCGGGAACGGGTGCGACGGGTCCAGGCCGAGCGGCGACAGCACCGGCATGATCTCGTTGCGGAAATAGGCGCGCAGCCAACGGCGTTGGCGCGGGGTCCAGGTCTTGTTGGCGAGGATGCCGACGCCGGCCTCGCCCAGGGCCGGACGCAGCACCTGGTTCCAGCAGCGGTACTGCTGGTCCACCAGTTCGGCGGCGCGGTCATGGATGGCGTTGAGGATGGCTTGCGGGCTCATCCCGTCCGGTGCCGGTGGCAGGCCGAATTCCTGCGCATGGCGCACCGCCGCCGCGCGGATCTCGAAGAACTCGTCCAGGTTGGTGCAGGAGATGCACAGGAAGCGCAGCCGCTCCAGCAATGGCACCTGCTCATCCATCGCCTGGGCCAGCACGCGGAAGTTGAAATCCAGCTGTGACAGTTCCCGGTTGATGTACAGCGACGGATCACGCAGGGGATCGGTGCCGACAGCGGGCGTGGCGGGGGGCGGAGGAGGAGTCATGCCGGAAAGTCTTCCATGGACAAGGGCGAGGGGGATGCATTGCGCGGGCGTACATGCTCGGCGTCGAAGTGGCAGGCAAAGGTGCTGCCTTGGCCGACTTCGCTGCGGATTTCCAGGCGTGCCTGGTGCAGGCCAAGAATGTGTTTGACGATGGACAGGCCCAGCCCGGTGCCGCCGCTTTCGCGCGAACGGCTGCTGGAAACACGGTAGAAACGCTCGGTCAGGCGCGGCAGGTGATTGGCCGGGATGCCGTAACCAGTGTCGGTGACCGCCAGCACCGCGCCATTGCCTTCGCGGCTGAAGGTCAGGCTGATGCGGCCACCGGCCGGGGTGTAGCGCACGGCATTGGTCAGCAGGTTGGAGAAGGCGCTGTGCAGTTCCTTGTTCGAGCCTGCCAGATCCACCCCGGCCTGGTCCTCGACGACAATGGTGTGGCGGCCCTGGCTGTGTGCTTCGGCTTCGCGCCGTAGCGATGCCAGCATCGAGGTCATGCCCACCGTTTCCAGCTCGGTATGTTGCTGGGATTCCAGCCGTGACAGGGTCAACAGGTCTTCGACCAGCTGCGCCATGCGCTGCGATTGCTTGCGCATCTCCGACAGCATCGGCCCGGTATCGGGGAAATCCTCCGGGTCCATCATGTCCAGGTAGCCGTGCACCACGGTCAGTGGCGTGCGCAGCTCGTGCGAGACATTGGCGACGAAGTCGCGGCGGACCTGTTCCAGGTGCAGCAGCTTGGTCACGTCACGCGCGACCAGCAGCCAATGGTGATCCGAGTAGGGGATCAAACGCATATGCAGGCGGATGGCTGGATCGACCGGCGAGTTCGCATCCAGGATCGGTTCGGCATTGCGGCCACCGGCCAGCCAATGGGCCAGCGGCAGCGGCTGCAGGCGCGGCACCAGCGCGGCCTCCATGTCGGCGGGGTGCTGCAGGCCGAGCAGGGCGGTGGCGGCTTCGTTGAACCACTGCACGCGCTGCGTGTTGCGGTCGACCACCACCACCGCATCGGGCAGGGCGGCAGCGGCGGCGCGGTAGCTGCGCAGCATTTCGACCAGGCGGCGCTTGCGCGCGCGCATTTCCTGCTGGTTGCGTGACAGCAGGCGGTCCAGCTCGTTCCAGACGCCCACGCCTTGCGGCGTGTCCCAGCGCTGGCGTGCGGTCAGCCGCAACAGCAGCTGGCGCAGCCGCCAGTAGTGCCAGGTAAGGATTGCCATGGCGGTGATCGCAACGATCAACGCCGGATGGCCCAGCAACGCCCCCAGCCCCCACGCCAGCAACAACAACGCGGCCACGGTGGCCAGCGTCTTCAACCAGGCAGATCGGAATTGGCGGGGCATTGCGCTCTCGGTGGTACTGGGTGGATCCGTCGGGGTGTCCCGGGTTATGGCGGCTGCTTGGCCGCCACGGTTCAGGTGGCGGCGGAGAAGCGATAGCCGGCACCGCGCACGGTCTGCACCATGTTCTCGGCACCAAAGGGTTCCAGCGTCTTGCGCAGGCGGCGGATATGCACGTCGATGGTGCGTTCTTCCACATACACGCTGCCACCCCAGACATGGTCGAGCAGCTGCGAGCGGGTGTAGACGCGCTCCGGGTGGGTCATGAAGAAGTGCAGCAGGCGGTATTCGGTGGGACCGATCGGCACCGGTACATCGCCGGCGAAGACGCGGTGGGCGGCGCCATCGATGCGGATGTTGCCAACGCCGACGCTGCCGTCTTCGTCATCATCGCGGGTGCGGCGCATCACTGCACGGATACGTGCCAGTAGTTCGCGCGCCGAGAACGGCTTGACCACATAGTCGTCGACGCCGGCTTCCAGGCCGCCGACGCGATCATTTTCTTCACCGCGTGCGGTGAGCATGATGATCGGCACATCGCGGGTGAGGACTTCCTTGCGCCAGCGGCGGGCCAGTTCCAGGCCGCTGGTGCCGGGCAGCATCCAATCCAGCAGGATCATGTCCGGTACCCGGTCGGCAATGGCGGTCTGTGCTTCGAGTGCGTCGCCGGCATGGACCGGGTCGTATTCACCCTTGCGCAGGGCGAAGGCGACCATGTCACGGATCGCGGGTTCGTCGTCGACAATCAGGATACGTTTCTGCACGTGGCGCCTACCGGAATGCCCATCAATAAGGGATGTGCTCAGTAGACTACGGTTTGATGACGGGTTTGTGACATTGATGGAGGGTAAAACCGACAAATTGCCGCAAGCGGGTTCACTTTCGTGACATTTCCGGGTCCTGCACACCGAGTCGGCGCATTTCCAGCACGGTCGGCATGATCGACTCGATGCGGGCATCCACCCGTGCGCGGCTCACGTAGTCCAGCCCGGGTTGTTTGAGTAGGGCCTGGAATTGGATCAACGCCTGTTCCGGCCGCCCATTCAGGTACGCAGCTTCGGCATACCCCTCGCTGGCGCGGGTGCTGTCGCCGGCCAGTTCGCTGGCGCGGGCGAAGGTGGCCTGGAACACCGGGTCGTCGCTGGAACGGGCCAGCAGTGGCCGCAGCATGGCCTGCGCGCGCTGGCCGGCGGCGACGCCACCCTGCTCATTGAGCACCTGCGCATAGGTCAGGGCCACCGGGCGGCTTTGTGGCAGGCGCTTTAGCAGGGTGTCGAAGCGTTTGTTGGCGTCTTCGTGACGGCCGCTGCGTGATTCGGCCTCACCCACGGCCAGGTTGATCCACAGGTTGCCCGGGTATTCCTGCAGCAACTGCAGCAGCTCCGGCAGGGCCTGGGTAACGCCGCCGGCACCGCCGTCACGCAGGCGGGCGATGGCCACGCCATAGCGTTGCGCATCGGTGAGGCCATTCTTCTGGCTGCGTTTGAGGCCTTCGTATTCGCGCACCAGTTCCGACGGGGTTGGCGCACTGAGCACGCGCAGGCGTTCGCGGGCCCAGTCGAACTGGCCGGTGGCGCCGCGTGGCAGGCTGTTGTCGGGCAGGGACAGTTGCAGGCCGGCTGGCAGCAGCGGATTGCCGCCACCCAGCGGGCTGCTGGTATCGGGCACTGACGGATTGACCCGCTCCTGCAGGACCCCGGTCGGGGTCTGGGTGGTCAACAGGACGGTGTCCTTCTTCATCTGCTCCGCGCGCGCCTTGGCCTCGCTGATGCGGGTGATGTTGACCGGGTGGGTACGCAGGAAATCCGGCGTGGAATAGCCACCTTCGTTGCCGCGCATCGCTGCCGACATGCGCTCGAAGAAGCCGGCCATGGCGTCCACGTCATAGCCGCTGCGGGCCAGTGTGCGGATGCCGAGGCGGTCGGCCTCTGATTCGTTGGAGCGGGTGAAGTTGATCTGGCGCTGCTGCATCAGCCCCATGCCGGAGGTGATCGCGGCCATGGTGGCGTCGCCGGAGGAGTTGCCGCCGGCCTGCTGCGCAGCGATCACTGCTGCCAGCATGCCGAGCAGGATCGGGATCTGGTCGCGCTGGGCACGCTCTACCCCGCGCAGCACATGCTGCTGGGTGACGTGGGCGATTTCGTGCGACAGCACCGCGGCTACCTCGTCCTCGCGCTCGGCGGTCAGGACCAGGCCGGCGTTCATGCCGATGTAACCGCCCAATGTGGCAAACGCGTTGATCTGCCGGTCCTTCATCATGAAGAACGTGTACTTCTGTTGTGGCTGGGCACTGTTGGAGCCAAGCCGGGTACCCATGGTGGTGAGCCAGTCGGCCACCAGCGGGTCGTCCAGCAGGTAGCCGTAGTTGCGCAGTTCGCGCAGCATCATGCCGCCGTACTCCGCCTGCCGCGCCGGGGTCAGCAGCTCGCCTGCCGACGAGCCGATGTCGGGCAGTTTGCTTTCATCGGCGTGGGACAGTGGGGTGGCCATGGCCAGGGTTATGGCGGTGGCAAGCAGCAGGTTGCGCAAGCGATGACTCCGGGTGGTGGCAGGGCGGAGGATGACGGGGAAGCGGGGCGCGGGTGTGAAGCAAAGGTTAACCCGCTGTGTTCTGCCGGTGGCATCGAAAATCCACGCGACCGGTACCATATATAGACAATGTTTCCACCCAGGAGTTTCGTTGTGACAACCTCATCCAGCGCCGGTGTACCGGAGATCACCATTTACTCCACCGCCGTCTGCCCGTACTGCGTAGCGGCCAAGAATTTCCTGAAGAGCAAGAACCAGTCCTGGACCGAGGTCCGGATCGACCTGGATCCGGCCGCGCGCGAGAAGATGATGGCGCTGACCAAGCGCACCAGCGTGCCGCAGATTTTCGTCGGCGACGTTCATGTGGGCGGCTACGACGACATGATCGCGCTGCACCGCGAAGGCAAGCTGGAGCCGCTGCTGGCCGGGCAGGGCGCATGAGCGCGGACAACGAAAAGGACCGTCTGGCCGAGTTCACCGAATTCCGCCAGCGCATGAACCAGCGCATCCTGGCCGAGCCCAACCAGGTGGTGCGGCGCTTCTTCGCGCTGGATACCCAGACCTACCAGGCTGGCGCGCTCGACGTGAAGACCAAGGAGCTGCTGGGCCTGGTCGCCTCGATGGTGCTGCGCTGCGATGACTGCATCAGCTACCACGTGGCCCAGTGCAAGGAGGCCGGGGTCAGCCGCGAGGAGTTCTTCGAGACCTTCTCGGTCGGCCTGGTGGTGGGGGGCTCCATCGTCATCCCGCACCTGCGGCGGGCGGTGGATTTCCTCGACCAGCTGGAGAACGGCGCGGCCGAGGCCCCGGCCGGACACGAGCACAGCTGAACCCCAGACCATGGTCCAGTTGGGGCTGGCGCGGCTGATCAGGCATAATTGACAGTTGAAACCTTTTCAATCGCGCCGGGTTCCGGGCAGCCGGATGGCGCATTCCTCCTCCCTGTTCGGAATACCTAGAAATGACGCAGACAATCACCGTCATCCGTGGCGATGGCATCGGCCCGGAAATCATGGACGCCACCCTGTTCGTGCTGGACAAGCTGGGCGCAGGCCTGAGCTATGAGTTCGCCGACGCTGGCCTGGCCGCGCTGGAAAAGCATGGTGAGCTGATCCCGGCTTCCACCCTGGAGTCGATCAAGAAGAACAAAGTCGCCCTGAAGAGCCCGCTGACCACGCCGGTTGGTGGCGGTTTCAGCTCGATCAACGTTGCCCTGCGTCGCCAGTTCGACCTGTACGCCAACGTGCGCCCGGCCATCTCGTTCCCGAACACCAAGTCGCGCTACGAGAACATCAACATGATCACGGTGCGTGAGAACACCGAAGGCGCCTACCTGGCCGAAGGCCAGGAAGTGTCGGCCGACGGCGAGACCGCGTTCTCCGGCACCCGCATCACCCGCAAGGGCTCCGAGCGCATCGTGCGCTACGCCTTCGAGCTGGCCAAGAGCACCGGCCGCAAAAAGGTCACCGCCGTGCACAAGGCCAACATCATCAAGTCGACCTCGGGCCTGTTCCTGGACGTGGCGCGCGAAGTCGCCGCCAAGTACCCGGAAATCGAGTTCCAGGAAATGATCGTCGACAACGCCTGCATGCAGCTGGTGATGCGTCCGGAGCAGTTCGACATCATCGTCACCACCAACCTGTTCGGCGACATCATCTCCGACCTGTGTGCTGGTCTGGTCGGCGGCCTGGGCCTGGCCCCGGGTGCCAACATCGGCGTTGATGCGGCCATCTTCGAAGCCGTGCACGGCACCGCGCCGGACATCGCCGGTCAGGGCAAGGCCAACCCGGTCGCCCTGCTGCTGGGCGCTGCACAGATGCTGGACCATGTCGGCCAGCCGGAAAACGCCGAGCGCCTGCGCAAGGCCATCGTTGCCACGATGGAAGCCAAGGATTCGCTGACCGGTGACCTGGGCGGCAACGGCTCCACCATGGGCTTTGCCCAGGCCATCGCCAGCCGCCTCTAATTGCAGCTGCGGTAGTTGCTGCTACAGAAACGGAGCGCGCAAGCGCTCCGTTTTTGTTGATGCAGTGCCGAGCCATGCTCGGCAGGGGCTTTCCCAGGATCAAATCCGCATGTAGTGCCGAGCCATGCTCGGCAGATGCCTTATCGGTAATGCCATTGCCGAGCATGGCTCGGGCCATAAAAAAGCCAAAGGGGGCCCCTGGGGGGCCCGTGG
>NZ_JASCOR010000006.1 GCF_029959445.1 Stenotrophomonas sp. PS02298 | reverse complement strand
CCCTCACCCCACCCCCTCTCCCGCGCGCGGGAGAGGGGCTAGCGATCTGCGAGCGCGAGCACCGCCTGCAATTGCAGCTTCAGCCCCTCTCCCGCTTGCGGGAGAGGGGTTGGGGTGAGGGCGGCTTCGCACTACTGCTCTAGCTTTTGCCCCCAACGAAAGCACCAGTCAGCACACCAGCAGGTTATCCTCGCCCTCCAAGCCGAACGAAAAGACGCGCACGTGTCCCCCCGAATCGCATTCCTCGCCAGCACCGTCGAGACTGCCCAGCAGGCCCGTGTCAGCCTGGCTGCCCGCTACGGCGATCACAACCCGGAAGACGCGGACGTGATCTGCCCGCTGGGTGGCGACGGCTTCATGCTGCAGACCCTGCATCGCCATGGCGGCAAGGGTAAGCCTGTGTTTGGCATGAAGCTGGGCACCGTCGGCTTCCTGATGAACCACCATCGCGAAGACGATCTGATCCAGCGCCTGGCCTTGGCCGAGCCGGCCCACCTGCGTCCGCTGGAAATGATTGCGTTGACCGAATCCGGAACCACCACCGGCTCTTTGGCTTACAACGACGTCTCAATGCTGCGCCAGACCCGCCAGGCCGCGCATATCGGCATCGATCTCAACGGCCAGCAGCGGGTGGAAGAGCTGATCTGCGACGGCGTGCTGGTGTCCACGCCGGCCGGCAGCACTGCTTACAACTACTCGGCGCATGGCCCGATCCTGCCGCTGGGTTCGAACACCATCGCCTTGACCCCGTTGGCCCCGTATCGGCCGCGCCGTTGGCGTGGCGCCATCCTCAAGGCCGAGACCGAAGTGCGTTTCCGCGTGCTCGACCCCTACAAACGCCCGGTCAGCGTCACCGCCGATTCGCATGAAACCCGCGATGTGGTGGAAGTGACCATCCGTGAATCGCGCGAGCGCCAGGTGACCTTGCTGTTCGACCCCGAGCACAACCTCGAAGAGCGCATCCTGAGCGAGCAGTTCATGGTCTGAGGGACGGAATCGCAGCAGCGGGGCCGCTTCCGGGTAGACTGGGTCCCGTTCCTTGATCGTATTGGGTTCATCGTCCATGGGTGACAACACTCCCCGGCTTCTCACCGTTGCGGTTACTTCGCGCGCACTGTTCGATCTCGAAGAAGGCCACGCCCTGTTCGAACGCGAAGGTCTGGAGGCCTATGCCGCCTACCAGCGCGCGCACGAGGATGATGTGCTCAAGCCCGGCGTTGCCTTCCCGGTGGTGCGCAAGCTGTTGGCGCTCAATGATGGTGCGCCGGTGGAGACGCCGCGCGTGGAGGTGATCCTGCTGTCGCGCAATTCCGCCGATACCGGCCTGCGTATCTTCAACTCCATCCAGCACTACAAGCTGGATATCGTGCGAGCCACCTTCACCGCCGGTGAGCCGACATGGCCTTACGTCAAGCCGTTCGGCACCGATCTGTTCCTGTCGGCCAACCCGGACTCGGTGCGACGCGCACTGGTCAATGGTATTGCCGCGGCGACGATCCTGCCGCAGAGCGCCCAGGACGTCGCTGCTGCTTCGGCTGCCGCGACCGATACCGGTCGCTCCAAAACCCAGCTGCGCATCGCCTTCGATGGTGATGCGGTTATCTTCGGCGACGAAAGCGAACGCATCTCGCGCGAGCAGGGCGTGGAAGCATTCGGTCGCCATGAGCGCGAGCGCGCGCATGAGCCGCTCAGCGGTGGCCCCTTCCGCAACTTCCTGTCCGCATTGCATGCCTTGCAGGCGGCGTTCCCGGCTGGTGAAGCCGCACCAATCCGCACCGCGCTGGTAACCGCACGTTCGGCACCTGCGCATGAGCGTGTGATCCGCACCCTGCGCGAGTGGGGCGTGCGCCTGGATGAAGCGCTGTTCCTCGGCGGCCGCCACAAGGGCCCGTTCCTTGAAGCCTTCGGAGCCGACATCTTCTTCGACGATTCCCAGCACAATATCGATAGTGCACGTCAGCACGTGGCTGCTGGCCACGTGCCGCATGGTGTGGCCAATCCGGATTGAACCGGTTGTTTGTAGGAGCGGCGTGAGCCGCGAAGCTTGTTACAAGACCGAATGCATGCGGCCTGCAATGGCAGCCAATGCCGCTTCGGCAACATTTGTAGCTTCGCGGCTTACGCCGCTCCTACAAATGCGTCACATGCTAGGATGAAGTCGCTTTCGCGGGTTCCAAGCTGAACCAGCGGTAATCCTGCCGCGTCCTGATCTGCACGAATGCAGCAGATCCCTCCCGCACAGCACCCACCCGGTGATCCAGGGGCGGGGCCTGTCCCCGACCGGTAGCGTCAACGTACCTGCCATTCCCTTTCGCGCTGCCTTGCGTGGCGGCCGGGTGTTTCGCGCGCCGCGCGGGACTGGACGCATTGTCTCTCCTGCACGGCGCATAACGCGCCCTTGCGCAGTGCCGTCGCGTTTACGCGGCTGCAGCTACACAGGAGAAACAACCCGAATGACCATGCGTATCGCCATTCTTGGAGCCGGCCCGAGCGGCCTGGCGCAACTTCGTGCCTTTGAATCCGCCCGTCGAGGTGGGGCTGAAGTGCCAGAGATCGTCTGCTTTGAAAAGCAATCCGATCTCGGCGGGATGTGGAACTACACATGGCGTACCGGGCTGGATGCTTATGGCGAACCCGTACATGGCAGCATGTACCGCTACCTCTGGTCGAACGGCCCGAAGGAAGCGCTGGAGTTTGCCGACTATAGTTTTGAAGAGCATTTTGGCCGCCCGATCGCCTCCTATCCGCCACGCGCCGTGCTGCGCGACTACATCATGGGCCGCATCGAAAAGAGCGGCGTGCGTGATCAGATCCGCTTCAACATGGCGGTGCAATGGGTCGACTACTCGGAAGAAAGCGAGCGCTTCACCGTCACCGTTCGCGATCTGAAGAAAGACGAACTGCTGACCGAGGAATTCGATCGAGTGATCGTTGCCACCGGGCATTTCTCCACCCCGAATGCGCCGTTCTTCGAGGGCGTGGATCGCTTCCCCGGGCGCGTGTTGCATGCGCATGATTTCCGCGATGCCTGCGAATTTTCTGGCAAGGACCTGCTGCTGGTAGGGAGCAGCTATTCGGCCGAGGATATCGGCACCCAGTGCTACAAATACGGCGCCAAGTCGGTGACCTTCAGCTATCGCAGCGCGGCAACCGGGTACGACTGGCCGGCTGCCTTTGAAGAAAAGCCCCTGCTGCAGCGTGTTGAAGGCAACACCGCGCACTTCATCGATGGCAGCAGCAAGGACGTGGATGCCATCGTGCTGTGCACCGGCTACCAGCACCATTTCCCGTTCCTGCCCGATGCACTGACCCTGCGCACGCGCAATCGCCTGTATCCCGGTGATCTGTACAAGGGCGTGTTCTGGATCGACAACCCCAGGCTGATCTATCTGGGCATGCAGGACCAGTACTACACCTTCAACATGTTCGATGCGCAGGCTTGGTATGCGCGCGATGTCATCCTTGGCAGGATCACGCTGCCGGCGAGCGATGCAATGCGTGCAGACAGCGACGCCTGGCTGGCGCGTGAGGAGGCGACGACTTCGGCGGCGCAGGACATCGACTTCCAGACCGAATACGTGCGGGATCTGCTTGACGCCACTGACTACCCGGACTTCAACGTCGAGGCCGTGGCCACGCTGTTCAAACAGTGGAAGCACGACAAGAAGGACGACATCCTCGGCTATCGCAACTACAGCTACCGCTCGGTATTGACCGGTACGTTGGCGCCGCTGCATCACACCCCGTGGATGCAGGCGATGGATGATTCGCTGGAGGCTTTCCTCGCCGACAGTGTGATCGAGGAGCAGCCGCGCAGGATTGCCTGACGGAGATGGCGCCGGTCAGCCCGGCGCCTGTCCCAGTGGCAACAGGATATTGGTCAGTCGCCAGCGCAGCCCCTGGCGACTGAGTACGAATACGACTTCGCGCCCGTCTTCCAGGTGGGTCGTGGCGGTGTAGCGCGACAGCGATTCGTAATGGCCGGTGGTATTGGCCAGCGGCTTGGCCGGCGAGGGCGGCGCCCAGGTATCGCCGCCGACGGTATCGCCGATGGTCCGCTTCCACAGGCTGTCGCCCTGCAGCAGGGCGGCAATGCCCAGCGGGGTGACGAAGGTGTCGACACCTGCGCCGGTGAGGTTGCCGGCCACGCCCAGCGCGACCTGGCCGAACAGACTCGACTGCATGTCGCTGCCGGCGCGGCGAACGATGTAATCGTTGATCTGCGCCTTGATGTTGACCCGCACCGCGCCGAAGTCGACGTGTCGCGCCAGCTTGCCGGTGTCACGCTGTTCGATGGCCTGGCTGATGCCGCGGATCGCCAGATAGGGGCCGCCGATCACGTAGGCGGCCAGCAGTACGGCGATGGCGATGACGGTGGCGAGTATCCACTTCTTCATTGCGTTGCTGTCCTCGGGATCAGGGATGTGCGGGGATGCTGGCTTCGGCCCAACGGCGCAGCATCACCAGGGTTTCGGCCCAGGCCTGGCTGCAGAAGCCCAGGTACTCGCTGTCGCCGTTCCAGCCCAGGTGATGGAACTCCAGCACGGTCATCGGCTCGCCTTCGTGCGGCAGGCCGCGCCAGGCGCCGGGGCTGGCCCGGCGTGACAGGTCGAAGCGGATTTCGGTACCGGTCCAGGCCGAGGCCGGGCTTTGTGGCGGGTGGCGGCTGATCACTTCCCAGCGGACGCAGCGCTCGGGGATGATCTCCAGCGGCTTCAGCGCGACGACACCATGGCCGGAACCGGGGTTGTGGCTGATCACGGTGTCGCCGTCGATGACGGATTGCTGGTGCGGTATCCACCAGCGGCTCAGGCCCTCGGCGCTGGCCAGGCCGCTGTAGACGTTGGCCAGCGGGGCATCGATCCAGACTTGCAGGTGGATGCTGGTCATGGCGGCTTCCTGTCGAAGGTTGCCGCCAAGCGTGCCGCAAACCAGGTTGGTTTGCGTGAAGCCCGCGCCAATCAGAATTCCAGGTCCAGCGCGGCGCATAGGTAGTCGACAAACGGGCCGAGTGCGGCCAGGTCCTTGGCCAGGGTCTGGCGCAGGCGCGGGCCGGTCATCACCTCGTCGTCCAGCGAACGCCACAGCACCCAGTTGCGGTGCTTGAGGTCGTCGATGAACTCGAAATCGGCCGGGAAGCCGCGCGGCGGCCGCACCAGCTTTTCGCTGCTCTCGAACTCGTAGCGCTTGCGCGTGGCTGGCGCATGCGCGGCGGCCTTCCAGCTGCCCGGGTTGTCGAGGATGAACTGGCGCAGGCGGCGCTGTACGTCCGGCTCGGGGTGCCAGATGCCAGCACCAACAAAGCTCTCGCCCGGTGCCAGGTGGATGTAATACGACGGCGCCGGCACCTGCTTGCGGCGCTCATGGAACAGACGTGCGCCCTGCCAGGTCTTGTACGGCGCCTTGTCGTGGGAGAAGCGCGAATCACGGTAGATGCGGAACAGCGAGCCACCCACAGTGCGCGGATCGGCCTGGAAATGTGTGCTGACTTCGCTCAGGTCTGGCTGCAGGTCGGTGATCAGGCGCAGGAAGGGCTGGCGTACATGGTCCTCGTACTGCTGCTTGTGCTCGGCAAACCAGGTCTTGTCGTTGTGGCGGGCCAGCCCGCGCAGGAACTTGAAGCTGGCGTCGCTGAAATACTGGGTCATGGTGTGTCCTGCAGGCTGTGGCCCCACTGGTCCAGTGCATCAAGCAGGGCCAGCGAAGCCGGGTTGTCCTT
The DNA here is from genome assembly GCF_029959445.1 of Stenotrophomonas sp. PS02298. Lineage (GTDB taxonomy): Bacteria > Pseudomonadota > Gammaproteobacteria > Xanthomonadales > Xanthomonadaceae > Stenotrophomonas. The sequence goes on along the minus strand of NZ_JASCOR010000006.1, from coordinate 56,166 downwards.
GTGTTCCTCGCGCAATTCGGCAATCTGCGCGACGTATTCCGGCAAGGTCTGCTCGGCCATGCCAGGAATGGTGAAACGTTGCTGACGATATGCGTCCCAACGTGAGTGTGCGGTCGCGTCCAGCGTTTGCGGATGGTTGCGGGCACGGTAGCGGAACAGCAGCTCGGGCAGGCGCGGATCGCGGAAGCGCTGTTCCAGCTCGGCCAATGCTTCCGGCGGTGCAGTGCGCACCTTGCTCAGCAAGCCCTTGTCGCCTTCGGCCAGGAAGCCGTCGTACAGCGATGCATCGGCGTCGATCGGACCGTCATTTACGCGTTCACGCGCGAACACTTGGCGGGCCTTCTCGGCCAGTTGCGGGGCGAGTGCGCGCAGTTTCACGGCCTTGGCTTCAATCACCGCAGGATCGATGGCCAGGCGCTCGAAGTCGGCATCGCGCAGATGATTCCAGGCAACCAGCGCAGGTACCTTGTTGAGGTGTACTTCCTTCAGCGGAATGCGTTGCTGGCCCTCGGGCAGGTCGGCCGCGCGGGTATACAGGCGCGCGGTGATTTCCTCGACCGACAGCTCGAGCAGCGGTTCGATATCACCTTCCAGGTCGAACACGATCACCCGGTTGTTGATGTGCGGATGACGGGCCAGCGGCAGCACCGGTGCGGCGCACAGGCGGCTGGCCGGGTAGCGCATGGAGATGTGCAGCACCGGCTCCATCGCCACCACGTCGAGCAGGCTGCCGACGTAGCGCTTGTCGCGCAGGCGCAGTGCGTAGTCCCACATGCGCGGCTGCGCCTCCCGGAAGCGCCGCGCCATGCCGATGGTGGCGTAGACGTCGGACAGCGCCTCGTGGGCGTCGCCTTCGCGCACGTCATTGGCCAGCGCCAGATGTTCGAGCTTGAACGAGGTGGCGCCGTCTTCGCGCTTGGGCCAGTTGATGCCATCCGGGCGCAGTGCGTGCACAAGCCGCAGCATGTCGAGCAGGTCCCAGCGCGAGTTGCCGCTGCGCCACTCGCGCTCATAGGGATCGTGGAAGTTGCGGAACAGGCCGTAACGCACGAACTCATCATCGAACCGCAGCGTGTTGTAGCCAAGCGTGCAGGTCTGCGGCTTGCTCATCAACTCGTTGATGCGGGCGAAGGCCTCGGCCTCGCTGACACCTTCGGCCAACGCATGCTGCGGGGTTATGCCGGTGATAAGCGTGGCAATCGGCGAGGGCAGCAGGTCGTCGGCCGGCTTGACGTAGAAGCTGACCGGCTCGTCGATGACCTTCAGGTTGGCGTCGGTGCGCACTGCGGCGAACTGGGCGATGCGGGTGCGACGCGGGTCCTGGCCAAAGGTTTCCAGATCGTAGAACAGGAAGCTCTCTGCCATCAGTGTGCTCCTTCCAGTACCGACAGACGGTCGTGGACTACCTGCTCCAACGCGGCCCAGTCGATGTTGTCGAGCGAGTCGTGGCCGACGGTGGCGTCGGCCAGGATGGTCTGCTGCAGGCGGGTACGCTCCAAGGCAACCGCATACGGCGTGTGCAGGAAGGTGACCATCGTGTAATGCGGCACGAAACGGGTTGGCCAGCGCGACTGCAGCGCTTGCTCCAGCTCGCGCTGCAGCAGGTAGCTCGGGTCGGCGACGCGGTCGCGCATTTCCAGGTAGTTGTCCAGGGCCATCTGCTGGATGGCGGCGGCATTGGGTTTGCGCTCGGCTTCAAAAGCGGCGAAGGCTTCTTCGGTGCCGGGATGCTCGGCCAGGCAGCGTGCCAGCACCACGCAGTCTTCGAACGCGCAGTTCATGCCCTGGCCGTGGAACGGCACCATTGCATGCGCAGCGTCGCCGATCAGCACCGCCTTGCCGCGCTGATGCCAGCGCTCCAGGTACAGCGTGCCGAGCAGGCCGGGTGGATGCTGTTCCCAGTCGGCGCGCAGGTCCGGTATCAACGGCAGCGCATCAGCGAAGTCGCGCTGGAACAGGGCTTCCGCTTCGGCACCGTTGCGCACCGTTGCGAAGCTGGGCTCGCCCTCATTGGGCAGGAACAGGGTGACGGTGAAGGTGCCTTCGTCATTGGGCAGGGCGATGCACATGTAGTTGCCGCGTGGCCAGATATGCAGGGCATTGGCTTCGATCTGGAAGCTGCCATCGGCTGCTGGCGGGATCTCCAGTTCCTTGTAGGAGTGATCGAGGAACTCGATGCGCTCGCCCAAGGGCAGCTTGCGGTTCATTGCCGCACGCAGCGCCGAACCTGCGCCATCGGCACCGATCAACGGCGTGTTGAAGTGGATGTCGTGCGGCTGGTCGTCGCGGTCATCGATGAAGCGGGCATAGCCGGCATCGAAGTCCACGGTATGCAGGCGACGGTGGAAATGCACGGTTGCACCGGCTTCTTCGGCCAGCTGCAACAGCGTGGTGTTGAGGTCCTTGCGGTGCACAGACCAGATCACCTCGCTGTCATCGCGGCCGTAGCGCTGCAGATCGGGCGTACCTTCGCGCGGATGCACCATGCGTCCGCGCATCATCACCGCCTTGGCCATCACCTCGTCTTCGACGCCAGCCTGACGCAAGGCATTACGGCCGCGTTCGGCCAGCGCCAGGTTGATCGAGCGACCGGACTCGTAGTCGGCGATGCGCGGGTCGCCACGACGTTCGTAGATGGTGATCTTCCAGCCCTGCCGCGACAGCAGGATGGCGAGCAGGGAGCCGGCCAGGCCGGCGCCGATCAGGGTGAGGCTGCGTGGGGTGGGGGTGTTCAAGTCAAAATAATCCGTTGGTCAGACGCCAGCCCAGGTTTCCACTTCATCGACGAAGCGGTAGACATCGCTGTAGCGGTTGTACAAAGGCGTTGGCGAGATGCGGATGACATCGGGCTCGCGCCAGTCGCCGAGCACGCCCACCGATTGCAGGTACTCGAACAGCGAGCGGCCCTGCGCACGACCACCGGCTACCCGCAGCGACAACTGGCAGCCACGACGCTCGGGTTCGGCCGGGGTGATGATCTGCAGCACATGATCCAGGCGCGCACGCACCATGGTTTCCAGGTAGCCGGTGATCTTCAGCGACTTGGTGCGCAGTGCGTCCATACCCGCCTCGTCATACAGCGCCAGCGATGCTCGCAGTGGAGCCAGCCCTAGCACCGGCGGATTGCTCAGTTGCCAGCCTTCGGCGCCCAGCTCGGGCACGAACTCCGGTGCCATCTGGAAGCGGGTGGCCTGTTCGTGCCCCCACCAGCCGGCGAAGCGCGGCAACGAGGTGTCCTTGGCATGGCGTTCGTGCACGAAGGCACCAGCAACCGCACCCGGACCGGCATTCAAGTACTTGTAGTGGCACCACACCGCGAAATCAGGTGCGACGTCGTGCAGGTTCAACGGCACATTGCCGACCGAGTGGGCGAGATCGAAGCCGATGTTAGCGCCGTGCGCACGAGCGAGGCGGGTGATCGTGTCCAGATCGAAGACCTGGCCGGTGCGGTACTGCACGCCCGGCCACAGTACCAGCGCGACGCGCTTGCCGTGCGCGTTGATGGCCTGCTCGATCGCCTGCATCGAGATGGTGCCGTTGGCTTCGTCTGGCTGTACTTCGATCAGATCGGTGGCCGGATTGAAGCCGTGGAAGCGGATCTGTGCCTCGACCGCATGGCGGTCGGTCGGGAAGGCACCAGCTTCCATCAGGATCGCCGGACGTTCGCTGCTCGGCCGATAGAAGCTGACCATCATCAGGTGCAGGTTCACGCTCAGCGTGTTCATCGCCACCACTTCGTGCGGCAGCGCGCCGACCACGCCTGCCAGCGAATCGCGGACCAGGCGGTGATAGCTCAGCCATTGCGTGGGACCGGTGAAGTGGCCTTCGACGGCGATGCGGCCCCATTGATCCATCACTTCCTGCACCATCGCCTGTGCGCCGCGCGGCTGCAGGCCCAGCGAGTTGCCGACGAAATAGGCTTGATCGGTGCCCTGGTGCTGCGGGATCAGGAACTGACTGCGCAGGTGGCGCAGCGGATCGGCAGCATCAAGTGCGGTGGCGTGAGCGGGTGACAGCGTTTCGTTCATCGGTGCGGACACGTCGAGGATGTACCCGCAGTGTAACCGCGCCCGACCACTCAGGCTTCTGGCGTGACCGGTCTGGGCAGTGGATGCACGGCCCCGCATTGGCTGCAGGTACGGTGTTCGATGGATGCATGGAACCGATCGAAGACCTTGGGTAGATCGGTCTCGATGTTCTTCAGGTGGAAGAACTCTTCGTAAATCCTGTGATTGCATTGCTGGCAGAACCACATGAAGCCATCAAGCTCGTGGTCCAGGCGCTTGCGCTCGACCACCAGGCCGATCGAACCGGGCATGCGCTGCGGCGAATGCGGCACGCGTGGCGGCAGCAGGAAGATCTCGCCGGCCCGGATCGGGATGTCGCGCACCGCGCCATCCTCCTGTATCCGCAGCACCATCTCGCCTTCGAGCTGGAAGAACCATTCCGGGCCCTCATCCCAATGGTAGTCGTTGCGGCTGTTGGGGCCGGCAACCACCATGACGATGAAGTCACCGTTCTCGATCATCTTGTTGCCGACCGGCGGCTTCAGGAGATGGCGGTGTTCTTCGATCCAGCCGAGCAGGTTCAGGGGTAGGGGGAGCATGCGGGGCCTGTTTGGTGAGGGGCTGGGGGTGTTCTGGAGGGGGCTGTTGCGGCTTTGGCTTTGCTCTTGCTCCTGCTATTGCTGTTGCTTTGGCTCTAGCTGTTGCTTTGGCTTTGTTTTGGCTTTGCTCTGGCTTCTGCTCTGTCCCTTCTCCCGCACGCGGGAGAAGGTGCCCGAAGGGCGGATGAGGGCAGGGTTTTGACTTGGCTGGGGCGATAGGCCCTCACCCCCAGCCCCTCTCCCGCAAGCGGGAGAGGGGAGGAAGCCTGCTTCGGCAGGGACTTCCTCTGATCAGTGCCTTTTGCCCTTCCGCGGCACAAACGACAATGCCTTCTCGTACGCCGGCTGCAACTCCTCCGGCGAACCCACATCAATGCCCATCTCGCTGACGCGGCCGTCGCGCAGGCTGTAGACCCAGCCGTGCACCATCAGCTTCTGGCCGCGGGCCCAGGCGTCCTGCACGATGGTCGAGCGGCAGGCGTTGACTACCTGCTCGATCACGTTCAACTCGCACAGGCGCGCGTGGCGCAGCTCCGGGTCGTCGATCTGCGACAGGATGTCGTCGTGCTTCTGCGCGACATCACCGACATGGCGCAGCCAGTTGTCGGCCAGGCCGACGCGCACCTTGTTCAAGGCTGCATGCACGCCGCCGCAGCCGTAATGGCCGACGATCAGGATGTGCTTGATCTTGAGCTGGTCCACCGCGTACTGGATCACGCTCAGGCAGTTCAGGTCGGTGTGCACCACCACGTTGGCGATGTTGCGGTGGACGAAGATCTCGCCTGGCGCCATGCCGATGATCTGGTTGGCCGGTACCCGCGAATCGGAACAGCCGATCCACAGGTACTCGGGACTCTGCTGCTTGGAAAGCTGATGGAAGAATTCGGGATCTTCCTTCTCGATCCGGTCCGCCCATTCACGGTTCTTCTGCAGCAGGTTATGGATGTCTTTCATGGTGAAGCTTCCCTTGCGATCTTGAGGGGGAGGGCGCTGCTGCGCGTTTGCACGGCAGCGTCGCGGGAAACGGGGCGCGGTTCAGGCATCAGGCTGGTCGCCGTGTTCATTGCGATACAGCTGCATCCACTGCGCCAGTTCGCGGGCGTCAGGGGTGTCCAGGGCCTGCAAGGCCTCGATCACCGCCAGCTGGTTTGCCTGCGGGTGGTTCTGGCTCAGTTTCAGTTTGATCTGGATCTGCTGCACGTCCAGGCGGAAGCCTACGATGGCGCGCAGCGATGGAGCGTGATCGTCCAGGCTGGCATCAAACTGCCAATCCTGGCCGACGCTGGCCTCGAAGAAGTTGCTGGTGTCCGATAGCAGCTGTGCCAATGCCACCGTGTCATCGAAGCGGTGCAGTTCGCCGATCAGTTCGGCGGCAGCGTAGTTCCAGGTGGGGACGCGCGCCGCGCTTTCCTTGTCCGGGTACCAACTGGCCGAGACATAGCCCTGCGGGCCGTTGACCAATACCTTGGCGCGGCCGAGCTGGCGGGACTGTTTGTTGGCCTTGGCCCAATGGCCGATCAGTTCGACCTTGTGCCCTTCGCGCCGGTACAACACCGGCACGCGGGTCAGTTCGGGCAGGCCGTCGTCGCCGGTGGTCAGCAGGGTCACGAATGGATCGCGCGCCAGCAGGCGGTCCAGCCAGAGCAGCTCGGTCTCGACGAAGGCGCGCTGGGCGAACACGAAAGGCCGCTTAGACCCGGGTGCCGAGCAGCTGCACCATGCGCTCGCGCAGCGTGTCGTCGTCGCCCTGCGGCGGGCTCACTTCGTGCAGCGAGAAACCACGATGCAACGCGTCTTCTTCGTCCAGGCCGTCAAAGGCCACGAACTCGGCGTCGAACAGTTGTGCACGGGCGGTGTCTTCGCTGTCGTAGCTCAGCGTGTTGCCATCGCTGTCCAGGATTTCAGCAGTGCCGCCTGGACGGACCCGCAGGCGCGCCCAGATCAGGGTGCCGCCGAGCTGTGCCAGCCACCACTGGTCGGGAGTGTTCTCGAAATCAGTCATTTCATTACCTGCGAAAAAAGCCACAACAGCAGTGCCATGCCCAGTCCGCCGAGCATCACCAACAAGGCGATGCGGGCGGGTGTGGCCAACCCGGACAGCGAGCGGTCGGCGATGCCGGTAAAGCCGCGGCCCAGCAGCCAGCGCAGGCACTCTGGTTTGAGAAAGGCGCCGGCACCGAATTCGGTTGCCAGCGCCGGATGCCGGTCGCGGATATGGACCAGCGTCAACGGCCAGAAAATCAGGAAGGCGCTGAGGCCGGCAATGGCCACGCCAACGAAGCAAAGAGCGAAGAACAAGGTCAACGGCACCGCCTCCTGTTACTGGATCAGATGAATCAGTACTCCGCCGAACCCGGTGCGCGCGGGTAGGGGATCGCGTCGCGGATGTTGGACAGGCCGCAGACGTAGACCACCAGGCGCTCGAAGCCCAGGCCGAAACCGGCATGCGGCACCGAACCATAACGACGGAAATCGCGGTACCACTGGTAGTGCTCCGGATCCAGACCGAACTGCGCCATGCGTGCGTCGAGCACGTCCAGGCGCTCTTCGCGCTGGCTGCCGCCGATGATCTCGCCGATGCCCGGGGCCAGCACGTCCATCGCGGCGACGGTCTTGCCGTCGTCGTTCAGGCGCATGTAGAAGGCCTTGAAGTGCTCCGGGTAGTTGGTCACCACGACCGGGCGGCCGACGTGCTCTTCGGTCAACCAGCGTTCGTGCTCGGTCTGCAGGTCCAGGCCCCACTCAACCGGGTAGTCGAACTTCTTGCTGGACTTCTGCAGCAGGCTGATCGCGTCGGTGTACTCGATGCGCTCGAACGGTGCGTTGACGAAGGCTTCCAGGCGGGTGATGGCGTCCTTCTGCACGCGTTCGGCGATAAAGGCCATGTCGTCGGCGCGCTCGTCGAGCACGGCGCGGAACAGGTACTTCAGGAAATCCTCGGCCACGCGTGCGTTTTCGGCCAGGTCGGCGAAGGCGATTTCCGGCTCCACCATCCAGAACTCGGCCAGGTGGCGGGTGGTGTGGCTGTTCTCGGCGCGGAAGGTCGGGCCGAAGGTGTAAACCTTGCTCAGTGCCAGGCAGTAAGCCTCGACGTTGAGCTGGCCGGACACGGTCAGGAAGGTTTCCTTGCCGAAGAAGTCACGGCTGAAGTCGATCTGGCCATCGCTGGTGCGGGGCAGGTTGGCCATGTCCAGCGTGGAGACGCGGAACATCTGGCCGGCACCCTCGGCATCGGAGGTGGTGACGATGGGCGTGCTGATCCAGTAGAAGCCGTTCTCGTGGAAGTAACGGTGCACGGCCTTGGACAGGCAGTCACGGATGCGGGTGACCGCACCGAACAGGTTGGTGCGCGGGCGCAGGTGCGCTACTTCGCGCAGGAACTCCGGCGACATCGGCTTGGGCTGGATCGGGTAGGTCAGCGGGTCTTCGACCCAGCCGACGATTTCGAGGCTCTGCGCCTGGATCTCGAAGCTCTGGCCCTTGCCCTGCGACTTGACCAGGGTGCCGGTGGCGATCACCGAGCAGCTCGGGGTCAGCTTCTTGATGTCCTCGAAATTGGACAGGGCTTCGGTGGCCACGACCTGGATCGGGGCAAAGCCCGAGCCATCGCTGACGTTGACGAAGGCCAGTCCAGCCGAGCCGCGCACCGTGCGGACCCACCCGCGGACTGTGACTTCTCCGCCTTCCGGGAACTTCCCGGCAAGGGCGTGTGCAACGCTGACCACCGTCATGACTTGAATCCTCTGTTGATCGACTCGATCTGTGAATGCGAGATTTTAGCGGTTCAAGACCCGGGCAGGCGAGCATTTATCAGCGCTTGCAGTCCGGCGGACCGCCTCCATCTATAATTGGACCGTAATTCTGCTGGAGTCGCCCCATCATGGCTGTTCATCTGACCCCCATCGCCCATTCCCGCGTGCAGCGCTTTGTCAGCGGCACCCCGGGTGCGCTTGGCCTGCGTTTTGGCGTGACCCGCACCGGTTGTTCGGGCTGGGGCCATGTCACCGACCTGGCCAAGGATGAGCGCGAAGGCGACACCGTATTCGAGCAGGACGGCGTGCGCATCTACGTGGACGCGCAGAGCCTGCCGCTGGTGGATGGCACCGAAATCGACTTCGGCAAGCAGGGCCTGAGCGAGACCTTCACCTTCAAGAATCCCAACGCAGCGGCCGAATGCGGCTGTGGCGAGAGCTTCACTACCGACGACATGCACCGCTAAGAAAATCGGTGGCTGGGCTTTTGTGGGAGCGGCATAAGCCGCGAAGCAGGCCAGGTGTCGGGGCCGGGAAGGTCCGGCGCACGGCGAGCTTTCCCCTGTAGAGCCGAGCCATGCTCGGCTGAAGCATTCCCGGTGCTGCCGGGATTCTGCGTAAGGCCCCTGCCGAGCATGGCTCGGCATTACATTCAGTCGGCTGCCAATTGCGCGGGCGCGTCCTGGCGTCGCTGCAGCATCACCGCAATACCCCACAGCAGCAGACCAACCGCTGCCGTCGCCGCGCCTACATAGCCGGTGGAGGCGTGGCCATAACCTGCGCCAATCGCCATGCCGCCCAGCCACGGCCCGAGCGCGTTTGCCGTATTGAAGGCGGCATGGTTGGAGGCGGCGGCCAGGGTCTGGGCCTCGCCAGCGGCGTCCATCAATCGGGTCTGCAGGGCCACCGCCAACGCGCCCATTGTGCCCACGGCGATGATCGCCGGCACCATTGCCCAGGCCGAGTTCGCGGCCAGCGGGAACAGCATCAGCACCACGATGGACCATGCCAGCAGCACGCCTGCGGCGCGGAACTGCAGCCGGTCGACCAGCTTGCCGCCGGCAACATTGCCGATGATCGCGCCGACGCCGAACAGGCCGACCGCGACCGGCATCCAGCGTTCATTGATGCCAGTGACGTTGACCAAGGTTGGGGCTAGATAGGTGAATACGCAGAACATGCCGGCAAAGCCGATCGCGCCGATGGCCAGTGCCAGCCATACCTGGCTGGTATTGAAGGCGCGCAGTTCACGCATCGGCGAGGTGCGGACCTCGTTCGGATCGGCTGGCAGCTGGCGGGCAACCATCGTCACCGTGGCGAGGGCGAGCAGGCTGACCAGCACGAAGGCGCTGCGCCAGTTGAACTGCTGGCCCAGCCAGGTGGTCAGCGGGTTGCCGAGCAGGATGGCGATGGACAAACCAAGCAGCACCTTGGAGACAGCGGCGCCGCGCTGTTCCGGCGGGCTGATCGAGGCGGCAACCAGCATGGCTACGCCGAAATAGGCGCCGTGCGGCAGGCCGGCGACGAAGCGCGCCAGCAGCATCGTGTGGTAGCTCGGCGCCAGCGCGCTGGCCAGATTGCCAATGGCGTAGAAGCCCATCAGCCACAGCAGCAGGCTGCGGCGGCGCAGGCTGGCGCCGGCAAAGGCCAGCAGCGGCGCGCCGACCACCACGCCGATGGCGTAGGCGCTGATCAGGTGGCCGACCTGGGCTTCGCTGATTGCCAGGCCGCGGCTGATTTCCAGCATCAAGCCCATGCTGGCGAACTCGCTGGTGCCGATGGCGAAGCCGCCCAGTGAGAGTGCGATGAGGATGAAAGTGCGCTGGCGCGGCGTCAGCTGCGCTGCCAGGGAAAGCGTGGAATTCACGTCAGGCGGTCCGGGGAGGGCGTGGAATCGATTACATAGTGTACTGTTGCGACGCAGCATCCGTGGCGGCCGAGGTTTGTCGCGGCGACGGATGCTGTGTTGCACGGGCCGGGGGTAACTTGCCACCAGTTCATTTCCAATGGATAATGCCCGGCTTCCTGCGCTCCAGTGCAGGATCCCTTGCCCCACCGCGAAGCACAGCGGGGGGCTGTCCAGCCCGTCAGGGCTATATCCGAAAGGTATAAAAACATGAGTCGTCATTACGAAGTCGTGTTCCTGGTCCACCCGGATCAGAGCGAACAGGTCCCCGCCATGATCGAGCGCTACAAGGCGCTGGTCGAAGCCGGCAACGGCACCATCCACCGTCTGGAAGATTGGGGCCGCCGCCAGCTGGCTTACCCGATCCAGAACCTGGTGAAGGCTCACTATGTTCTGCTGAACATCGAAGCCGACCAGGCAGTTCTGAACGAACTGACCGAGAGCTTCCGCTTCAACGACGCCGTGCTGCGCAACCTGGTCATCAAGCGTGACGAGGCTGACACCGAGCAGTCGCTGATCATGAAGAGCAAGGACGAGAAGGGTGACAAGCCCGAGCGTGGCGAGCGCCGTCGTCGTGACGACGAAGAAGGTGCATCTTCCAACAATGACGAAGCCGGCGACGACGCCGCTTCTGCTGAATAAGGAGCACTTTCATGTCCAAGTTCTTCCGCCGCCGCAAGTTCTGCAAGTTCACCGCTGAAGGCGTGAAAGAGATCGATTACAAGGATCTCAACACCCTGCGTCAGTACCTGACCGAGAACGGCAAGATCGTTCCGAGCCGCGTGACCGGCACCAAGTCCAAGTACCAGCGCCAGCTGGCCACGGCCGTCAAGCGCGCCCGTTTCCTGGCCCTGATCCCGTACACGGACAACCACGACGTCTAATCCGATTTTTCGGAAGAGCCTGCACGCGCTGCGGGTTCTCGACAGGAAATCCGGCCTTGGCCGGATTTTCCGTACCCACCGTCCTATTCGGACAGCAAGCGTTGCGGTGCCATTGGCGCCGCTAACGAATAACGGAGCTACACCATGAAGCTGATTCTTATCCAGAAAGTGACCAACCTCGGCGGCCTGGGCGACCTGGTTGACGTGAAGCCGGGCTACGGCCGTAACTTCCTCGTGCCGCAGGGCAAGGCCGTTCCGGCCACCGCGACCAACATCGCCGAGTTCGAAGCCAAGCGCGCTGAGTACGAAGCCAAGGCTCTGGCCTCGCACAACGGTGCTGAAGCCCGCGCTGCCAAGTTCGAAGGCGCCAGCGTCACCATCGCTGCGCACGCTTCAACCGAAGGCAAGCTGTACGGTTCGGTTGGCCCGCGTGATATCGCTGAAGCCTTCACCGCTGCCGGCCTGGAGCTGAACAAGAGCGAAGTGATCATGGGCGAAGGCGCTTTCCGCAACGTTGGCGAGTTCGACGTTATCGTCAAGCTGCACGCCGACGTGGAAGCCACCGTCAAGGTCATCGTCGAATCCGACGCTTGATTCTGCCGGACTGGTTGTAAAGAACGGGCGCCGCAAGGCGCCCGTTTCTTTTGGTCGCTTGGTTGGTCTGACCACCGGCGGCCATGGGTATAGCTATACTCGGTTGCCAGTGCCGCGCTTTTCCAGTTGAATTCTCCGGAATATCAATGGCTTGAGTGCGGGAAGGGAACCTCCGGAACCTCATTCCGGGTGTCGGCAGTTGCTGCCGATGTCCGCCAACAGCCCGATTCCATGCGTCTATCCACGATCAAGCTCTCCGGTTTCAAGTCGTTCGTCGATCCCACGACGTTGCACCTGCCGACCAATATGACCGGCGTTGTCGGTCCGAACGGCTGTGGCAAGTCCAACATCATCGATGCGGTGCGCTGGGTGATGGGCGAGAGCTCGGCCAGCCGCCTGCGCGGCGATTCGCTGACCGATGTGATCTTCTCCGGCTCGGCTGGCCGCAAGCCGGTGTCGCAGGCGACGGTGGAGCTGATCTTCGATAACTCCGATCACACGATTTCCGGCGAATACGCCTCGTTCAACGAAATCTCGGTCAAGCGCACGGTCAGCCGTGATGGCAGCAGCAACTATTACTTGAACGGCACCAAGTGCCGCCGCCGCGATATCACCGATCTGTTCCTGGGCACCGGGCTTGGCCCGCGCAGCTACTCGATCATCGAGCAGGGCATGATCAGCCAGATCATCGAGGCGCGCCCGGAAGACCTGCGCGTGTACCTGGAAGAAGCCGCCGGCATCTCCAAGTACAAGGAGCGCCGCAAGGAAACCGAAACCCGCATCCGCCACACCCGCGAGAATCTGGATCGGCTCAACGACCTGCGCGAGGAAATCGGCAAGCAGCTCGAACACCTCAAGCGCCAGGCGCGGCAGGCCGAGCAGTACCAGGCGTTGCAGGAAGAGCGCCGGGTCAAGGATGCGGAATGGAAGGCGCTGGAATACCGCGGCCTCGATGGCCGTCTGGGCGGCCTGCGCGAAGCCCTGTCGCGCGAAGAAACCAAGCTGCAGCAGTTGATCGCCGAACAACGCGAAGCGGAAAGCCGTATTGAAACCGGCCGTGTGCGCCGCGAAGAGGCCGCAGAGAATTTGAACAAGGCACAGGCCGATGTGTACCAGGTGGGCAGCACCCTGGCCCGGCTTGAGCAGCAGATTCACCACCAGCGGGAACTGGCGCAGCGCCTGCACAAGGCGCACGACGAAACCCGTCAGGCGCTGTCCGAACTTGGCCAGCACATCAGCGGCGACGAGGCCAAGCTGCTGGTGTTGCGTGAGTCGGTGGAGAATGCCGAGCCGCAGCTGGAACAGCTGCAGGAAGACAACGAGATCCGCCAGGAAGTACTGCGCGAGGCCGAGGCCAAGCTGGCCGACTGGCAGCAGCGTTGGGAAGCGCATAACCGCAACACCTCCGAAGCAACCCGCTCCGGTGAGGTCGAGCGCACCCGCGTGGACTACCTGGACAAGCAGGTCCTCGAGGCCGACCGTCGCCGCGAAGCATTGCAGGCAGAACGCGCCGGCCTGGATCTGGATGCGCTGGCAGAAGCCTTCGAGCAGCTGCAATTGGAACATGAGACCCAGAAGACCGCGCTGGAGACGCTGAACGAGCAGGTCGAGCTGCGCAAGGAGTCGGTGACGGCATTGCAGGAACAGCAGCGCACCGGTCAGTCCGAATTGGCCGATGTGCGCAAGCAGGCGCAGTCGGCACGCGGCAGATTGTCGTCGCTGGAGACGCTGCAGCAGGCGGCGCTGGGTCAGGAAGAGGGTGCGGCGGCAGCATGGCTGAAGGCGCGTGGCCTGGATACGGCCGCACGCGTTGGCGAGCGCATCAGTGTTGAGGGCGGCTGGGAGAACGCGGTTGAAAGCGCGCTTGGGCAGCTGATCGAAGGCGTGTTGGTGGATGCGCCGGAAGCCTTGGTTGATGCGCTGGCTGAGCTGGGCGAAGGTCGCATCGCACTGGTTGCTGATGCAGGCGGCAAGGCTGACTTCGCGCCGACCTCGCTTGCGGCAAAAGTGCAGGGGCCGCTCGCCATCCGTCGTCTGCTGGCGCATCTGCATGGCGCTGACGACCTGGCGCAGGCGCAGCAGTTGCAACGCACGCTTGGCGACAGCGAATCGGTGATCACCCGCAGCGGTGAGCGACTGGGCCAGGGCTGGGTGCGCATGTCGCGTTCCGGCGCGGCCGAGCAGGGCGCGCTGTTGCGTGAGCGCGAGATCGTCACCTTGCGCGAGCAGATCGAATCCCTGCAGGAACGTGAGGCTGCATTGGAACAGCAGCTGGCTGGTCTGCGTGAGCAATTGCTGGCCGCCGAGCAGCAGCGCGAAGACGTGCAGCGCTCGTTGTATCAAGCGCATCGCGCCGGCTCTGAACTGGCGGGGCAGCTGCAGAGCCAGCAGGGCAAGCTGGAATCCACCCGCACGCGCATTGAACGTATCGAGGCTGAGCTGGCGCAGCTGCTGGAAACGCTGGATGTCAGTCGTGAGCAGGCGAGCGAAGCGCGCCTGCGACTGGATGAGGCGGTGTCCAGCATGGGCGACCTGGAGTCGGCCCGGCATGCGCTGGAAAGCGAGCGCAGGCAGATGAGTGATGCCCGTGATCAGGCCCGTGATGCTGCACGCAATGTGCGCGACAGCATGCATGCGCTGGCCTTGACGCTGGAGTCGCAGCGCACCCAGATCAGTTCGCTCAGCCATGCACTGGAACGCATGGGCACCCAGCGCGGTCAGCTGGATTCACGTCTTGGCGAATTGCACTCGCAGCTGGACGAGGGCGATACACCGGTCCATACGCTCGAGGCCGAGCACCAGAACGCATTGGCTGAGCGCGTACGAGTTGATCGCGTGCTGGCCGAAGCGCGCACATTGCTCGATGGTATCGATCACGAGCTGCGCGGCCTGGAACAGACCCGCCACCAGCGCGACGAGCAGTCACTTGCCCAGCGCGAGCGCATCTCGCAGCGCAAGCTCGATCAGCAGGCCTTGGTGCTTAGCGCCGAGCAGCTGTCGGCCGCGGTGGAGAAGGCCGGCTTCGTGCTGCAGGACGTGATCACTACCTTGCCCGAAGATGCGCGCCTGTCGGACTGGGAATCGACCGTGCACCAGATCGATGGCCGCATGCGTCGCCTGGAACCGGTCAACCTGGCGGCGATTCACGAGTACGGCGAGGCCTCACAGCGCTCGGAATACCTGGAGGCGCAGAACGTCGATCTGAATACCGCGCTGGAAACGTTGGAAGACGTCATCCGCAAGATCGACCGCGAAACCCGCGGTCGTTTCAAGGACACCTTCGACCGGGTCAATTCGGGTGTGCAGGCTTTGTACCCGCGCCTGTTCGGCGGTGGCCATGCCTACCTGGAGCTGACCGGCGAAGACCTGCTCGACACCGGCGTGACCATCATGGCGCGGCCGCCGGGCAAGCGCGTGTCCAATATCTCGCTGCTGTCCGGCGGTGAGAAGGCGATGACCGCGGTGGCGCTGGTGTTTGCGATCTTCCAGCTCAACCCGGCCCCGTTCTGCCTGCTGGACGAGGTGGATGCGCCGCTGGATGAGGCCAACGTCGGTCGTCTGGCCAATATGGTCAAGGAAATGAGCGAGAAGGTGCAGTTCCTGTTCGTCAGCCATAACAAGGCGACGATGGAGGCGGCGCACCAGTTGTCGGGTGTCACCATGCGTGAGCCGGGTGTCAGCCGACTGGTCAGTGTTGATCTGGAAGAGGCTGCCCGATTGGCGGGCGCGGCCTGACGTGCCATCCTTTAACCACCTGAACGATTAATCCGGAGACTGCAGCGCATGTCTGACACGGCACTGTTGCGTATCGGCATTCTGGTTGCCGGCGTTTTGCTGGTAGCGGCCATTTTCTTTTTCAGCCGGCCCAAGCGCCTGGCCCAAGGCAAGCGCAAGGAGCCTGCCAGCGGTGAGCAACCGCGGCGCGAGCCGGTGCTGGGCGGTGCCGATGGCGCTGCTGGTACCGAGGTGGGCGAGGGTGGTGCCGAAGGCGACGGCGTGAGCCAGCCCGAGCTCGGCCTGCCTGACGTGGACGAAGGCAACCTGAGTGAGCTCGGCAAGCGGCCAACCCAGGATTTCGACAAGATCGTCTCGCTGTACGTGGCCGCCCGCTCCGGGCAGGTGCTGCGTGGCGAGGACATCGTGGTGGCGGCGGAGAAGACCGGTCTGGTCTTTGGCTACATGAATGTATTCCACCGTCTTGTGGAAGGACACTCGGAGCGCGGCCCGATCTTCTCGATGGCCAGCATCATGAAGCCGGGCAGTTTCGACATGGCCAACATCCGCGAGATGGAAACCCCGGCCATTGCGTTCTTCCTGACCTTGCCGGCGCCGATGACCGCGCTCGACGCCTGGGAAAAGATGCTGCCGACCGTGCAGCGCATGGGTGAGCTGCTGGATGGCGTGGTGCTGGATGACAGCCGCAATGCGCTGGGTCGCCAGCGCATCGCGCATATCCGCGATGATCTGCGTGCATATGACCGCCAGCATCAGGCGCCGCCGCTGACGAAGTCGCCGCGTTGGTAAAGCCTTAAGAGCTACCCCTCCCCAACCCTCCCCTTCGCTACGCGAAAGGGAGGGGGCAGAGCTTGGCTCCCTCCCTTTGCCGCAGGCAAGGGGAGGGCCAGGGTGGGGTGCTGTTCGCAGCAAGCATCAATCACAAGCACCCCGCTTTTACCGCGCCAACACTCCGCGCGGGTAAAATCGCCGCATGAATCAAAATACCGCCGCCACCCAGCGCATCAGCGAACTCCGCCGTCAGCTGGCCGACGCCTCGCGCGCCTATCACGAGCACGACGAGCAGATCATTCCGGACGCCGACTACGACCGGTTGATGCGCGAGCTGGAAGCGCTCGAAGCTGCACATCCGGAATTGGACAGCGCCGACTCGCCCAGCCATCAGGTCGGTGGCAAGCCGTCATCGCGCTTCCCGGAAGTCGTGCATGCGGTGCCGATGCTGTCACTGGGCAACGCCTTCACCGATGCCGAAGTGCACGACTTCGTGCGCCGCATCGATGAGCGCCTGCATCGCCGTGAGTTGTTCTTCTCCGCAGAGCCCAAGCTTGATGGACTGGCCATCAACCTGCGTTACGAGAACGGCGTGTTCGTGCAGGGTGCGACCCGCGGCGATGGTGCTACCGGCGAAGACGTCAGCGCCAACCTGCGCCAGATCAAGGTCATCCCGCAGCGACTTGACGGCCAAGGCTGGCCTGAAGTGCTGGAAGTGCGTGGCGAGGTCTACATGCCGCGTGCCGATTTCGAACGCTACAACGAGCAGGCGCGCCTGCATGGCGGCAAAGTGCTGGCCAATCCGCGCAATGGCGCGGCCGGCTCGCTGCGCCAGCTTGATCCGAAGATCAGCGCGCAGCGGCCGCTGAGTTTCTACGCCTATGGTCTCGGTGAAGTGTCCGGTGGCGAGCTGCCCGGGACGCATTCGGCAACCCTGGCGCAGCTGGCACAATGGGGTTTCCCGGTCAGCGACCTGTGCAAGGTGGTGCAGGGTGCCGAAGGTCTGTTGGCGTACTACCGCGACATCGGTGAGCGCCGCGACAGCCTGGCCTATGACATCGATGGCGTGGTCTACAAGCTTGACGACCGCGAAGGCCAGCAGGAAATGGGCTTCGTCGCACGCGCACCGCGCTGGGCGATAGCGCATAAATTCCCGGCCCAGGAACAGACCACCACGGTCGAGGCCATCGAAATCCAGATTGGCCGTACCGGCGCAGCAACGCCGGTTGCGCGACTGAAGCCGGTGCATGTGGCAGGCGTCGTGGTAACCAACGCCACCCTGCACAACGCCGACCAGATCGCGCGCCTGGACGTGCGGGTTGGTGACGCGGTCATCGTGCGACGTGCCGGCGACGTGATCCCGGAAGTGGTCAGCGTCATTCTCGATCGCCGCCCCGAAGGCACGACGCCGTGGCAGATGCCACGCGCCTGCCCGGTGTGTGGGTCGGAAATCGTGCGCGAGGAAGGCGAGGCGGCATGGCGCTGCTCGGGCGAGCTGAGCTGCCCGGCACAGCGCAAGGAAGCCATTGCCCACTTCGCCTCGCGCAAGGCGATGGACATCGATGGCCTGGGTGACAAGTACATCGAGGTGTTGGTGGATGCCGGCATCGTGCGCGGCGTCGCCGACCTGTATGCACTCAACCGCGATCAGCTGCTGGTATTGAAGCTGGCGCTGGATGCCGATTCGCCGGAAGCACTCGCCTCGCAGCTTGGCCAGCACCTGCAGCCGGAAGGCAGTGGCGACACGCTCAATCGCATCCTCAAACTGGATGCGGGTGATGCCTCCTGGCGTGCACAGGCGTTGTCGGTGCCGGCCAGCTTTGAGTGGAACACCAGGAAGATCGCCACCAAGTGGGCTGATAACCTGATCGCCGCGATTGCAGCCAGTCGCAACACCACGCTGGAGCGTCTGCTGTTTGCGCTGGGCATCGAACACGTGGGTGAAAGCACCGCCAAGGCCTTGTCGGCGTGGTTTGGTGATCTAGAGTTGATCCGTCACCTGCCGTGGCCGATGTTCAAGCGCGTGCCGGATATCGGTGGTGAAGTTGCCCGCTCGATTGGTCATTTCATGGCGCAGCCGGGCAACCAGCAAGCCATTGACGCGTTGTTGGAGCGTGGCGTGCAGATCAGCGATACGCACGCGCCCAATGCAAAGCTGCGCGCGGATCTGAATCTGGCGACCTTGTTGGCGGACCTTGAGATTCCCAAGGTCACGCCGGTGCGCGCGCGCCAGCTGGCCGAGGCGTTCCGCTCCACGGCGGCGATCCTGGACGAAGAAGCGCACAACTTCATGACCGCTGGTCTGCCGGCGGAAACCGCCAATGCACTGGTTGCATGGTTGAACGTTGATGCCAATGCGCAGCTGTTCAGTGCGGCTGGCGCTGCATTGGACGGTTTGCTGGCGATCACGCCGGAGGCGCAGGAACAGGTCGCTGGCGTTCTTGACGGCAAGACCGCAGTGCTCACCGGCACCTTGACGCAGATGGGGCGCGACGAGGCCAAGGCCCGGCTTGAGGCCTTGGGCGCGAAGGTCGCTGGCAGCGTCTCGAAGAAAACCAGTTTCGTGGTGGCCGGCGCCGAAGCCGGCTCCAAGTTGGACAAGGCAAATGAGCTTGGTGTGGAAGTATGGGACGAGGCGCGTCTGCTTGCCTTCCTCGCCGAGCACGGAGAACAGGCATGAGTGAGATCAAGGCGCGCTTGGCGCAACTGGAAGACTTCCCGCAGTTGATCGCGATGGTTCGCGAGTTCTATGTGGAAGACCAGATTCCCTACATCGCCGAACGGGTCGAGCCCGGTCTGCGGACGCTGCTGGAGCAGCCAAGCTGTGGCGCGGCGTTGCTGTTGCTCGATGGTGACAGCGTGGTCGGCTACATCACCCTGGGTTGGTGCTTCAGCGTCGAGCAGGGCGGTCGTTTCGTACTGCTGGATGAGTTGTATCTCGGTCCGGCCGCGCGGGGTCGCGGTTGGGGGCGACAGGCCTTGGCGCTGGCGCGTGACTGGGCTGCTGGGCAGGGCGCGGCGGTGATCCGGCTGGAAGTGAATCACCACAATGCCAAGGCCAAGTCGTTGTATCTGTCGGCTGGCTACCGCGACGATGAGCGTGACATCCTGACCTTGTCATTGAACGGGCACTCCGGGCGTTTGCACTCGTGATCGAGGCCCTGCGTCAGCGCGCACGCTTGAATGCATTGATCCGCGGTTTTTTTGCCGCGCGCGATGTCTTGGAAGTTGAGACGCCGATCATGTCGGCTGCCGGCAACACCGAGCCGAACATCGAGGGCTTCCATACCCGCTTCAGCGGGCATGTGGATGCTGGGTCGCCGCAGCGCTGGTTGCGCACCTCGCCGGAGTATCCGCTCAAGCGATTGCTGGCTGCCGGTGTGGGCGATTGCTACGAACTGGGCCGGGTGTTCCGCAACGGCGAGGCCGGCGGGCGGCACAATCCCGAGTTCACCATGCTGGAGTGGTACCGGGTTGGTTGGGATCACCACCGGCTGATCGAAGAAACCATTGCGCTGGTGCAGGAAGCATTGGCGCTGGTGCAGCGTCCGCCTGCATCGGTGCGCATCGTCAGCTACCGCGAACTGTTCATGCAGGCGGTGGCGCTGGATCCGTTCCTGGCCGACGAAGTGCAGCTGCGTGCGGGTCTGGGCGAAGTCGGTATCCAGCCCGATGGCCTGACTCGCGATGACTGGCTGGATCTGCTGATGAGCCATCGCATCCAGTCGCAGTTCGCGGTCGATGCCATCACCGTGATCCATGACTGGCCAGCCAGCCAGGCCGCGCTGGCCAGGATCCGTCCAGGCACGCCGCCATTGGCTGAACGCTTTGAGCTTTACCTGGGGCCGGTCGAACTGGCCAACGGCTATCACGAGCTGAACGACGCAGTTGAGCAACGCCAGCGATTCGAGCGCGATCTGGCGATCCGTGCGACGCGCGGAGCTGAACAGCCGCCCTTGGATGAAGCCTTTCTTGCGGCATTGCCGTCGTTGCCTGCCTGCGCCGGTGTTGCGGTTGGCGTGGATCGCTTGCTGATGGCCTTGGCCGGTACGCCGCGCATTGGCGATGTATTGGCGTTTGATTTCGCCCGCGCCTGAAGCTGGTTTGCGCTGGATCATGGATCTGCAGCCTGGGGGCGGTGAAGATAATGCTTTGCTCACAATGACTCAGGCAGTGTGTGATCATCGGAACCCATCATGACCCAACAGGGGAGCGTCTGATGAAGCGGGTCTGCGGCTTGCTGCTATTGCTGGCGCCGACCGTACTGGCAGCCCGGGAATCTGCGCCAACAGCGGCGGACCGGCAGGTTGTGCGCTGCGAATCGGGTGATCAGCTGCGGACGTTCTGCCCGATGGATACCGGTGCTGGTGTGCAACTGGTGCGGCAGCTGTCCAGGCGTGACTGCATCCGTGAGACCAGTTGGGGCGTCGAAGGCAACGCGGTTTGGGTAAGCCGGGGTTGTAGCGCTGAATTCGCGCGGCCGCAGGCTTCCACCCGTACAACACGCCGGGTGGTACGTTGCGAATCGAAGGGACGGACGGAGGTTTGCCCCGTGGTGTTGCGGGGGGCGCCTGTGCGCTTGCTGCGGCAGCAGTCGGTGCTGCCATGCCGCGAAGGGCGCAGCTGGGGATATAGTGGCAAGGAGATCTGGGTCAGTCGCGGTTGTCAGGGCCTGTTCGAGGTTGGCGCCGAGGATGGCTCTGGCTTTGTCGATGTCCCACGCCGGGTTACCTGCGAATCGAAGAGCGAGCTGCGACGCGAATGCGGAGTCAGCGTCATGCGCCGGGTTACCTTGCTCGAGCAGCTGTCCAGAGCTGCCTGCCGGGAAGGTGACAGCTGGGGCTGGGACCACAACGGTATCTGGGTGGACAAGGGCTGCCGCGGCGAGTTCTCCGCCGATTGAACAAAGCTGGCGGGTTCAAGGTTGTTGGTCCGCGCCGGCTGGTGCCGATTACAATATCCGGATGAACGATACCTCCGCCATCGATTACGCCCGTTACGACCATATCCGCCCGATCCGTTGGACCGGCGAAGCCCTGGAGCTGCTGGATCAGCGCAAACTGCCGTTCATCGTCGAGCACGTACTGTGCCATGACAGTGACGCGGTAGCCGAGGCCATTCATGCCTTGACCGTGCGCGGAGCGCCCGCCATTGGTATTGCTGCAGCCTGGGGTGTAGTACTGGCGGCGCGCGAAGTTCAGGCCGATGACGGTGCTGCTGCATTGCAGGCCTTGGCGCCAGCGTTGGATCGACTCAATGCCTCGCGCCCTACCGCCGTCAACCTGGCCTGGGCGCTTGCACGCATGCGCCGCGCTATCGCCGCTGCCGGTTCGGACTGGAAACTGGTCGCCGCGCTGGAAGCGCAGGCAATCGCGGATGAGGATCTCGCCGCCAATCGCCACATGGGCGCCTTGGGCGCAGCGCTGATTGCATCGGGCAGCGGCGTACTGACCCATTGCAACACCGGCTCGCTGGCCACTGCAGGCTTTGGCACCGCCTTGGGGGTTATCCGCGCTGGCGTGGCGCAGGAGCGTATCGCGAAGGTATTTGCCGGGGAGACCCGGCCGTGGTTGCAGGGCGCACGCCTGACCGTGTGGGAGCTGCAGCAGGATGGCATCGACGCGACCCTGATCGCCGACTCGGCGGCTTCGCACCTGATGAAGACCGGCGCGGTGCAGTGGGTGATCGTTGGCGCCGACCGGATCTGCGCCAACGGCGACACCGCCAACAAGATCGGTACCTATCAGCTGGCCATCGCGGCCCGCCATCATGGGGTCAAGTTCATGGTGGTCGCACCGTCCTCCACCGTGGACATGGGCACCGCCCATGGCGACGAGATCGAGATCGAGCAGCGTGACCCGGGCGAACTGTTCGGCGTGGGCGGTGTACGCACCGTAGCCGAAGGCATCGCCGCCTGGAACCCGGTATTCGACGTGACCCCGGGTGAGTTGATCGACGCCATCGTCACCGAGCGCGGCGTGATCCTGAAGCCGGACCTGGCGACGATGTCTGCCGCGTTCTCCAATTAACCGGTAGTGCCGGGCCATGCTCGGCAAGGGCACGCGAATGTAGTGCCGAGCCATGCTCGGCAGGGATGCGTGAAGGTAGTGCCGAGCCATGCTCGGCAAGCGGCTTGTCCGGTAAGGCGGCAGCCGTGCATGGATCGGCTCCACAGGGGAGGGCTCCTGCAAGGGGCGGCGCCAAGGCCCCTGCCGAGCATGGCTCGGCATTACCCTATGGCAGTCCCTAAGTTCCTGATTTCTTCCGGTAAAAGCACCCTAAATGGCGGCGAAAAACCTGCCCTTGTGGTAGACTCCGCAGGTTGATCCGAGTTTCCGGCAGGGTGGCCCTTCAGGGTGCCGCCAACGGACGGGATCGCTACCAGACAACGGAACCCGAATGGCAGAAAACGCCAAGGAAATCATCCAGGTCAACCTGGAAGACGAGATGCGCAAGAGCTACCTCGATTACGCGATGAGCGTGATCGTCGGCCGCGCACTCCCCGATGCCCGCGATGGCCTCAAGCCAGTACATCGCCGCGTCCTTTTCGCGATGAACGAGCTGGGCGCGCACAGCAACAAGGCGTACTTCAAGTCGGCGCGTATCGTCGGTGACGTGATCGGTAAGTACCACCCGCACGGCGACCAGTCGGTCTACGACGCGCTGGTGCGCTTGGCGCAGCCGTTCTCGCTGCGCTACATGCTGGTGGACGGCCAGGGTAACTTCGGTTCGGTCGACGGCGACTCGGCAGCAGCAATGCGTTATACCGAGGCCCGCATGTCGCGCCTGACGCATGAGCTGATGGCCGATATCGACAAGGAAACCGTCGATTTCCAGCCCAACTACGATGAAAAGGAACTGGAGCCGACGGTCATGCCGACCCGGTTCCCGAACCTGCTGGTCAATGGTTCTGCCGGTATCGCGGTGGGCATGGCGACCAACATCCCGCCGCATAACCTCACCGAAGCCATCACTGCCTGCATCGCGCTGATCGACAATCCGTCGATCGACGTTGATGGTCTGATGGAATACATCCCGGGCCCGGATTTCCCCACCGCCGGCATCATCAATGGCACCGCCGGCATCATCGCTGGCTACCGCACTGGCCGTGGCCGTGTGCGTATCCGTGCCAAGGCCGATATCGAAGTGGCCGACAATGGTCGCGAGTCGATCATCGTCACCGAGATTCCGTACCAGGTGAACAAGGCGCGGTTGATCGAAAAGATCGCTGAGCTGGTCAAGGAAAAGAAGCTCGAAGGCATCAGTGAGCTGCGCGATGAGTCCGACAAGGACGGCATGCGCATCTACATCGAAATCAAGCGCGGCGAGTCGGCCGAGGTTGTGCTCAACAACCTGTACCAGCAGACCCAGATGGAGTCGGTGTTTGGCATCAACATGGTTGCGCTGGTTGATGGCCGGCCGAAGCTGTTGAACCTCAAGGAAATGCTGGAGGCGTTCATCCGCCACCGCCGTGAGGTTGTCACCCGCCGCACCATCTTTGAACTGCGCAAGGCGCGTGCGCGTGCGCACGTGCTGGAAGGCCTGACTGTTGCCTTGGCCAACATCGATGAAATGATCGAGTTGATCAAGACCTCGGCCAATCCGGCTGAAGCCAAGGAGCGCATGCTTTCCAAGGTGTGGCAACCAGGTCTGGTTGGCGCTCTGCTGGGCGCTGCCGGCGCCGAGGCATCGCGTCCGGAAGACCTGCCCAAGGGCATTGGCCTGGTCAACGGCAACTACCAGCTCAGCGAAGTCCAGGCGACGCAGATCCTGGAAATGCGCCTGCACCGCCTGACCGGGTTGGAGCAGGACAGGCTGACCGAAGAGTACAAGCAGCTGCTGGAATTCATCGCCGGCCTGATCCGCATCCTGGAAAACCCGGATGTGCTGCTGCAGGTCATCCGCGAAGAGCTGGAGAGCGTGCGTGCTGAGTTCGGCGACGAGCGTCGCAGCGAGATCCGCCACAGCGAAGAAGACCTGGATATCCTGGATCTGATTGCGCCGGAAGACGTGGTGGTGACGCTGTCGCGTGCCGGTTACGTCAAGCGCCAGCCAGTCAGCGCCTACCGAGCGCAGCGTCGCGGTGGCCGCGGCCGCAGTGCCGCAGCGACCAAGGACGAGGATTTCATCGAGCAGCTGTGGCTGGTCAACACGCATGACACGCTGCTGACCTTCACCAGTTCGGGCAAGGTGTTCTGGTTGCCGGTGCAC
Organism: Stenotrophomonas sp. PS02298; assembly: GCF_029959445.1. GTDB lineage: Bacteria > Pseudomonadota > Gammaproteobacteria > Xanthomonadales > Xanthomonadaceae > Stenotrophomonas. The sequence goes on along the minus strand of NZ_JASCOR010000006.1, from coordinate 31,707 downwards.
CAGTTGCCGGAGGCCGGTTCCAATGCACGTGGTCGTCCGATCATCAACTGGATCGCGTTGGAGAACGGTGAGCGCGTGCAGGCCGTGTTGCCGGTGCGCGAGTACGACGAGAACCACTTCGTGTTCTTCGCTACCCGCAACGGTACGGTCAAGAAGACTCCGCTGAGCGAGTTCGCGTTCCGTCTGGCGCGCGGCAAGATCGCCATCAACCTGGACGACGGCGACGCGCTGGTTGGCGTTGGCCTGACCGATGGCGAGCGTGACATCGTGTTGTTCGCCTCCAACGGCAAGACCGTGCGCTTCGGTGAAGACAAGGTCCGCTCGATGGGCCGCACCGCCACCGGCGTGCGCGGTATCAAGATGCCCAAGGGTGAGGAAGTGGTCAGCCTGATCGTCGCCGAGAGTGCCGGCGGCGTTGAGGATGAGAATGAGGACGACAACGGCGTCGAGGAAGTTGCAGTGGACGGCGGCGAGATCGTCGACGCTGCAGACGATGCCGGCGTGCAGTACATCCTGACCGCGACCGAAAACGGCTACGGCAAGCGCACCCCGCTGGCGGACTACCCGCGCAAGGGTCGTGGCACCCAGGGTGTGATCGGCATCCAGACCAGCGAGCGCAACGGCAAGTTGGTCAGCGCGGTGCTGTTGGGTACCGGTGACGAGGTGTTGTTGATTTCCGACGGTGGCACCCTGGTGCGTACCCGTGGCTCAGAGATCTCGCGCGTGGGCCGTAACACCCAGGGCGTGACCCTGATCCGTCTGTCCAAGGGCGAGAAGCTGCAGGCGGTTGAACGCCTGGATGCGTCGCTCGATGCCGAGGACGAGGTACTGGAAGAGGACGCTGCAGGCACTGCGGAAGCAGTGGCACCGGCAGCGCCGGAGGCCTGATTCGGGCATTGAGTTTGGAAAAAGCGCCGGCATGCCGGCGTTTTTTTTGTGCTTTTGTCTGGCTCTATCAGCCAGGAGTTTCCCCTCACCCCAACCCCTCTCCCGTTCACGGGAGAGGGGTTGGGGTGAGGAGAAGCTTCTGGCCAGCAGCCTCAAACCCCAAGCCAAATCCGTGCGACTAATGTCGCAGCGACATTCCGTGCCAGCTGTCCGACTCTCTACCGGCAACATCCTTGGAGAGGAAGAGGCCCCAGATGTACCAGGACCTTGGCCGCAACCAGGCCAACTACACCGCGCTGTCGCCGTTGAGCTTCCTGCGCAAGGCGGCAACCGTGCATCCGCAGCGCGTGGCGGTCATCCACGGGGAGCGCCGCCTCGACTGGGCGCAGGTCTACCAGCGTTGTCGTCGGCTGGCTTCGGCCCTGCAGCGCCTGGGTATCGGCAAAGGCGATACGGTTGCCGCGCTGCTGCCCAACACTCCAGCAATGATTGAGCTGCATTACGGGCCGGCGATGCTTGGCGCAGTATTGAACACGCTCAACACCCGGCTTGATGCGCCGACCCTGGCTTTCATGCTCGACCATGGCGAGGCCAAAATCGTATTCAGCGACCGTGAGTTCGCACCGCTGATGGAACGGGCGTTGGCACTGTGCAAGCAGCCGCCACAGGTCATCGACGTCGATGATGCGGAGATCGAAGGCCGCGCGTTCCTTGCTGAGATCGAGTACGAGGCGCTGCTGGCCGCCGGCGACCCTGACTTCGCGTTCGAGCTACCAGCCGATGAGTGGGATGCCATCACTCTCAACTACACCTCCGGTACCACTGGTGATCCCAAGGGCGTGGTTTATCACCATCGCGGCGCGTACTTGAATGCGATTGCGAACATCATCGACTGGGGCATGCCGCAACACCCGGTGTACCTGTGGACGCTGCCGATGTTCCACTGCAACGGCTGGTGTTTCCCGTGGACCATGGCTGCGGTGGCCGGCACCCAGGTCTGCCTGCGCCGGTTTGATCGCAAGCGTGTGCTGGAGTTGATGCGCGAGCATGACGTCAGCCACTACTGCGGCGCGCCGGTGATCCATGCCGCACTCGCCGCTGCGCCGGAGGAAAGCAAGCAGGGCTTGGTCGGTATCAAGGGCCAGGTCGCGGGTGCGGCGCCGCCGGCAGCAGTGCTGGAGGAAATGGAGCGCATGGGCGTTGAGATCACCCACGTCTACGGCCTGACCGAGGTCTATGGCCCGGCGTCGATCTGCCAGCCGCAGGCCGAGTGGGCGCAGCTGCCAATTGCAGAACGTGCCGAGCTCAACAGCCGCCAGGGCGTGGCCTGCCTGCTGCAGGAAGACATGCAGGTACTGGACCCGGAGACCCTGCAGCCGGTGCCATGGGATGGCATCAGCGTTGGCGAGATCATGTTCCGCGGCAATATCACCATGCAGGGCTACCTGAAGAATCCGCGAGCAACGGCTGAGGCGTTTGCCGGCGGTTGGTTCCATACCGGTGATCTGGCGGTGGTGTACGCCAACGGCGCGGTGAAGATCCGCGATCGCTCCAAGGATGTGATCATCTCCGGTGGCGAGAACATCTCCTCGCTGGAGGTGGAATATGTGCTGTGCCGGCATCCTGCGGTATTGGCGGCTGCGGTGGTCGCGCGCCCGGATCCGAAGTGGGGCGAAACGCCTTGCGCCTTTGTCGAGTTGAGGGAAACCTCGCATCTGGAATCGGTCGAGGCGTTGGCGCATTGCCGCCAGCATCTGGCCAGCTTCAAGCTGCCGCGGCGCTTTGTCTTCGGTCCGCTGCCGCGCACGGCGACGGGCAAGGTGCAGAAGTTCAGCCTGCGCGACGTGGCCAGGGAGCTGGTCGGTATCGAGTGATGTTGCTCTCAGGCTAGGGCGGCTCATGTGCCGGGATAGATTGCGCGGCGAGAACTTGCAAGCCGTCCAAAACGCTCCTAGAGTCCAGCGATACTCGCCAATTCAAGGAAGGTCATGCGCTCAAAGATCATGGGTTTCATGTTGCTTGCCGTTGCGGCCACTTCCAGTCCACTGGTCATTGCGGGGGATGCTGAGCCTTTGCAGCTCCCTCCCACCGAAGCCCTGAAGCTCTGGACTCCCAGTGAAGGGGAGTTCAATCCCCGGATGCCGGCAAACCCGGGCAACCTGGCGTTTGCGGAAGAAGTCACCGTGGCCTATACGGTGACCAAACGAGGTCGAACCAAGGATGTGGAAGTGATTGAAGCGAAGCCGGCTGGAGCCAGTTCCCAATGGGCGGTCAATGCGGTCAAGGCAATGCGCTTTGAACCTACCGAGAGCAACTCGGCGCGCCAGCTGGTTCGTAGTCAGTTGTCAACGCGTTGGGGTGGTTAGGCACGCCAGGACTCACATCCAGACGATCAACTAAGCCGGGCGTTGCCCGGCTTTTTGTGTGGTGTGTGTGCCGATGGTGCCGAGCCATGCTCAGCGTGAGCAGCATTGCCGGCAACGTCCAAGCCGAGCATGGCTCGGCTCTACAGGTGCAATTGGCACCGCGTCCCGGACGGTGATTCAGCGTGGCGTGCGCACCATGCGTTCGAGCAGGTGCTCGACGATGTTGGCAGGGTTGGCGGTGCGGCCTACGTGGGTGACCGAGGTCTGCACCACCGAGCTGCGCTTGGCGGTCAGGAAGTGGAAGCGGGCGCGCGGTGGCAGTTGTGCAATCGGCCCGGCGCCTGGCTCACCACGGCAGATCGCGACGATGGCATCCAGCCACGGCTGCACACCAGCCAGATCCAGTTGCGGTGCAAACGCCTGCAACCGTGCGACATCGATCTCGATGGCGGCCTGCAGGTGTCCTGCGCTGGGGCAGGAGACGATCACGCCTACGTTGATGAACTCTTCGCGCTCCACCCGCGGTACGACGCGGATGATGGCGTAATCATAGGTGTGCAGCGTGGGCACGGATGGCCTCCTGTACGAAGGCTTCGCGCAATTGCAGGCGGCGCTTCAAATAGCTGGCGTAAGCAGAACGGTAGGCGGTCGCATCGGCAAAAGCGGGTTCGTTCTGCAGCCAGCTGTCCGGGATCTGCGCGACGATGCCATCGATGACCGCGTCGGTCAGCAAGGGAGCCAGCGCTGCGTCGGCGTCGGCGATGTGGCTGGCGAACGGCAGCAGTACGTGGTCCTTGATCAATACAAAAGGCTTGCCGCACGCCTCGCCGGCATTCTCCCAGTCATGGTGGAAGTACAGCGCCGCGCCGTGATCGATCAGGTAGAGCTTGCGGTGCCAGACCATCAGGTTGGGGTTGCGCGCGGTGCGGTCCACGTTGCTGGTGTACGCATCAAACCAGACGATGCGCGACGCCAGTTCGGCATCGGGTTGCATCGCCGCAGGGTCGTAATTGATCGCGCCGGGCAGGTAGTCGCTGCCGAGGTTGGTACCTTCGCTGGCGCGGATCAGGTCCTGGATCTCCGGGTCCGGCTCGGTACGGGCGAACTCGCGGTCCAGTTCGACCAGGACGATATCCGGCATCGGCAGGCCCAGCGCCTGTGCAAGCCGGCCAACCACCAACTCGGCGATCAGTGCCTTGGGGCCTTGGCCGGCACCGCGGAACTTGATGACGTACATGCCATCGTCGTCGGCTTCGATCACCGCTGGCAGTGAACCGCCTTCGCGCAGCGGGGTGATGTAGCGGGTGGCGTGAACAGTTTTCACGGGAATACGCGGTCAGAAAGAAGGGCAAGCCTAGCGCAAAGACGGTGTGATCGGTGGTTCGCCGGTTGCGCCCGCGCTGGACGCATGCCGTGGATGACACGGCGTAGCTGCGCGATCTGTGGCGTGGGGCCGTGATTCAAAGTGTGCAGTGGTGGATCGGGAGGATACTGTCAGTGCCGTCCTGCGATGGACTGGCAATCACCCGGTTGCGTCCTTCGCGCTTGGCCTGATACACGGCCAGGTCGGCGCGCTCCAAGGCACTTTCCAGATCGTCAGCTGTCGCCACCATGGTGACGCCGAAGCTGGCGCTGATGGTCTGCTTCGCCGGTGAGCAGTGCATCTCGCTGATGCCAGCACGTATGCGTTCGGCGACGCGGGCAGCGGTGGCCGGATCAGCGCAGCGCAACAACAGCACGAATTCCTCGCCGCCGAAGCGCGCGACCAGATCGCCCGGGCGGGTCATCTGCTGTAGCAGCACACCGACCTGCCGCAACACGTTGTCGCCGGCGGCATGGCCCCAGGTGTCATTGACCTGCTTGAAATGATCGACATCGCAGGCAAGCAATGCCCGATGGTTGGCGGGGCCGTGTTGCAGGCGCTGGTTGGCGATTTCGAAGAAGGCGCGGCGGTTGAGCAGCAAGGTGAGCGGATCGTGGTTGCGCTCATGGCGCAGCTCTCCCATCAGTTGCTGGGCGAGCCCGCCCAGCAGCAGGAACAGCAGCCACAGGTTGAGCAGCAGGTTGAAGGCCAGCATCCACAGCCACAGGCCGGAACGCGGCAAGCCGCTGCTGGTGAACCAGCCGGCCAGCAACCAAGCCAACAGCGGGCGCAGGATCGCGTATGCCACCAGTAACAGATAGGTCCTGCGCAGCAGGCGCTCGAAGAGCGTGTCCGGTTGCTTGCGGCCAAACAGCGCCGGCAGTGCCAGGGCGAGCAGCAGCCCCATGCCTAGGTTGAGGAAAACGATGCGTGCGCCCAGCACGTCGCTGAGCCTGGAGAAGCAGAACAATGCGAACAGGGTGATCAGGCTGATGATCAGCGCCGCCGGCACCGGCACTCTGCCGCCGGCTCTGAGCGCGAAACCCTGCGCCGTGGCCCAACTACCCGCACAGTACAAGGCGCCGGTCAGCACCGACCAGGTCGCCAGCCGGGCATTGTCCATCAGGATCTGCGCGGCCAGCGGAAAGGCGGTGCAGATATAGCCGGCCGCCAGCCACAGCAGGTAGCGATGGTCGCGCAATGAACGCCAACCGGCCAGCAGCGCCAATCTCAGCAGCAGGGAGGTGGCGGGGACTACAAGCGGGAAGTACTGTTCAGCGGTGGCGCTCAAGGGTCAAGCCACGTTCTACGATTTGGACAGGCGAGGGTGCGAAGTATATGGGCAGGCAGGCGATATGCGAGGATTGGCGCAGCACGCGCACGGTTTCCGCTTGGTGGTGCAGCGGAGTCGGGACGAAGGCCGTGCTGGGCCTGTTTGCGGCGTTGGCGCTGGCGTCCTGCAGTACCGTGCCATCACCTGCGCCGGGCCCATCGGCAACGCAGGTGCGCGATGAGGTCGTGCGGCGTATTCCGCCGACCGTCGATGATCGCATTGGTTGGGCAGGCGATATCCGCATGGCCTTCGAGGCGCAACGCATCGAAGCGTCGGTCGAGAACATCTGTGCGACCTTGGCGGTGATCGAACAGGAATCTGGCTATCGCGCCAATCCCGAGGTACCCAATCTGCCGCGGATTGCCCGGAGCGAAATTGATCGCCGTGCCGCAGCCGTCCACATTCCCAAGCTACTGGTGGATGCCGGCCTGAAGATGAAAGGCAGCGACGGGCGCAGCTACGGTGAGCAGTTGGCGCGGGCGCGCAGCGAACGGGACCTGAGTGAGTTGTACGAGGAGATCATTGGCCGCGTGCCGATGGGGCAGCGCTTGTTTGCCGGCAAAAATCCCGTGCAGACCGGCGGCGCGATGCAGGTAAGCATTCCGTTTGCGCAGGCCAATGCACAGAACTACCCCTATCCGGTGGCGCGCAGCATCCGCGATGAAGTGTTCACCCGGCGCGGTGGCGTGTACTTCGGTATTGCCCATCTGCTCGACTATCAGACGCCTTATACGCAGAAGGTGCACCGTTTTGCCGATTACAACGCGGGCCGTTACGCCAGCCGCAATGCGGCGTTCCAGAGCGCGGTGAGCAGCCTGACCGGTGTTTCGCTCGCGCTGGATGGTGATCTGCTGGTGCCGGATGCGCCGATCGACAAGCCAGGCCAGACCGAATTGGCGGTGCGCAGGCTGGCGCCGCGACTGGGTATGGATGAGCGTGAGATACGGCGCGCGCTTGCGCAGTCGGATCGGCTGGATTTCAGTGATGGCACGCTGCACTCGCAGGTGTTCGCCATGGCGGATGCACGTGCCGGGAAGGCCGTACCGCGTGCGTTGATTCCCGGCATCCGCCTGGACAGCCCCAAGATCACCCGCGAACTGACCACAGAATGGTTCGCCAACCGGGTAGCCGACCGCTATCGTCAATGCCTGCAAAGGTAGTGCCGAGCCATGCTCGGCAGGGGCGTTAGCGATAGACAGCCTGTGGGAGCGGCGTGAGCCGCGAAGCTGGCACCAATGAAATGATGGGAAAGCTGTGATCTGGCAGATCATCAGCTTCGCGGCTGACGCCGCTCCCACAAAAACAGGATCCGTGGACCAGCTTGATGACCGCCAAGGCCAAGGGCGCAGCGTAGTGCCGAGCCATGCTCGGCAGGGGCTTTACCGATACACAGTCTGTAGGAACGGCGTAAGCCGCGAAGCCAGCACCAATGAAACTGCAGGGACAATGATGATGGGGTGGATCATCAGCATCGCGGCTGACGCCGCTCCTACAACCGCACAATATCGTTTGGCTTGCTTCAGGCCTTGACCGGGCGCCGTGCCAGCGCGCGGGCGCCGGTGATGATCATTCGGATCATCTGCGACATTTCTTCGATCAATTCGGGGTCGCGCTCTTCGGGCAGATCAATCGCGCTGCCGCCCATCGCGAACACCAGCCGGGTGATGGCTTTGGCAGCCAGCGCGGGCTCGTGCAGGGTTGCACCGTCCAGTGCAGCCAGTCGCACCAGGTCGGCTTTCAGCTCTTCCTCGAAGTACCCCAACTCGCGGTCCACCGCATGCTTGAACGCATCCGAGCCGGCCGTGCCTTCACGCAGCAGCACATGCATCAGCCGGTCGTCGGCGCGCAGCTGCTCCATGAAGGTTTCCACCGACAGGCGGATCACGCCGCGGTTGCTGTCGGCTGCGCGCAAGCGCGCCTGACCGATGATGGTGCGCAGCGAACGGCCGGCCAGGTCTATCAGGGCAACCGTCAGTTCATCCATGTCGCGGAACTGGCGATAGAACGAATTCGGGGCGATCCCGGCCTCGCGCGCGACCTCGCGCAGGCTCAGCGTGGACACGCTGCGGTGCGGGCCGATAAGGGCGAGGGCGGCGGCCAGCAGGTCGTCACGCGAGATGGAAGCCTTGCGCGCCGGGTGCAGGTCGTCTTGTGCGGGCAGGGGCTGTTCGCGTGCTGTCATGGGGCTCGGGCCGGTCAGGTGCGTGAATCATAGCCTGTACTGGCAATATACAACTGTATACACAGTCGTATGCTCGGACGTATAGTGCGCCCCATGAGTGCTGTCTACCGCAATACCGCACCGCCACCGATCCCGTGGCTGAGCGAAGGCTTCTTTGATTTCTGGTCCACCCGGGTGCATCCGCTGTGGACGCTGCGGCGGCCATTGGCCCGGCTGGTGGCGCGCCACAAGGCCAGCGCCGACGCCGTCACCCTGGAATTGCAGCCCAATCGCCACTTCCATGGCCTGCAGGCCGGGCAGCACGTCAATCTGGGCGCGGAACTGGATGGCCGCCTGACCACGCGCAGCTACAGCCCTGTCCTGCTTGAAAATGGTCGTCTGGCGATCACGGTCAAGCGTATTGCCGGTGGCAAGCTCAGTCAGTACCTGTCTGAACAGGCGGTCATCGGCGAGGTGTTCGCGCTGGGGCAGGCCTTTGGCGAGATGCTGCTGCCAGCAGTGCCGCCGCCGAAGCTGCTGATGCTGGCTGCAGGCAGTGGTATCACCCCGATGCGCGCCTTGCTGCGGCAGTTGGATGCACAAGGCATGCAGGGCTCCGTGGACCTGGTCTATTGGGTACGTCAGCGCGAGCAGTTGTGCTTCATCGATGAGTTCAATGCCATCGCCGCCCGCCACCCGTCGTTCCGTCTGCATCTGGCGGTGACCGGTGAGGGCGCCGCGCGCGTGGACAGTCATGAGCTCGACTGCCTTGGTGATCTGCGCGCAGCGCATGTGCTGGCCTGCGGCCCGGGCGGTTTTGCCAATGCCGCCCGCGCACGTCTGCAGGACCAGGTGGCGCATTTCGACAGCGAGGCGTTCAGCGTGCCGCAGCTGGCCGAGGTGGAGCAGGGCAGTGTGCAGATCCAGCTGCTGAAGACCGGTCGCACACTCACCGTGCCGCGCGGGCTTGCCTTGCTGCCTGCGCTGGAAGCGGCCGGCATCAAGCCAGCCAGTGGCTGCCGAATGGGCATCTGCAACACCTGTGTCTGCGGCAAGGCCTCGGGCATCACTCGCCACACCGTGACTGGTGATTACACCAGCGAACCTTCCGTGCCGCTCAAACTGTGCGTCAGCAGCGCCAGTACCGATCTGACCCTGGAGCTGTAAGTCATGTCTTCCGTGCACAACCGCGTGCTGTCAGCTGCCGAACTGCAGACCTTCGGTGATGAACTCGACGCCGTAAAAGCCCGCCATCAGGCCTTGCTGGGTGCCAGTGATGCCCGCTACATCCGCCGGATCGTCGCAGCGGTGCGTTGGACCGGTGTCGCCGGACGCGCCCTGTTGTTCCTGGGCGCATTCGTGCACAGCGTGCTGGTACCGGCATGGATTGCCGGCGTGCTGCTGCTCGCGCTGTCCAAGATCCTGGAAAACATGGAGCTGGCGCATAACGTCATCCACGGGCAGTACGACTGGATGGGCGACCCGCAGCTGCAGGGCAAGACCTACGAATGGGATATCGCCGGCACTTCGGAGAACTGGCGCAAGACGCATAACTTCCGCCACCACACCTATACCAACGTGCGCGGGCTGGACGATGACATCGGCTACGGTCTATTGCGGATCTTCCCGGAGCAGCGTTGGCATCCGTTTTTCCTGGCCCAGCCGTTCGTGGCGGTGGTGTTCGCGCTGCTGTTCGAGTGGGGCATCGCGATACAGGATCTGCGCATCGGTCGCGTACTGGTCGGCAAGATGACCCTCAAGCAGCTGTGGCACCAGGCCCGCCCGGTCGGTCGCAAGGCGATGCTGCAGGTCCTGAAGGACTACGTGCTGTTCCCCGCATTGGCCGGCCCGTTCTTCCTGCCGGTGCTGCTTGGCAATGTGGCGGCCAACGTCATCCGCAACGTCTGGACCTATGTGGTGATCTTCTGTGGCCACTTCACCGCCGATGCCGAAACCTTCCCCAAGGAGTGCATCCGCAACGAAGGCCGTGGCCATTGGTACCTGCGCCAGCTGCGCGGCTCGTCCAACCTGACCGGCGGCAAGTGGATGGACGTGATGACCGGCAACCTCAGCCATCAGATCGAACACCACTTCTACCCGGATATCCCCGCCAACCGCTATGCGGCGATGGCGGTGGAGGTAAAGGAGATCTGCGCGCGTTACGGCCAGCACTACAACACCGGTTCGCTGCCGCGCCAGTTCGGCCAGGTGATGTGGCGCATCGTGCGCCATGCCTTCCCGAGCAAGCCGGCACCGGAACGGCCGTTGGTTGCTGAGCCGCGCGCCGAAGTTGGCTGAGTTGCTTGTGCCCCTGGCTGGCACGCGCCGCGGGTCGGACGAAAGCAAGGCTGTCTGGTGTGAGCGCCGATCAGTTTCCTCGTTCGCTCACGGCCTTGGCAGGTGTTCGGGAGATGTGTTCTGTCGGCTGGTCGCGCAAGCCAAACAGTGGCCGCAGTAGCGCGCTGCGGCGGATCAGTTCGTAGGCGCCAAGGCACAAAGCGAACGTCACTGCGATCAGGATGGCCGCCTCGATGCCAGGGCTCAGCTGCAGCGGCTTGAGCTTGTGTGCCAGTACGACAATCACTGTCTGGTGCAGGATGTAGAGCGGGAACACCGCCAGGGTGAGATAACGCAGGATCGGACCGTCGGCCTCGCGCCAACGGTAGGCAAAGCCCAGCAAGGCGCCGATCGCGCACCATTGGTCCACCGCCCAGGCAACCCGGAGCGCAAGGCGAAGCGCCAGCGGCGGCGGTTGCGCGTCGTTGTAGCCGGCGAAGTACCAGGTGTGGATCAGCGCTGCATAGCAGACGCCTGCCAAGGTCAGTGACAGCCAGCGCAGGCGCTGCAGCGACTCCCAGAAGCGGCTGCTGAAGGCGGCGAGATAGCCGATCAGGAACACGCTGCCGTACTGGGCATGGTTGTACCAGTCATCGGTCAGCGCATGGGTCTGCTCGAAGCGGTTGACCAGCAACAGACGCGCGATGGCCAGGACCGCCACCGGGACAATCAACGCGCCCCAGCCGGTCAAGGCCAGACCGGTCCATTGGCGCAGGCGCTGCAATGCCGAGCTGGGCAACAGCCGCCACAACAGCCAGGCCAGGACGGTGTAGCTCCACAGATAGGGCAGGAACCAAAGGTGGTTCCAGGTCGGGACGCGCAGGCAGCCGTCGCTGTCACAGAAACCCTGGTAACCGCTGAGATACTTGCCGTAGAACGCCCAGTAGGACTCGCTGTATCCGCCGGGTAGTTGCTCGACCACCTGGTAGTAGGCCTGTGGTGGCACGATCACCGCCATCCCGAACAGCAACGGCAGCAGCAACTGCCATGAGCGGCGGCGCAGCAGGCCGGCAGGCTGGCGCGCGAACATGAAGGCGGTAGCCACGCCCGAGATCAGGAACAGCAGTGACATCCGCCATGGCGAGGTCAGCAGCATGAGCGGCTCCGGCGCAATGCTCGCGGCCGGGCTTTTGACGTGCCAGTCCCAGCTCACGTAGTACATGCCAACGTGATAGATGACCAACAGGCCAAAGGCGATTACCCGCAGCCAATCCAGATCGTGGCGTCTGTGCATTGCGTGTCCAGCGTATGGAGAAGGGCGTCATTGCAACCCGGGACGCGCTCCCGAGGCGCCGGAAGGGCCGATCTGCGGGGACCTGGAGACGAGTGGCGGCGATCCGGGGACGGGCAGCGACGGCTGCGGCGGCCTCGCCGTCTAGAATGCGCAGATGAATCAAGCTGCGTCATCGACCTCGTTGAATCGCTCCATCCCCTGGCGGCAAAGCATGGAGCTGCTGTTCTGGTTGCTGCTGGTGTTGATCAACTGCAGCGGCAATGCGATCACCACCTGGATGGACGCCAACCGTTCCGGTACGCCTTCCATGGAATGGTGGGAGCCCTGGGTCTGGGAATTCTCCAGTGGACTGGTCTGGCTGCTGTTGCTGGTACCAGCGATTGTCTGGTTCAGCAGGCGCTGGCCACTGCATCTGGACAACTGGCGACGACGCCTGCCCTGGTACCTGCTGGCCAGCGTGCCGATCTCCCTGCTGCACGTGCTGGCGATGTTCGGGCTGAGAATGCTTGCCTATGCACTGGTGGGGGAGCGCTATCAGGTCGGCTCCTGGCTGGACGAGCTGCTGTACGAATACCTCAAGGATGTGCGCACTTACGCCGCCATCCTGTTCTGCATCGATGGCTACCGCTTTCTGCTTCGCCGTCTGCAAGGCGAGGCACAGTTGCTGGCCGAGCCTGATGAAGGGCCGCCGGTGGAGCCCATCGATCATCCGGAGCGGCTGCTGGTGCGTAAGCTGGGCCGCGACTTCCTGATCGCAACGGCCGATATCGAATGGGCGCAGGCCGCCGGCAACTACGTCAACCTGCATCTGCGCGGACACGACTACCCGCTGCGGATCACAATGGCTGCACTGGAGCAGAAACTGGATGCGGCTTGTTTCGTGCGCGTCCATCGCAGCTGGTTGATCAATCTGGGTCATCTGGTGTCGATCGAACCGCTGGAAGGTGGCGAGGCCCTGCTGCATATGGCTGACGGCAAGGAAGTCGCCTGTAGTCGGCGTTACCTGCCGGCGCTGAAGTCAACGTTGGGTCGACACAAGGAAGAGCCTGCCCCGGAGTAAGTCGATCCACGGGCACGGCAGCGCGCAGTGGAAACCGGGCACAATGCAGACAACAGACCCAGATCGAGCAAGCAGGATGCAGAAGTCGGTTGTTGCAGGAGTATTCGCCGCAGTGGCCTCATTTGCCACGTGGGTGACCCACGCGCAGGAAAAGCGACCTTTGCTGGATGCGATGCAGGCGATGATGGAAGGCAACTTCGCTCTGGATGCGACGCTCGGGCGTGCAGACTCGGCGATCGACGGACCGGATTTCGACCAGGCAGGCAATGAATGGAGGATGGTGGTCGCGCGTGGCGAATCCATCGCTTTGCGTCGTTACCTGATTACCGTCAACGAAACCTCGGGTGAAGTTTGCGTGCGCGGGTTGCCTGCCATCGATTGCGTAGCCAAAGGCGACGCAGGGGTTGCGCTGCAGGCCGCACGTGACAAACGGCAGGGACTGGCCGAGGTTGCGCTGTATCCGCCGCCCGATCTGCAAGGTGTGATGAAAGCGGTCTTGCGTCACGAACTAACGTCCGGGGGCTATCTCGCAAGCAATCGCATGCCGGTGTACGTGAGCATCGGATCGCCCAAAGGCGACAGTGCGATCGACCTGTCGCCGGAATCAATCCGCGATCTTGGGGAGATCGGAGTCCAGCTCATGCCCGGCTCGGCATGGCAGCAGCCACCCGAGGGCACGCGTGTGGGGAAAACAATGAGCATGGGTTTGGGTATCCCCACACGACGTGCCGATGGGGATTACGACCTCCAGTTCGGGTTCCATTGTGGCTCCGTATGTGGATCCCAATACGAGGCGGTGCTGCGGCACGACGCATCAGGGTGGCGGGTGCTTTCCTCGGAGATGGGTTTGATCTTCTGACAGAGGCAGGGCGGTCCAGGCTTGAATCTCCGCGGAGGCCGCGATGAACCAGAAAAAGCCAAGGGCCGCCTGCAAACCGAGGTGGGCATTGGACAGCTCGCGAGCATCAACACTTTCTGACACTTCGCCGGAGTCGCAAGCTTGGATAACGTGATCATTTGCCAGCTGAATCCAGTGTCCATAATATCCAGCCGTCCCACGCGGATTGGCGATCATGCGGCTCGTTTCAGTGTTTCTTGCATTGGTCGGTGCTACGGGAGCCCTCGTTCTCGGCTGGCATGTGCTCGGCTACCCGTATTCGTTGGACGAAGCCAGATTTCTGCACAAAGCATCCAGCCAGATCGCTGCCGGAGCCAAAGAGCTGGATCTGGCTGAGTTGATGCCTGGGGATTGGGAGCTTGTCTGTGAGAGCCACGGTTACGATGGTCCCAGGTACCTGAAGCGATACAACAAGGTTTTTGAGCCAGCTTCTCGACGTCAGGATGAGGCCTGGGGGCTGATATTCATCTCGGCCGATGGCTCTTATCGATCCGCGGCTGGCTCGTGTAGTGTGCGGGGCTTACGGTTTGGTTCCAGAGGCTGCCTGGAAAGAACCAAGGCGATATTCGTTCGCGAGCTGGAGAATGGCGAATGCAAGAATTTCATGGGAAGGGCACCCGTCGGAAAGCTATGACGATTCACCCAAGTTGAAGCCGAAACTGGATGCGCGGGCAGTCAGGCACAAGAACGACCGGCCCATCGGCAGGACGGCATGCAAACCGAGGCGGACATTCGCACATCTGCTGTGCGGTCTTGTGATCGGATGACCGGCAGCGGTAACGCATCGCTTGTTGGCCAGGCCCTGCAGTCCTAAAGTTGAATATTGTCCAGAAGGCGCGTAGTTGTCGGCTTTGCTACACGGTGAGGCAGGTAGATGAGATATCAAGGTGCTCGCGCAAAAGTCGACTTGGCATCCTTGGATGCAAAGCGCATTCACATGGTAGTTCGGCGGCTGTTTCGCCGCCGGAACGATTACAGCCAAGCAACTCTCGACGAGTTACCTTCCGAACTTGGTGCGTTTGGGATTTTGACGGTCAAAGACCTGCGACTTCTCATGAAGAAGCACAGACGGTCCCTGTTGGAGGATGAGAACACCAGGTTGAGTCGCAGCGAAGCTTTGTGGCTGAGCCAGGAAGTCGATTCTGCAGGTCTCGACGCTTTCGCAGGGAAATCGTGGTATGCCTTTCCCGGGCTCGTTCGGCAAGCCATGGAGCTGGAATTTGGCGAGGCTGCTGCTGTCTATCTGATGGAGCGGTAGTTTTTTTTGGGGCTACGATGGGAAATCCCTCTAAGGACTGAGGTCATTTCTTTCGCAGATGGAAAAACTATCAGATTGAAATCCGTGCCGAGGGCGATCAGTACATTGTTGGTTTCATGCCCTTGCGGTATTCCGCGGGGGAATTAAGAGGCGCGGAAGCCGAGTGCCTGGTGCAAATGTGCTCATGCCGCATCGAGGACGCGCGCTTTTATATGTAGCGACGGGAGTGAATCGTCTAGGAGTCTCTGGATGGCGCTGGCTCCGCTCTTGGTCGTTTCTCGCCTTCCGTTGCGTTGATCGGTGTCGGTTCGTTGATCGCTTTAGGCTTTTACAGTTGACCAAATTCGGCAGTGCTTGCTTCCGCAAGGCGGCGCTCCGGATGCGGCCCAGGCTTGCCTCCCAGGCTGCCGAAACACGGCACAATGCTCCGGGCAAGGGAAGGCTTGAGTTGTGCTGCCTGGTGGCGGACATGCCGATCAAGCGCGGAGTGATCGATCCGCCAACCCCGTTGCGGCTGTTGATGCGTTTGATCTCCCAACCCTTGGACGGAGTGCTGCGATGAGCCTGGTTATCTGGCGGCGTTGTTGGATGGTTTTCCTGGTGGTGGGCGGGGTAGTGACGCCGGTCGCCGCGCAGCAGGGCAGGGAGGTGACCCAGCCGCCGGTACTGATTGCCATCTCCAAGGACGAGCAGCCGATCCAGCTGCAACGGGCGATCATCGACGGCGAAGTGCAGGCGGGTGTCGCCCAGACCCGGATCGAGCTGGTGTTCCACAACCCCAATCGGCGGGTGATGGAGGGCGAACTACAGTTTCCCTTGGCTGATGGCCAACAGATCAGTGGCTTCGCCCTGGATATTGACGGGCAGCTCCGTGACGCGGTGCCTGTTCCGAAGGAACGTGGGCGGCAGGTGTTCGAGGCGATCACCCGCCAAGGCCAGGACCCGGCGCTGCTTGAGCAGACCGCCGGCAACCAGTTCCGTCTTCGCGTGTATCCCTTGCCTGCTGGCGGCAGCCGCCGGGTGCAGTTGACCATCCGGGAGGCGATGCCCATGTCCAGCGCGGGCTGGCAGTGGCGTTTGCCATTGCAGTTTGCCGCCGGTGCCGGCGAGGTCAGTCTGCGCTTGCGTGCGAGCGGCGCGGACAAGCTTGGGCAGGCGCCGTTCCGGCTGATGGCCGGCGCACTGGATTGGCAGGGCAGCGGTCGCCAGTTGCCGGCGCAGCTGCAATGGCAGCTGCCAGCCAAGCCGCAGGCGGCACTGCAGGCCGCGCGCCACGACGGACAACAGTATCTGTTTGCCCAGCTGCCGGTGGCAGCGCTGGCTGCGCGCCGCATCCCGTCAAAGGTCGGCCTGCTATGGGATGCATCGGGATCGGCGGGGACACGCAACCGGGTGCGCGAGTTCGCGCTGCTCGATCGCTATTTCGCAGCGATGGGCGAGGGTAGTGTCGTGTTGACGGTGCTGCGCGATACGCCTGAAGCGGAGCGGCGTTTCAGCATCCGCAACGGTGACTGGAGCGCGTTGCGGCGCGTGCTGGAGCAGACGCCGAACGATGGTGCCAGCGCGCTGGCATCCTGGAAGCCGGATACAGCGCTCGGCGAATACCTGCTGCTCAGTGATGGCCTGTCCAACTGGGGGGCGTCAGTTTCGCCAGTGTTGGCGACAGATCAGCGCTTGTTCGCAATCAGCAGTGCAGCCGCTGGTGCCGATACGGCGCGCCTGCGTGGCTGGAGCGAGGCGAATGGTGGCAGCCTGGTGCAGCTCGAATCCGACGATGTCGGTGCGGCGGCGAGCCGCCTGCTGGCCGAGCCAACGACGGTGGAAGTGGCGCCCGCGCCGGGTCTGCATGATGTGGTGATCGACCGTCGCAGCCTGGAGCAAGGCTGGCTGTGGCTGTATGCGCGTGCCGATACGGTGCAGAACAAGGTGCAGGTGCGGATCAATGGCGGCCAGTGGCAGACACTGAGCGTCGCGCCTGACAACGCTGATGCGGGTCTGATGGCCGGGTTGTGGGCGCAGGCGCGCCTGCAGCAACTGGCTGCGGACCCGCGTGGTAATCGCGAGGCGATGCAATTGCTGTCGCAGCAGTTTGGCATGGTCAGCGAAGGCAGCTCGCTGCTGGTGCTGGACACGATCGATGACTATCTGCGTTATGCGATCCGACCGCCGGCTGCACTGCGTGCTGAATATGACCGCAGATATGCCCGTCAGCTTGCTGATCGCGAGGCTGCGCGGAAAACCCATCTCGATGATGTGGCCGAGCAATGGAAACAGCGTCAGGGATGGTGGGACAAGCGTTGGCCGAAAGATGCACCGCCGAAGGTGGCGCAGGCTGCGCAGTCGGAGAGGTCTCGTTCGCAGGACGCGCCGGCACCGGCAATGGCGTCGCCCATGCCGGCACCGCCAGTTCCCCCTGCTCCGCCCGCGTACGTCGAGGCCGAATCATCGTCATTGGACAGGGTAGTGGTTACCGGCAGCGCTGCTGCTACGCGGCAGTATCCTGCCGTCGATATGCCGGTCAATTCCGGCGAGGTCCAGATCAAGCTCGGCGCCTGGGAGTCGGACTCGCCGATCGCGCAGCGCCTGCGCAAGGCACCTGCCGCCGAGTTGTATGCGTGGTACCTGGACGAGCGCGAGGCCAATGCCAGCAGCAGCGCGTTCTTTCTGGATGTGGCCGATCTGCTGCTTGCTGCTGGACAGCGTGAGCTTGCGCTGCGGGTATTGTCCAACCTGGCTGAGCTGGAACTGGACAACAGGCATCTGCTGCGCGTGTTGGGCTATCGCTTGATGCAGGCCGATGCGCCCGCGCTTGCGGTGCCGGTATTCGAGCAGGTGCTGGTGATGGCTGAGGATGAGCCGCAGAGCTTTCGCGATCTGGGTCTGGCGCTGGAGGCGGCAGGGCGCCCGCAGCAGGCGGTTGATCCGCTCTACCAGGTGGTGCAGCGGCCATGGGATGGTCGCTTCGACGGCGTTGCGTTGATCGCGCTGGATGAGCTGACGAATCTGCTTGCCCGTGGTGGTCCGGCGCTGGATGCGACGCAGGTTGATGCGCGGCTGCGCAAGGCGATGCCACTGGACCTGCGCGTGGTGCTGGCCTGGGATGCGGACAACAGTGACATGGATCTGTGGGTGACCGATCCCAATGGCGAACGCGCCTACTACGGCAATCGTCTGACCTATCAAGGCGGGCAGATGTCGCAGGACTTCACCGGTGGTTATGGTCCAGAGCAGTTCTCGCTGCGTGATGCCAAACCGGGCATCTACAAGGTGGAGGCAAACTATTTCGGCAGCCGCCAGCAGTTGGTCACCGGTGCGACCACCTTGATGCTCAGGTTGAGTACGCATTGGGGGCTGCCGCAGCAAAAGGACAAAGCGGTAACCCTGCGTTTGCAGGATGCCACCGACACCGTGCTGGTCGGCGAGTTCGAGGTGCGCTGAGCCGCTTGCTCGCAATCTGCGGCGTGTTTGTGGGAGCGGCGTAAGCCGCGAAGCAGACACTGCTCCGGTGTGAGGATTTGGCGGCACCAGCTTTGCGGCTTATGCCGCTCCCACAAAAAAGGCCGATGCCAGAGTGCTGGCATCGGCCTTTCGGTGCCGTTTGCTTACTTGCGACGTGCCAGCAGGCGGTAGCTGCCGGTGGCGTTTGGATCGAAGCTGTGCGCGAACACGATGTAGCGGCCGGCTTCCAGGTCGATTTCCAGGTTCGGATCGAGGCTGGATTCGCTGTCATCCTGCTGGGCGACTTCTTCGCCGTTGCGCATCAGCGTGATCATGCCATCCAGGCTGGACGAGCCTGCGGTCATGCTGATCACGTACTTGCCCTTGCGCGGGATCTCCAGGGTGTACATGTCACGGTTGCCAGCACGCAGCTGGCCCTGTACTTCGCGACCGATCTTCAGCTCGGGACGAATCGGGCCATCGGGCGCAGCCGCAGTGGCGGTAGCCAGCTGGAATACACCGCCACGGCTGTTCACCGAGCGCACCGAGACGTTGTACTCGCCAGCATCCAGCACCTGGCTGATGCGCGAATTGACACCGCCGCCACCATCGTCATCACTCAGGGTGATGTCGCCGCCCTGGATGGTCAGCATGGTGTCCAGCTCCTTGCCACTGGCATCGAGCTGCACACGACGTCGTTCCGGCAGGTTCAGCACGAAGCTGCGGGTGTCGTCGGCACCGATGAAGCCGCTGACGGTGCCTTCAAGCGGCAGGTTGGTGCCGTCGTTGAAGACCAGGCCTTCGGGGAAATCCGACTGCTCGACGCCCAGGTAGAACGCACCGGAAGCTTCGCCCAGGCCACCTGCGGTCAGCGTGTAGCGGCCCGGTTGCAGGGGAGCGACCAGGCGCGAGTTGAGGTTGCTGCCGCCGTCATCGTCTTCCAGGTTGAGGCCGTTGCCGCTCAGTTCGAGACGGGCATCGAACTCGCTGGATTCGAGGTTTATGGTGTACAGGCCAGGCTTGTCGACCT
The DNA here is from genome assembly GCF_029959445.1 of Stenotrophomonas sp. PS02298. GTDB lineage: Bacteria > Pseudomonadota > Gammaproteobacteria > Xanthomonadales > Xanthomonadaceae > Stenotrophomonas. The sequence goes on along the minus strand of NZ_JASCOR010000006.1, from coordinate 12,341 downwards.
GCAGGACGAAGGTCTTGTCGCCGTTGCTCAGCCAATCGGTGACCCGGCGGCCAGCGGTCAGCGGCTTGCCGTCATAGGCGACGATGGGTTCGGCCGACAGCTGGAACGGGCCGAAGGCGCGGGCATCGGCGCCGCTGACGGCGACCAGGTACTGACCAGCCTTGTCGGCGCGCATGCTCAGCGTGGCATTGCCTTCGTCACTGCCATCGGTGCGGGATACCAGTACGTCGCGGTTGAACACGGCCAGCGAGCCTTTGAGCGCGCCGTTGAGCTTCAGCGATACCGCCTGGCCGGCGCCCATCTGCAGCGAGAACAGCTGGCTGCGGGTGCCGTCACTGTAATTGATCTGGCTGGAAGAGGTGATTTCGCCGGATACATCGCCGTCAACGGCGAGTGGGCGGGCCGGGCCGGCGGCATGCGCGGGGGCGTGCACGGCGGCGGCAATGGCAAGGGACAGCAGTCCGGCTGCAAGTCGCTTCACTTTAACTCCTTGATATTGGAAGCAGGGGTAAAAAGCAGCCACGCTGCTTGCGGGGGCAGGCAGCGTGGCGTTGGCCCACTACGCCAGTTGGCGGAATGGGCGGTGTGGCTTAGTTGATTACCGCAGCGGCCGCATCGGCAGCGGCGCTGGCAGCCTCTTCGGCAGCATCCTTGCGGTTGCTGTTCGGTGCGGCGACATCACCACCCAGGTCGGTGGTTTCCAGCTCGAACACGCCCTGCTGGCTGCCCAGGCTGGTGACCGCAACGATGTAACGGCCGGCGCGCAGGTTCAGGGTCAGCTGGGCGTTGGTGCCGTTGCCGCCGTCGTCGTTCTCTTCGTCGACGCCCGGGCCGGTGATGTGCAGCACCGAATCGAAGCCATCGGCGATCGCGTCGAACTGGATGTGCTTGGGGGCGTCCAGATTCAGCACGAAGGTGCGGCGGCCACGCGAATCCATCATCGATTGAGCGGTCTGGCCTATGGTCAGCGCAGTGCCGTCACGGGTAACCAGGCCATTCTCGGTCGGGGTCAGCTTGACGTTGAGCTTGAACGAGCCGGTGTTGCCGTTCACCGAGGAGGCAGCGACGGTGTACTCGCCGGGCTCCAGGTAGGTGCGGATGCGGGCGTTGAGGTTGCCGCCGTTGTCATCGTCTTCCAGCTCGACGTTGCGGCCGTTCAGGCGCAGGTAGGAGTCGAATGCGCTGGACTCCAGGGTGATGGCATACAGCCCGGCCTTGTCGACCTTGAGCTTGTATTCCTGCTTGTCACCCATCAGCCAGTCGGTGATCTCGCTTTCGGCGCCCAGCGGCTTGCCGTCATACGGCACGACCTTGGCGCTCTTGAGCTTGAACGGGCCAAACGCGTCGGCGCTGGCGCTGTTGACTGCGACCAGGTAGGTGCCGTCCTTGGGGGCACGGAAGGCCAGGTTGACCGAGCTGGAGGAGTCGCCTTCGCTCGTGCCCGAGGAAGAGGCATTGGCGATCATGTTCTGGCCGTCGAACACCGCCAGCTGACCGCTGAGCGAGCCACCCAGCTCCAGGGAGACGGCTTCGCCGTTCTTCATGGTGATCTTGTAGCCCTGGTGACGGCTGCCGTCGTTGTAGTTCAGGGTGCTGGACGAGGTGATTTCACCAGACACCGTTTCCCCGACGGTCAGGTTCGAGGCCTTGTCGCCGCCGGTGGGGGCAAGGCCGCCCAGCTTCTGGCAGGCAGCAAGTGCCAAGGTCAAGGTGATGGCTGCAAACAGGCGAGCGTGTCTGGCGTTCAAGCTTAGGTCCTTCATGGTCAGAAATGTCTCCTTTTCCCGTCTTCGCGGGTCAGGGGGCGATTCTAACGTTAAGTTGTGTCTATTCAGCGAGAACGTCTTCACGCCCCAAAGGCCCAATTCAGGAGCCGGCTGGATGCTAGAATTGACAGCTTGTCTGCCTCACTAGACCGACCATGATCGAACTCAATCCCATCCGCCAGCGAATCACCGATCTCACCGATCGCGTGCTATCGCTCAGGGGGTATCTTTGACTACGACGTCAAGAAAGAACGTCTCGAAGAAGTAACCCGCGAACTCGAAAACCCGGACATCTGGAACAACCCCGAGTACGCCCAGACCCTGGGCCGTGAACGCTCGATGCTGGACAAGACCGTCACCGGCATCGCCGATGTACTGGACGGCCTGTCCGAAGCCACCGAATTGCTTGAGCTTGCCGAAAGCGAGCAGGACGAGGACACGGCGCTGGCCGTGGTGGCCGACCTGGACAAGTTCCAGTCGCACATCGAGAAGCTCGAATTCCAGCGCATGTTCTCCGGTGAAATGGACAGCTGCAACGCGTTCGTCGACATCCAGGCCGGTGCCGGTGGTACCGAAGCCCAGGACTGGGCGGAAATGATGCTGCGCATGTACCTGCGCTGGTGCGAATCGCGAGGCTGGAAGACCGAGCTGATGGAAGTGTCTGGTGGCGACGTCGCCGGCATCAAGTCGGCGACCTTCCGCGTCGAAGGCGAGTTCGCCTACGGTTGGCTGAAGACCGAGATCGGCGTGCACCGCCTGGTGCGCAAGTCGCCGTTCGACTCGGACAACCGCCGCCACACCAGCTTCACCTCGGTGTTCGTGTCGCCGGAAGTCGATGACAACATCGAGATCGACATCAACCCGGCCGACCTGCGCACCGACGTGTACCGCTCTTCCGGTGCCGGCGGCCAGCACGTCAACAAGACCGAGTCGGCGGTGCGTATCACCCACATCCCGACCAACACCGTGGTTGCCTGCCAGACCGGCCGCAGCCAGCACCAGAACCGCGACACCGCGATGAAGATGCTGGCCGCCAAGCTGTACGAACTGGAAGTGCAGAAGCGCAACACCGAGCGTGATGCGCTGGAAGCGACCAAGTCGGACATCGGCTGGGGCAGCCAGATCCGCAACTACGTGCTCGACCAGAGCCGTATCAAGGACCTGCGCACCGGCGTTGAACGCACCGATACGCAGAAGGTGCTGGACGGCGACCTGGATGAATTCATCGAGGCCAGCCTCAAGTCGGGCCTGGAAGCCGGCGCCAAACGCAGCGACGCGTGATCCGGAATGGCCCTGCGCGGGCCATTCCGTTGTTGTACGGTGCGGTTTCACCAGGCGGTGGCCGCACCTTGGTTAACTCCCCCAAATAGAAATCAAAGCCATGACCGAACAGACCCCTGAAACGCAGCAGCTCCCCGTCGACGAGAACAGCCTCATCGCCGAGCGCCGCGCGAAACTCACGGCGCTGCGCGGGCAGGGCATCGCCTACCCGAACGACTTCCGCCGCGAAGACTTCGCCGGCACGCTGCAGGCCGATTACGCCGATGCCGAGGCTTGGACCAGCGAAGCGCTGGAAGCCACTGGCCGCACGGTGAAGATGGCTGGCCGCTTGATGGCCAAGCGCATCATGGGCAAGGCCAGCTTCGCCCAGATCCAGGACGAAAGCGGCCGCATCCAGCTGTTCCTGCAGGCCACCGCGCTGGGCGACATCTACGCCGCCTTCAAGGGTTGGGACGTGGGTGACATCATCGCCGTCGAGGGCGGCCTGACCCGTACCAAGACCGGCGAGCTGTCGGTCAAGGCGACCAGCATCCGCCTGTTGACCAAGTCGCTGCGCCCGCTGCCGGACAAGTGGCATGGCCTGGCCGACGTCGAGCAGCGCTATCGCCAGCGTTACGTCGACCTGATCGTCACCCCGGAATCGCGCGACGTCTTCATCAAGCGCTCCAAGATCATCCGCGCCATGCGCGCATGGCTGGACAACCGCGACTTCCTCGAAGTCGAAACGCCGATGATGCATTACATCCCCGGTGGCGCCACGGCCAAGCCGTTCACCACCCACCACAATGCGCTGGACCTGGACCTCTACCTGCGCGTTGCGCCGGAGTTGTACTTGAAGCGTCTGGTGGTTGGTGGCCTTGAGCGCGTCTACGAAATCAATCGCAACTTCCGCAACGAAGGCGTCAGCACCCGCCACAATCCGGAATTCACCATGATGGAGCTGTACGAGGCCTACGCCACGTACAACGAAGTGATGGACCTGACCGAAGGCGTGATCCGTGACGTCGCGCAGAGCGTGCTCGGCACCGCCGTCGTCGAATGGGATGGCGCGCAGATCGACCTGGCCCCGGCGTTCCGCCGCTGGCGCATGGACGAGGCCGTGCGTCACCACAACCCGGAAATCTCGGCCGCCGACTGTACTGATCGTGATGCGCTGCTGCGTCATTGCGAACGCCTGAAGATCCGCGTCAAGCCGAGCTACGGTTGGGGCAAGCTGCTGCTGGAGATCTTCGAGGCCACGGTCGAGCACACCTTGATCCAGCCGACCTTCATCACCGATCACCCGGTCGAGGTCTCGCCGCTGGCCCGCGCCAGCGACAACGACGCCGGTTACACCGACCGCTTCGAGCTCTTCGTCAACGGCAAGGAACTGGCCAACGGCTTCTCCGAGTTGAACGACCCGGAAGACCAGGCTGCACGTTTCCAGGCCCAGGTCGAAGCCAAGGACGGTGGTGACGATGAAGCCATGCATTACGACGCCGACTACATCCGTGCGCTGGAGTACGGCATGGCACCGACCGGCGGCCTGGGTATCGGCATCGATCGCCTGGTGATGATGCTGACCGGCCGCGCCTCGATCCGCGACGTGCTGCTGTTCCCGTACATGCGCCCGGAAGCCTGATTCAGCGCGATCCAGCTGTAACCGAAAGACCAAAGGCCTTCCCGTAACCGGGAAGGCCTTTTTTGTTTCTGAAATGTAGTGCCGAGCCATGCTCGGCAGAGGCTTTACCAGCGAAAGCTGCCCTCACCCCAACCCCTCTCCCGCACGCGGGAGAGGGGCTAAAGCGCCGCAAATCCGCTTCCCGCGCATGTAGTGCCGAGCCATGCTCGGCAAGGGGCATTCCCAATAGCGCGTCAGCCCAGCAAAGCCCGCACCCCAAAATTGATCAACATACCGCCAGCCAACAACCAGCCAAACAACAACAAAGCCAACAACATCGGCTTGGCACCGGCCTGACGCAGTGCCGAAGCATGCGTGGTCAGGCCCAGTGCCGCCATCGCCATCGCCAGCAGCACGGTGTCCAGGTCGACCAGCACCTTGACCACATCAGCAGGCAACAGCTGCAGCGAGTTGAAACCAACCATCGCGATGAAGCCAAACGCGAACCACGGAATGGTGATCTTCGAGCGCTCACCAGTGGCGCTGTTCTGACCGCGGGCAAGCAAGGCAGACAGGCCAACCAGGAATGGCGCCAACATCATCACCCGCACCATCTTGGTGATGACGGCAGCATCGGCGGCGGGCTCACTGACCGCACGGCCAGCAGCCACCACTTGCGCAACTTCATGCACGGTAGAGCCGGTAAACACGCCGAACGCGGTTTCATCCAGCGGCATCCAGCCCGCCGACACACCCCACTGGTACAGCAGCGGGTACAGGAACATCGCGATCGTGCCGAACACCACCACCGTGGCCACGGCGACGGCGACCTGTTCGGCGCGGCCCTTGATCACCGGTTCCGCCGCCATCACCGCGGCAGCACCACAGATCGAACTGCCGGCGCCGATCAGCAGGGCCGAGTTGCGGTCCATGCCCAGCAACCTGGTGCCCAGCCACCAGGCGAGGCCGAAGGTCGAGCACAACACCAGCGCATCGATCGCCACGCCAGCAATGCCAACCTGGCCGATATCCTGCAAGGTCAGTCGCAGGCCATAGAGAATGATGCCGACGCGCAGCAAGGTGGCTTTGGAGAAGCCAACGCCAGCGTCCGCGCGCGTCGCCAGGCTGCGATAAACCGTATTGCCCAGCACGATACCGATGACGATGGCCAGGGTCAGCGCGCTGATGCCGTGATTCTGCATCCACGGCAAGGTGCCCAGCCAGATCGACAGGCCGGCGACGGCGGCCGTCAGCAGCAGGCCGGGGAGGCGGGAGAGGGGCACTGAGGTCAGCCCATGGGTCGAGGTGTTCATAACGTTGGGTTATTAGAAGATGGCCCATGCTGCACCCACGGTTATTACCTGTAAAACGGATAATATTGGTTGAATCAACCGATTTTCGAGATAGGTTATGCATCTATCCCTGCGCCAGTTGCAGATCTTTTCCGGCATTGCCGAAGCCGGTACCACGACGGCAGCGGGCGAGTTGCTGGGCTTGTCGCAATCGGCGGTCAGTGCTGCGCTGGTCGAACTGGAGAGCCTGCTCGGGTTGGCCTTGTTTGACCGGATTGGCCGCAGATTGGTGCTGAACGGCCATGGCCGGGCGTTGCTGCCACAGGCGCGGGCCCTGCTCGCGGGGATGACCGATATCGAGCGGCGGTTCCGTGCCGACAGCCAGACCGGCGCCGCCGTGCGTTGGCAGGTCGGCGCCAGCACCACCATCGGCAACTACCTGATGCCGGCACGTATCGCCGACCTGCAGGCCTCCAATCCACATGCCCATGTCGAGTTGGTGATCGGCAATACCCGCGAGGTCACCACCGCCGTGCAGCGGCTGGAAGTGGATGTCGGCTTGATCGAAGGGCCAAGCCACGAACCGGGGCTGGAAGTGGCGCACTGGCAGCAGGACGAACTGGTGGTGGTGTTTGGCGAACGACACCCGCTTGCCACGCGGTTCAGCAAGGGAGCCGACCTGGCAACACTGCGGCAGGCGCGTTGGCTGCTGCGCGAACCGGGTTCAGGCACTCGTGAGGCCGCCGAGCAGGCCTTGTTGCCGCATCTGCATGGATTTGCCGAGGTGTTGCAGCTCGGTGGTACCGAGGCGATCAAGCAGGGTGCGGTCGCCGGGCTGGGCCTGGCCTGCCTGTCGCGGCATGCCGTTGCCGATCTGGTGACGCTGGGCAAGCTGCGGGTGTTGGCGACGCCCTTGCCGCCATTGCAGCGTCAGTTGTGGGTTGTACGCCATCCCGGCAAGCGGATTCCGTCCAGCCTGCGCCAGTTGCTGGGCCTGCCGGCGGAAGTGTTTAGCGACGATTGAGCGCGGTCGGCCGCCAGAGCCCGTACAATACGCCCATGCCTTTGATTACCTTGCAGAACGTCGACTACAGCGTCGGCGGCCCGTTGTTGCTGGAAAAAGCCGAACTGTCGATCGAGACTGGCGAGCGTATCGCCCTGATCGGCCGCAACGGCGCCGGCAAATCCACTCTCATGAAGCTGATGGCTGGCGAGCTCAAGCCCGATGACGGCGAGGTGCGCGTGCAGCAGGGCGTGCGCGTCACCCGGCTCGAGCAGGAAGTGCCGCACGGCGCAGCCGGCAGCGTGTTCGATGTGGTCGCCGATGGCCTTGGCGAGCTTGGCCACTGGTTGGCCGAGTTCCACCGCCTGAGCCACGCCGAGGTCTTCGATGGCGAGGCCATGGGCAATGTGCAGGCCAAGATCGACGCCGCCGATGGCTGGGGCCTGGACCAGCGCGTCGAGGAAACCCTGACCAAGCTCGATCTGGATGGCGACGCCGAATTCGGCCGTCTGTCCGGCGGCATGAAGCGCCGTGTGCTGCTGGCGCGTGCGTTGGTCGCCGGCCCGGACGTGCTGCTGCTCGACGAGCCGACCAACCACCTGGACATCGAAGCCATCGATTGGCTGGAAACCTTCCTCAAGGGCTGGAACGGCTGCGTGGTGTTCGTCACCCATGACCGCCGCTTCCTGCGTGCCCTGGCCACGCGCATCGTCGAGATCGATCGCGGCCAGGTGACCAGCTGGCCGGGCGACTGGGACAACTACGAGCGCCGTCGCGAAGAACGCCTCAACGCGCAGGCGCAGGAAAACGCCCGCTTCGACAAGCTGCTGGCGCAGGAAGAAGTCTGGATCCGCCAGGGCATCAAGGCACGCCGTACCCGCGACGAAGGCCGCGTGCGCCGGCTCAAGGCGATGCGCAACGAGCGCAGCCAGCGCCGTGAGCTCGGTGGCAACGTCAAGCTGGAAGCGGCCGGTGCCGAGAACTCCGGCAAGAAGGTCATCGACATCAAGAACATCTCCTTCTCGTTCGGTGAGCGGGTGATGGTCAAGGATTTCGAAACCACCATCCTGCGCGGTGACCGTATCGGCCTGATCGGCCCCAACGGCAGCGGCAAGACCACCTTGCTGAAGCTGCTGCTGGGCGAACTGCAGCCGGACAGCGGCGAAGTGCGCCAGGGCACCAACCTGCAGATCGCCTATTTCGACCAGTACCGCGCCACCTTGCGCGAGGACTGGAGCGCGATCGAGAACGTGGCCGAAGGCGCCGACTTCATCGATCTCAACGGCAAGCGCAAGCATGTGCATGCCTACCTGCAGGACTTCCTGTTCACCCCGGAACGCGCGCGTGCGCCGATCACCCGCCTGTCCGGTGGCGAGCGCAACCGTCTGCTGCTGGCCAAGCTGTTCGCGCAGCCGTCCAATCTGCTGGTGATGGACGAGCCGACCAACGATCTGGATGTGGAAACCCTGGAGCTGCTGGAAGAGCTGCTGGCCGACTACACCGGTACCCTGCTGCTGGTCAGCCACGACCGTGACTTCCTCGACAACGTGGTGACCTCCACGCTGGTGCTGGAAGGCGAGGGCAAAGTGGGCGATTACATCGGTGGCTACAGCGACTCGCTGCGCCAGCGCCCGGCACCTGCGCAGACTGCAATGGCCGTGGCCAAGGCATCGGCGACGGCAGCTCCTGTTGCTGCACCTGCAGCGCCGGTTGCCGATGCCGCGCCCAAGCGCAAACTGAGCTTCAAGGACGCGCGCGAGCTGGAGCAGCTGCCGGCCAAGATCGAACAGCTGGAGCTTGATGTGGAAGGCTTGACCTCGGCGATGAACGATCCCTCGTTCTATACCCGATCCAGCGCCGAAGTCACCGCGCACACGCAGCAGCTGACCAAGGTGCAGGCCGAGCTGGATGCCGCCTATGCACGTTGGCAGGAACTGGACGCCTGAACAGGTTCTGACGGGCCACGTCCTGCTTCACCTGCCGTCCTCGTCGAGGACGGCAGGATGGTGTCCATGGATGCTGCGAGGTGACGATGAAACGGCCGTTCGACGTTGCACGTATCGATCATGTGGTATTCCGGGTCCGCGACCTGGAGCGCAGCATTGCGTTCTATTCAACCGTGCTTGGCTGCGAGGTGGTACGTCGACGCGACCATCTTGGCCTGGTGCATCTGCGCGCCGGTGCGTCGATGATCGACTTGATCAGTCTGGATGGCATGTTGGGTGCGCGCGGTGGTGCCGGGCCGGGACCGGAGGCGCGCAATGTTGATCATCTGTGCCTGCGGATCGAGCCTTTCGATGAGGCCAGCTTGGCGGCATATCTTTCCTTGCATGGCGCAACGCCGGTGGCGGCAGCCGAAGTGAATTTCGGCGCTGAAGGGGATGGGCTGTCGCTGTACTTCAAGGACCCCGATGGCAACATCATCGAGCTGAAGGGGCCGGTTTCGCCGCACTTGGACTGATGCTCTGCTCCCTCCCTTGCACCGAAGGTGCAGGGGAGGGTTGGGGAGGGGGTTCTTCGCTTTGCCCCAGCCGTCGCGCATTCGGCAAGGATCAAAAGCACCCCTCCCAACCCTCCCCTTCGCTGCGCGAAAGGGAGGGCTCAGTTGCTCGGCACTACGCTCCCTCCCTTGCGCCGAAGGCGCAGGGGAGGGCTGGGGAGGGGTGCTTCTCGCTGTAGGTTTGCAGTCGCGCATTCGGCAAGGATCAAAAGCGCCCCTCCCAACGCTCCCCTTCGCTGCGCGAAAGGGAGGGCTCGGCTGCTCGGCACTACGCTCCCTCCCTTGCACCGAAGGTGCAGGGGAGGGTTGGGGAGGGGTGCTCTTCGCCATGAACCCAGCACTTGCTGCGCAACCATGCTCCGCGCATGCTCATGCCATTCAACAAGAGCCGCAGCCATGCACCGTAGACTCACTATGCTCCTGCTGCTCGCAACAGCCTTCGCCTTGCCCGCACACGCCGAAGTCAAAGACGCCACAGCAGCGGGCTTCACCGTCGAGAACGCCGTCCTGATTCCAGCATCACCCGAGCGCGTCTGGCAGGCGATGACCGCCGACATCGATCACTGGTGGCCGAAGGACCACAGTTGGTGGGGCAAGGCGGCAACGCTCTCCATCGATGCCCGCGCCGGTGGCTGTTTCTGTGAAGTTGCCGGCGCGCAGCAGGCGCAGCATCTGCAGGTCGTGTTTGTCGATCCGCAGAAAACCCTGCGCATGACCGGCGGACTTGGACCGATGCAGGGCATGGGCCTGCATGGCGTCGCCGAATGGACCTTGCAGGCAGAAGGTACGTCTACCCGGGTGACGTGGCGCTACCGGGCTGGCGGCTATAGCCCAGACGACCTCAGCGCCTTGGCACCGGTCGTAGACAAGGTCCAGGCGCAGCAATTGGAGGGCCTGGCACGCTGGCTGCAGGCCCCCCGCTGAGGATCATTCTTCCTCGTCGGCAGTTGCTTCTTCGCCACCGCCCGGCAGTTCCAGGAAAGCCCAGAACGCCACCTTGTCCTCGGCCCAGCTGGCGGAGGCTTCGGACAGCACATCCAGCAAGGTATCGAAGTCCGCCGGGCTGCCCTGGCGCAGGTCGTTGGCATCGCTGAACAGCAATGCATAGCCGTTGGCCGGCAACCAGGACAGGTCACGCAGGCCATCGGACAGGGCATCCCAGTTGCGGCTCCAGCCTGCGGGGAAGTCGAGTTGCGTACCAAGTCGCATCAGCAAGGTGCGCTTGTCGGCGCAGCCTTCCAGGTCGATGCGGCACACACGCAGCCCGGCATCGCGTGCAACCGCCGCCAAACCACCAAGGTCGCCATCGCCGACACCGTACACGCCGGCCTGACTGACGTCCTCCAAGCCCATATCGAAACCGCTGTCACTCATGGCGCACTCCTGGCGGGGACTTCGAAGCTGCGGAAGCTCTCGTAATGGTCATCGGTGTAATACCAGGCATCTGGCGGGTCGCCGCCTGTGACGATGCGCTTGGCACCACGATGACTCAGCCCGGGTGTATCCACGGTGTATTCGCGGTAATAGCCGCGCGGCCGCTGCGGCAGCTGGCGCTCGCGGTTGCCGAAGGTGCTGCCGTCCTGGCGATGCGGGTACGGTCCGCCGCGCTGGATCAAGTCGATGGTCGCGCGCGCTTCTGCCGGAAGGAAAGCCGGGAGCGGATCTTTGCTGCGCTCGTCGCTACGTCCGTCTTGGCTGGTCTGGGCCGCTACAGTCAAATCCTGCGACAGCGACGGCGCGAACTGCGGTGGTGCAGGTTGCTGCAGCACGCGCATGCCCCACAGTCCGCCGATCAGCAGGACAATCGCGACGACCAGAAGTAAGGGCTTGCGCATGGGCAGTAGGAAGATTCCGGGACAGGCGACGATTATCACGCCATGACAGCGGGTTTGTTGAACAGATGGTTCAGTAGGCTGGCTTCACGCAACGGTAACAACGATCGCGCAGATCGCCCCTGCGGTGTCCATCGCCCAAGCGCGGGACAAAGTTTCCTCTACAACACCCTTGGTAAGTTGCTGCATCGTCCCTACCATTGATAGCGCACCGTCTGGTTTTTCGACCAGACACAGAAACCGGCTATCCAAAGGAGATCCCTCATGGCTTACACCCTGCCCAAGCTGCCTTACGCCTACGACGCCCTGGAACCGCATATCGATGCGGCCACGATGGAGATCCACCACAGCAAGCACCACCAGACCTACATCAACAACGTCAATGCTGCGCTGGAAGGCACCGAATACGCCGATCTGCCGGTTGATGAGCTGGTGAAGAAGACCAAGTCGCTGCCGGAAAACCTGCAGGGCCCGGTGCGCAACAACGGTGGCGGCCATGCCAACCATTCGCTGTTCTGGACCGTGATGTCGCCCAATGGCGGCGGCCAGCCGGTCGGTGACGTGGGCAAGGCCATCGAATCGCAGCTGGGCGGCTTCGAGAAGTTCAAGGAAGCCTTCACCAAGGCCGCGCTGACCCGTTTCGGCAGCGGCTGGGCGTGGCTGAGCGTTACCCCGGACAAGAAGGTTGTCGTCGAGTCCTCGGCCAACCAGGACAGCCCGCTGATGGACGGCAATACCCCGATCCTGGCGCTGGACGTGTGGGAACACGCCTATTACCTGAAGTACCAGAACCGTCGCCCGGAATACATTGGCGCGTTCTTCAACGTGGTCGACTGGAACGAGGTCGAGCGTCGTTACCAGGAAGCGATTGCCTGAAAGCGGTGACCTGAGGCGGTCGCCCCATGTCGGGGCGGTCGCCAGTACGAAGGCCGGGCATAGCTCGGCCTTTGTCGTTGATGGCGCCGCGAACCCGATGTTGTGGGAGCGGCGTCAGCCGCGAAGCTGGTGCGTCATCAGGTTGCCTGTTTGGCCGCAGCCGGAGCAATTCCAGCTTCGCGGCTGACGCC
>NZ_JASCOR010000069.1 GCF_029959445.1 Stenotrophomonas sp. PS02298 | reverse complement strand
AGCCATGCTCGGCAGGGGCTTTCCCGGTAACGCCCCAGCCGAGCATGGCTCGGCTCTACAAAACAGCAAGGGCGCCTGACGGCGCCCTTGCTGTTTGCGTAAGCCCTTCGGGCTTACTTCGCCATTTCCGACATCACCACCATGTCCAGCACATAGGCCTGCGACGGGGCGTCGGCCGGCGGGTTCTTGATCTCGTAACGCTTCAGGCGCAGCACGTTGCGCACGCCCGGCTCGTGGGTGTAACCCTCGATGTTGCCGTAGAAGTTGGTGAACTCACCGCGCTTGCCCTGCTCCAGGCCCTGCTCGTTGTACTTCACCTCACGCACCTGCAGGCAGGTGGCGTCCTTCATCAGCGGGTGCGGGCAGGGCTTGGTCTGCGGCTCCACTTCCATGAACACCGTCTCGCCCGGGCCGCCGTAGCGGGTCTCGGCGGTCGGCTCGGCGCGGAAGCTCAGCACATCGCCGGAAGCGGTGACCAGGGTCAGTGCCGAAGCATCCAGTGCGCGCACGGTCAGCTTGCCCTGCAGGCGCTCGCTGATCAGGCCGTCAACCGCCATCAGCGGACCCTGGCAGGCCTTGTTGGTGGACATCAGGTTGCCGACGGTCAGGGCATCGCCTTCCAGTGTGTAGCCGCCGCCGATGTTGTTACAGGCGTTGCTGACCGACAGGCGGTTGTCCTTGAAGTCCAGGGTCAGCGGCTTGTCAGCCTGCACGAACAGACCGTCGATGCGCTTGCCGCTGGCGTCCACGGCGGTGTCCAGCAGCCAGTGGTTGGCACCGAGCTGGCTGGCGTCGATGTTCGCCGTTGCAGCGGCAGGCGTCGCGGCAGCTGCGGTCGCAGCAGGGGCCGCCGGATCGGTGGCGTCGACGGCCGGCGGCTTGCTGCAGGCGGTCATCAGGGCGAACGGCAGGGCCAACAGGAGGATGCGCTTCATTTGGAACTCCTTGGGAGCGTGGAAAGATTCAGGGCGATAAACGGCCCGGCGTGGGCGCCGGGGTCAACTCCGCAGTGACGCATTCAGTTTCCAGCAGGCAAAAACAACAGCAGGCCGATGCCCAAGGCGATCCGATACAGGGCGAAGCCGCTGAAGGAATGACGCTTGATATAGCTCAACAGCCATTTGACCACAATGAAACCAGTGACCACGGCGGCGGTGAAGGCCACGCCGACATCGGTCCAGTTCTCGCTGCCAAGCTTGCCGTCCTTGGCCAGCTCCAGGAACGCATAGGCGCTGGCGGCGAACATGGTCGGGATGCCGACCAGGAAGACGAACTCGGTTGCCGCCGAGCGCCGGCTCAGGCCCAGCAACATGGCCAGGAAGATGGCGGCGGCCGAACGCGAGGTACCGGGGAACACACCGGCCACCACCTGCGCCAGGCCGACGGCGATGGCTACCTTCCAGGTCACTGTTTCGTTGTCGGGCATGCGTGCGGCAAAACGCTCGGCGACCAGCATCCAGACGCCGCCGATGACCAGCGCCCAGGCCACCGGGGTAACGGTTTCGGGCAGTTCCCAGCCAGCCAGGCGCACCGGCAGGCCGACCAGCGCGGTGACCAGGAAGGCCACGCCCAGCTTCATCACGTAGTCGCGGTTCTCGCGCTGGTTCAAGCCGGTGGCCAGCGACCACAGCCGCTGCCGGAGCACCAGGGTGACGGCGATGATGGCGCCGGCCTGGATGACGATGTTGAAGAAATCCGAGCGCTCACCCAGCCAATGCTGGGCAATCAGCAGGTGGCCGGTGCTGGAGATCGGGAGGAATTCGGTGAGGCCTTCGAGGATGCCAAGGAGCAGGGCGGAGAGCAGGTCGGACATGGAAGCGGATTGAGAGGAGTCGGGCACAGCATAGTCCATTGCGCTTTTCGCACCCGAACGGTGCATGACGCATGAGTAGCACCAATGTGGTGCGGCCATAAAGGTGCAAGTGCAACCATTGCCCAGTTAAAACAATCACTTACGGCCTTTCAAAAGTTGGCACGGCGTTTGCTTTAATAAACACATTCTTCATCCATCCGAGGTTTCACCCGATGTCCCTGGAAAACGTTGAGAAGCTGATCAAGGACAACCAGATCGAGTTCATCGACCTGCGTTTCGTCGACATGCGTGGCATCGAGCAGCACGTGACCTTCCCGGCATCGATCATCGAGCCGTCGCTGTTTGAAGAAGGCAAGATGTTCGATGGCAGCTCGATCGCCGGTTGGAAGGGCATCGCCGAGTCGGACATGGTGCTGATGCCGGACCCGGCCAGCGCCTACGTTGACCCGTTCTACGCCGACCCGACCCTGGTGCTGACCTGTGACGTGCTCGACCCGGCCACCATGCAGGGCTACGGCCGCTGCCCGCGCGGCATCGCCAAGCGCGCCGAGTCGTACCTGAAGTCCTCGGGCATCGCCGACCTGGCGTTCTTCGGCCCGGAACCGGAATTCTTCATCTTCGATTCGGTCCAGTTCGCCAACGACATGGGCCATACCTTCTTCAAGATCAACTCCGAGGAAGGCTCCTGGAACACCGGCAAGAGCTACGACGGCACCAACACCGGCTACCGTCCTGCGGTGAAGGGCGGTTACTTCCCGGTGCCGCCGACCGATTCGCTGCACGATATCCGCGCCGAGATGTGCAAGGTGCTGGAAAAGGTCGGCATCGAAGTCGAAGTGCACCACCACGAAGTGGCCAATGCCGGCCAGTGCGAGATCGGCGCCAAGTTCAACACGCTGGTGACCAAGGCCGACGAACTGCAGCGCATGAAGCACGTCATCAAGAACGTTGCCCACCGCAACGGCAAGACCGTCACCTTCATGCCCAAGCCGCTGGTCGGCGACAACGGCAGCGGCATGCACGTGCACCAGTCGCTGGCCAAGGGTGGCGCCAACCTGTTCTCCGGTGACGGCTACGGCGGCCTGAGCCAGATGGCGCTGTGGTACATCGGCGGCATCTTCAAGCACGCCCGTGCCATCAATGCCTTCGCCAACTCCGGCACCAACAGCTACAAGCGCCTGGTCCCGGGCTTCGAGGCACCGGTGATGCTGGCCTACTCGGCGCGCAACCGTTCGGCGTCGTGCCGCATTCCGTGGGTGTCCAACCCGAAGGCACGCCGCATCGAAATGCGTTTCCCGGATCCGATCCAGTCCGGCTACCTGACCTTCACCGCGCTGATGATGGCCGGCCTGGACGGCATCAAGAATCAGATCGACCCGGGCGCACCGAGCGACAAGGATCTGTACGACCTGCCGCCGGAAGAAGAGAAGCTGATCCCGCAGGTCTGTTCCTCGCTGGACCAGGCACTGGAAGCGCTGGACAAGGACCGCGAGTTCCTCAAGGCCGGTGGCGTGATGAGCGACGACTTCATCGATGCCTACATCGCGTTGAAGATGAAGGAAGTCACCGCGTTCCGCGCAGCGACCCACCCGCTCGAGTACCAGCTGTACTACGCAAGCTGAGTCAACAAGCTGATGTAACGGCGGCCCTCGCATCGCGCTGGCCGCCGGCAACACCAGGTGTAGTTACTAGCTGTTTTTAGGCGGCGGTGGCGTGGACCCTCCCCCTCCCATCTGCGTCCATCGCCGCCGCCTTTGTTGCTGGGGAGCACACAGGCGAAGCAACAGCCAGCAACACACCTGCAGGGGCAAGAGAATCCGAGCGCGCGGCATGGGCCATTCCTCCCTCCCGCGTGGTTGCGGTCGCCGGCAGCAATGCCGGCGGCAACAGCCAGGCCCATGATGCGTTCGGCGCAACAGCCAGCGGCCGCACAACGGCCGGTGGAAGACACGATGCCGGCCCGCAGCCGCAGGCCGGTCTCCTCCACATCGGGACATGCGCATGAAATTAATCTCCGCGATCATCCGTCCATTCAAGCTCGACGAAGTGCGTGAAGCCTTGGGCGCCACAGGCGTTTCCGGCATCACCGTCACCGAGGTCAAGGGCTTTGGACGGCAGAAAGGCCACACCGAGCTGTACCGTGGCGCCGAATACGTCGTCGATTTCCTCCCCAAGATCCGCATCGAAACCGCCGTCACCGACGACAACGTCGAGGCGGTGATCGAAGCCCTGCAGGGCGCAGCTGGCACCGGCAAGATCGGTGACGGCAAGATCTTCGTTACCGCGCTTGAACAAGTGGTGCGTATCCGCACCGGCGAAACAGGCGCCGACGCGCTTTAAGAACCCGCTACCGACCCGTCCTCCGGCGGCAGCGACCGCCAGATGACAACAGGTCGCTGGCAGGTTCCATCCCCACAACCGGAGTCGACAATGCGAACGGAATTTTTCACCGGGTTGAAAGCCCGGCTCGGAGGCCTGTGCCTGTCTTTCATGCTCACCGCGATGCTGCTGGGCATGTTTTCCAGCAGTGCCTGGGCACAGGACACGCAGGCGCCGCCTGCTTCTGCCACGGAAGTGGCAGCCGCGCCGGCAGACGCTGCAGCCGCACCTGCTGCTGAAGCAGACGCTGCACCCAGCTTCGACAAGGGCGACGTGGCGTGGATGCTCACTGCTACCTTGCTGGTGCTGATGATGGTGGTGCCCGGCCTTGCCTTGTTCTATGGCGGCCTGGTGCGTGCCAAGAACGTGTTGTCGGTGCTCAGCCAGGTACTGGTGGTGTTCTCGCTGGTGCTGATCCTGTGGGTGGCCTATGGCTACAGCGCGGTGTTCAGTGCGGGCAACCAGTTCTTTGGTTCCTTCACCGAATTCGCCTTCCTCAAGGGCTTCACGCCGGACTCGGTGGGCAATACGCCGATCGCCGGGCTGCCGGACTTCCTGTTCGTGGCCTTCCAGTCGACATTCGCCGGCATCACCACCGCGCTGATCGTCGGCGCCTTCGCCGAGCGCATCAAGTTCCGCGCGGTGCTGCTGTTCTCGGCGCTGTGGTTCACCCTGAGCTACATCCCGATGGCGCACATCGTCTGGGGCGGTGGCTATCTCGGTGAGATGGGCGCAATCGATTTTGCCGGTGGCACCGTGGTGCACATCAATGCCGGTGTTGCCGGCCTGGTTGCTGCATGGTTCGTCGGCAAGCGCCTGGGTTATGGCCAGACCGCACTGAAGCCGCACAACCTGCCACTGACCTGGATCGGCGCGATGCTGCTGTGGGTGGGCTGGTTCGGCTTCAACGCCGGTTCCGCTGCCGCCGCCGACACCGTTGCCTCGCTGGCCTTCATCAACACCGTGCTGGCAACCGCAGCAGCCGTGTTGGGCTGGACGCTGGTCGAAGCCGTCACCAAGGGCCATCCGTCAGCGCTTGGTGCAGCCTCGGGCGCCGTGGCCGGTCTGGTTGGTGTTACCCCTGCATGCGGCACTGTCGGTCCGCTGGGCGCCATCGTCATCGGCTTCGTTACCGGCATCGTCTGCGTCTGGGGCGTGACCGGCCTGAAGCGCCTGCTGAAGGCCGACGACACCGCAGACGTGTTCGGCGTGCATGGCGTGGGCGGCATAGTCGGCGCCATCCTCACCGGCGTGTTCAGCGCACAGTCGCTGGGCGGCACTAAGGTTGATCTGGATATTGCCCACCAAGTGTGGGTGCAGGTGGTCAGCGTTGGCTTCACCGTGCTGTGGTCGGCCGTGGTTACTGCTGTGATCCTGCTGGTGGTCCGCGCCCTGGTTGGCCTGCGCGTCAGTGAAGAAGCAGAGCGCACGGGCCTGGACGTCACCACCCACGGCGAATCGGCCTACGAGGCTTGAGCACTTAAGCCCTGATCTAGAAAGAAATCAAAGCCCCTCTCCCGCTTGTCGCTTCAAGCCCCTCTCCCGCGCGCGGGAGAGGGGTTGGGGTGAGGGCAGCTTTGAGGCATTACCGGGAAGGCCCCTGCCGAGCATGGCTCGGCACTACAGGACGCCATCCCGCAAAAAGCAGAGCCCCTCTCCCTCCGGGAGAGGGGTTGGGGAGAGGGTGCGGCGAAGCAGCATCACCGCACAGCCGGCATCAAACCGAAGAAACCCAGTGTGCGTCATCCCTCTGCCAGCACCAACGCCTTCACCTTCTCAGCCTTCTCGAAGTGATCCAGGCGATGGATCTTGATCCACCACGTAGCCGCTTCCATCAGCAGTTCCGGATCGTCATTCCGATTCGCAAAAAACGCATAGAACGACAGCCCAACCGTCGGCCCCTTCGCCGCAACCTTTGCATCGCAGACCGCAACAATTTTCTGTTTCAGTGAATCACGCATTGCCGCTCCAGCAGATCGACGAACCATCCATCTGCATAGCCTAGCCACATCGGCCAGCCATCCCCAGCGGAAAGCGTTTTGAACATGCAACGCATGTTCCATGCCGGCATCACGTCGGCTCCCCAACTCCCTGAGCAGGCCCTCCAATGCAAGCAAGCCACATCGCCGCCGTCATCGGCCCAGTTGTCGTTCCATGCCCTAGCGCACTTGCAAAGCAACGCCCAGCAACGTGCAATGGCCCATATGAAGACCAAACTGCTGTTGCCGCTCGCCCTGTTGGCCACGTTGACTGCCTGTACCTCCACGCCCGAGCGCAATCCGCTCGCGCACTGGGTGCCGTCGCCGAACTACAACGATCGCCAGCCGGTGTTGATCGTGCTGCACCACACCGAGCAGGACTCGGTGCAGGAGAGCCTGGACACGCTGCGCAGCGCCAACAGCGGCGGCAAGGTCAGCTCGCACTACCTGGTCGGCAGCGATGGTGAGCTCTATCAGCTTGTGGCCGATGGCGAACGCGCCTGGCATGCCGGTGGTGGCCGCTGGGGCGGTTTCACTGATCTCAACTCGACCTCGATCGGCATCGAAATCGACAACAACGGCGACAGCCCGTTCACCCAGCCGCAGATCGCCAGCCTGCTGCGCCTGCTCGACGATCTCTGCAAGCGCTACAACATCCCGCGCAGCCAGATCATCGGCCACGCCGATCTGGCCCCGACCCGCAAGGCTGACCCCAGCCGTTACTTCCCGTGGCAGCAGCTGGCCGAGGCCGGTTTCGGCCTGTGGCCAGACCCGAAGCACGGCCCGGCGCCGGCCGGTTTTGACAGCTGGATGGCGATGCAGGCCTTCGGTTACGCGCTGGACGACCGCGCTGCCGCTGCGCGTGCCTTCCACCGTCGTTTCCGTGGCAGCGACAGCCTGCCGGCCGAGCTGGACGCCGAGGACGCCCGCATCCTGTATTCCCTGCTGCAGCAGAAGCAGTGATCGGCCCGCTTTGCACTATATTGGTGCAATGACCGACACCGATTTCTCGCCCACCCCGGAATTGCTGGCCACACCACTGGTCTGGTGTGGCGCGGACGGCCGCATCCAGGGCGCCAACCCGGCTTTCTGCCGGTGGTTGGGGGTCAGTGTGCGGCGCCTGCTGGGCCAGCCGCTGGTGTCGCTGGAAGCGCAGGGCGAGGTGCTGGCACAGCGGCTGGCCAATCCAGCCACCGACATGAGCCGCCTGCCACGGCTGACCCTGGCCCTGCCGGGAGAGACGCCGCGCTTCGCCGATGGCTGGCTGAGCGGCGTGGAGCAGGGCGGTTGGCTGCTGGAAGCGCACCCGGTGGACGAGTTCCAGGGCACGGACCCGGCGCAGGTCTTGCCCGGCGCGTTCAGTGCGGCCTTGAAAGGCCTGGCCCATGAGCTGCGCAATCCGCTGGCCGGCCTGAAAGGCGCGGCGCAGCTGCTGGCAAGGCGTGCGAGCGGGCGCGATGCCGACGAGCGCGAGCTGATCGAATTGATCGGCGCCGAGATCGAACGGCTCAATACCCTGCTGGAGCAACTGCTGTCGCCGGCACCGCAACGCCCGCATGCACCGCTGAACATCCATGCCGCGCTGGAGCGCGTGCTGCGCCTGGTCGAGAACGAAGCTGGCTGGTCGGTGCGCCTGCTGCGTGATTACGATCCCAGCATTCCCGAGTTCCCCGGCGATGGCGACCGCCTCACCCAGGCCTTGTTGAACCTGGTCCGCAACGCGATCCAGGCCGGCGCCACCAGCGTCACCCTGCGCACCCGCGTCGAACACGGCCTGCGCATCGCCGAGCAGCCCTATGCGCTTGCCCTGCGGCTGGAAGTGGCCGATGACGGCCGTGGCGTGCCGGAAGAACTGGCCGAGCACCTGTTCCTGCCGCTGGTCAGCGGCCGCGCCGAAGGTACCGGTCTCGGACTGGCACTGGCCCAGCAGGTCGCACGCGAACACCGCGGCACCTTGAGCTACCGCTCGCGCCCCGGCCACACCGTGTTCACCGTACTGCTGCCGTTGCCAGCCGCCGAGGAAGCGCCGGAGGTGGGCGATGCCTAGGTCCACACAGGCCGCGACCGTCTGGGTCGTCGATGACGATCGCTCGGTGCGTTTCGTCCTGACCACCGCCTTGCGCGACGCCGGTTACACGGTGGAAGGTTTCGATAGCGCTGCCGCGGCGCTGAGTGCGATGGCGCGGCAGCCGGTGCCGGATCTGCTGTTCACCGACGTGCGCATGCCCGGTGACGATGGACTGGTATTGCTGGACAAGCTCAAGACCGCGCATCCGCAGTTGCCGGTGATCGTGATGTCGGCGTACACCGATGTGGCCAGCACCGCTGGCGCATTCCGTGGCGGTGCGCATGAATTCCTGTCCAAGCCCTTCGATCTGGACGATGCGGTGGAGCTGGCGCGGCGCGCGCTGCCCGAAGCCGAAGAACTGCCGGAGCCGGTGGCACTGCCGCCTGCGGCAGCGCAGAAGGAAGAAGGCCCACCGCAGCTGATCGGTGACACCCCCGCCATGCGCGCGCTGTTCCGCGCCATCGGACGACTCGCGCAGGCACCGCTGTCGGTGTTGATCAACGGCGAGACCGGCACCGGCAAGGAGTTGGTGGCCAACGCCCTGCATCGCGAGTCACCGCGCGCAAAAGGCCCGTTCGTAGCGTTGAACACCGCTGCGATCCCGGCCGAGCTGCTGGAAAGCGAATTGTTCGGTCACGAAGCAGGCGCCTTCACCGGCGCGACCAAGCGCCACATCGGCCGCTTCGAGCAGGCCGACGGCGGCACCCTGTTCCTCGATGAAATCGGCGACATGCCGCTGGCGCTGCAGACGCGATTGCTGCGGGTGCTGGCCGAAGGCGAGTTCTTCCGTGTTGGTGGCCGCGAGCTGATCCGCGTCGACGTGCGCGTGGTTGCAGCCACCCACCAGGACCTGGAAACGCTGGTCGAACAAGGGCGCTTCCGTGCCGATCTGCTGCACCGGCTGGACATGGTGCGGCTGCTGCTGCCGCCACTGCGTGAGCGTCTGGGCGATGTGCCGCAGCTGGCCGAGAACTTCCTTGCCAATGCCGCGCGGCGACTCGACATGCCGCCCAAACGTCTGTCGGTTGCTGCGGTGAAGGCGCTGCGCGAGCACCACTGGCCGGGCAACGTCCGCGAGCTGGAGAACGTCTGCTGGCGCCTGGCGGCATTGGCTGTCGCCGATACGGTATCGGCCGAAGACGTACAGGCCGCCTTGAACCGCGGCGGGCGTGCCACCGGCAGCACTGCCGCGGTGGCACCGCAGCATTGGGACAAGGCCTTGGCGGCATGGGCCAGGCAGCGTTTGGCCGAAGGCGCCAGTGGCCTGCATGCCGAGGCACGTGAGCGCCTGGACAATGTGCTGCTGGAAGTGGCACTGGATTTCACCGATGGCCACCGTGCCGATGCCGCGACCCGGCTCGGACTTGGCCGTAACACCGTTACCCGCAAACTTGGGCCTGGCCGCCGTCGCGGCAGTTGAACATGGCACCGGCCCGCCTGATCTGTTGCAAGGAGATATCGATGCGCATCCTGCTACCCGTTACCGCCGCCGTCGCCGCAGCGCTGCTGCTCAGCGCCTGTGGATCGACGCCCGCACCCAAGCCGGAGGCGCCGCCGCCGGTGGCGACGGTCAGCACCGCCAGGATGGCCGAAGCGAATCTCGCACCGGCCTCGGCCAGTCTGGTCAGTGGCCGTCTCGCACTGGTGCCGGGAGCTGGCGGGGTGCATATCACCGGTGTGATCGGTGGCTTGCCGCGCGGCCAGCAGGCCGCCTTCCATGTGCATGAGAAAGGCGATTGCAGCGCGGTGGATGCCAGCAGCGCCGGCGGCCACTTCAACCCGGGCATGCAGCAGCACGGCCGCGCCGCTGCGGGCGCGCACCATGCCGGCGACATGGACAACCTGCAGGCCGATGCCAAAGGCGTGGCGAACGTAGACGTTCATCTTCGCGGCGTTACCCTCGGCGGTGGTGCTGCAAACGACGTCGCTGGGCGCGCACTGGTGGTACATGCGTCAGCCGACGATTACCGCAGCCAACCGGCCGGCAATGCAGGTGCGCGTGTCGCCTGTGCGGTGATTCGTGTGGTGCGTTGAGCGCCACCTGCAAGTCCAACCCGGATTCGATCCAGACCAGCAAGGGAGTCAACCAATGCGACTGATCCACACCAGCCTGTTCCTCGCCAGCGCCCTGGCCCTCACCGCCTGCAACAAGGGCGCAGAGCCCGATGCCGCACCGGCTGAGACCGTTGCGGCTGAAGCGGCCACCACGCCAGTTGCCGACCCGGCCGCACCGCCGGAAATGGCCAAGCCGATCGCCACCGCACAGTTGCAGCCGACCAAGGACAGCACGGTCGCCGGCACCATCAACTTCAGCCTGGTCGACGGCCAGCTGCGCGCCAGCGGTGACATCACTGGCTTGAAGCCGGACAGCGAGCACGGCTTCCACATCCACGAGAAGGGCGATTGCAGCGCACCGGATGGCACCAGCGCAGGCGGCCACTTCAACCCGGGCAGCAGCGAGCACGGCAGCATCAGCACCGCCATGCATCACGGTGGCGACATGCCCAACATCAAGGCCGACGCGCAGGGCAACGCGCATATCGATGGCCCGGTGGCGAGCAACGTCAACGTCGGTGTTGGCGATGGCTTCGACATCGTCGGCCGCGGCCTGATCGTCCACGCCGACCCGGACGACTACAAGACCCAGCCGACCGGCAATGCAGGTGCACGCCTGGCGTGCGCGGTCATCACCAAGGTGCAGTGACGGTCTTCCTGACCTAGCCGACGCCAAGGCTTGTCTCCCTCCCTTTCGCGCAGCGAAGGGGAGGGTTGGGGAGGGGTGCTTTGGCTTCGGCTGTGGCTTTGGCCTTCACCTTCGCACCTGCTCTCCACTCAGAGCTATCAGATTGACCAGTTGCTGAGTTTTCCGGTCGGATGACCGAGGTCAGACAAAAGGCAACAGCAACAGCACCCCTCCCCAACCCTCCCCTTGCCTTCGGCAAAGGGAGGGGGCAGTGCATGCAGTACTGCGGGAACAGAAAAGGCCGCTTACGCGGCCTTTTCTGCATTCAACAGCACGCACTCAATGCGCCAGCAGGGCCTTCGCATCCTGTCCGGCATTCACATGCACATACAGCACATCGATGCCATGCGCTTCCAACACCGCGGCCATCTGCCGCTGGCGCATCATGTACTGCTCGTACACACGCTGCAGACGATCGCAGTCGTTCTTGTCCTGCGCGTAATGCGCGCACCAACCGGCCGGATCGAACAAGGCCATCCGCACTTCGCCGCCGACGTAACGCAGCAACGGCTCGGGTGATGCCTCCAGCCATTGCTCTTCGTTCGGCGCGAACATCGCTGTCTCCAGTATTGGCCACAGATCAGCGAGGCCCTGGTTGTCATATTGCATGGCCATCATCGCGGCCAGGTCGTTGACGGTGAAATAGCGCGCGTGTTCGATCTGTGCGGCAAAGCTGTTCTGTGCCAGCAGCGCGGTGTCCGGCTGTGCCATGCCATTGGCCAGCAGCACGTCTTCCAGCGCATCGCGCACGTCATGGCGCACGGCCGCTTCACCGCCAGCCAGCACGAACGGCAGCAGTCGCAGCGCACCGCCGGTCAGTGCGGGATCGGCTTGCAGCGGCAGCGGGATCTCGCCATTGGCATCGGCACCAAACGCCAGCAGGCGAGCACCATGATTGCGGCCGGGGGCACGCATCTGCAGCTCTTCCAGGCGCCGATGAATGGGCAGGCCGGGACGCAGGACTTCGGCCGGGTCGAAATGCGCGGCGGCGAATACCAGGTCCAGTTCGCTGACCTGCGGTACCAGCTTGGTCAGGTCACGGCCGATCAGCGCAGCCAGCTCACCAGCCTGCTCGGAGCCCAGGGCTGCCTTGCCGGGCTGCTCGCCGCCAGCCAGTTCCAATGCCACTACGCCAAGGGCGTTCACGTCGGGGTTTGAATTGCTCATGATTCGCGGTTGGCCCATCACGGCCTCGAAGCTACACTCAACACCATTATGCCTGCTATCGCGTGCAGGCCACTTTGAACACTCTTTCCCATGTCAGGTACCCGCATGCCCAGCGCTCGACCCGTCGCCATCCTCGGTGGTGTCCGCATCCCGTTCTGCCGTCAGAACACCGCTTATTCGGACGTTGGCAACCTTGGCATGTCGGTCCGTACGCTTGGGGCGCTTGTTGAACGGTTCGGCCTGCACGGCCAGCAGTTGGGCGAAGTGGCGATGGGCGCGGTGATCAAGCACCCCAGCGACTGGAACCTCGGCCGCGAGGCCGCACTGTCATCCGGCCTGTCGCCGCTGACCCCGGGCATCACCCTGCAGCGCGCCTGCGGTACCTCGCTGGACAGCATCATCACCGTCGCCAACAAGATCGCCCTGGGGCAGATCGAATCCGGCATCGGCGGTGGTTCGGATACCACCTCCGACGTGCCGATCGTCTACGGCAAGAAGCTGCGCGCGCGCCTGCTTGCGGCCAACCGTGCCAAGAGCACCGGCGACAAGATCCGCACCCTGCTGAAGGGCTTCAAGTTCTCCGAGCTCAAGCCCGAGTTCCCGGGCGTGGCCGAGCCGCGCACCGGCAAGAGCATGGGCGACCACTGCGAGGACATGGCCAAGGAATGGAACATCTCGCGTGAAGCCCAGGACGAATGGGCGGTGTCTTCGCACAAGAAGCTGGCTGCCGCTTACGAGCGCGGCTTCTTCAGCGACCTGATCGCACCGTTCCGCGGCGTCGAGCGCGACAACATCCTGCGCCCGGATACTTCGCTGGAAAAGCTGGCCACCTTGAAGCCGGCCTTCGACAAGGCCTCTGGTCGCGGCACCCTGACCGCTGCCAATTCCACCCCGTTGACCGATGGCGCCGCGGCGGTGCTGCTGGCCAGCGAGGAATGGGCGCGCGCGCACGGCCACGAGCCGCTGGCCTATCTGCGCGATTCGCAGGTTTCGGCAGTGGATTTCGTGCATGGCGAAGGCCTGCTGATGGCACCGACCACCGCCGTGCCGGAAATGCTCAAGCGCAATGGCCTGACCCTGCAGGATTTCGATATCTATGAAATCCACGAAGCCTTCGCCGCACAGGTGCTGTGCACGCTGAGTGCCTGGGAAAGCGAGGACTACTGCCGCAACCGCCTGGGCCTGGATGCAGCGCTGGGCCGTATCGATCCGGCCAAGATCAACCCGCTGGGCTCTTCGCTGGCCACCGGCCACCCGTTCGCAGCCACCGGCGCCCGCATCATCGGCACCGTGGCCAAGGAGCTCGCTGCTCGCGGCGGCGGTCGTGCACTAGTGTCGATCTGCACCGCCGGCGGCATGGGCGTGGTCGCCATCGTCGAGCGCTGATGCGCTTGTAGTGCCGAGCCATGCTCGGCAGAGGCCTTGCCGGTAATGCCCCCTGCCGACCATGGGTCGGCACTACAGCAGCGGCGCTCCCGGTAATGCTCTTTGCCGACCATGGGTCGGCACTACAATGGTTGCCTACCAAAGGATGGGGCAGGGCATGAAGCGTATTGCGATCGGTTTGGCTGTGCTGTTGGCAGGATGGGCGGCGCCTGCCGCCGCGATGACCTTCATGCAGGTGGAGCATGTCTGCCCGATCGGCGGCGAGCGCTTCAGTGCGCAGGAAATGGGGTCTGGCACGGCGTTTGGCCACTTCCTCGATGGACGCCTGCATGGCGCCATCCAATCGCCGTGGCCACTGGTGTCCTGTCCGGGCAACGGCTTCGTCATCTACAAGGACGATTACAGCGCCGACGAGATCAAGCGCCTGACGGCAGTGGTCGAAAGCGACGACTACCAGCGCATGCGTGGTACTGAAACCAGCTACTGGTTGCTGTCGCGCCTGTTCGAAGCCGTCGATGCGCCGTTGAAGGATCGTGCCGGGGTGTTGCAGAGCGCAACCTGGCAGGCATCGCCGGAACAATACCCGCGCTACGTGCAAGCCGCATCGGCGGCGGTCGCGCAACAATGTCCGGATGCGCGCGCCGCCGCTGATAAGGACGAACCCTGGCTGTACTGCCAGATGCTGCTGGGCGAATGGGAGCGCAGGTTGTCGCGCTTCGATGCCGCGCGCGCCCGCTTCGAGCGCCTGCAGCCACTGCCGGAGCGTCTGGTGCCTGGGCAGGAGCGCGAACGCGCGCGTCGCCAATACGTCGCCGAGATCGCACAGCAGCTGCAGCTGATCGCCGAAAACAGCGCGATGAACACCATGGCGGTGGACGCGAATGCGCCGCCGCCGGCCGAGGAGACGGCAGCGGGCCCGATTTCGCCGGAGGCGGCGGAGGCCGCAGCCCGCACCGCCGCCGATGCGGCAGCTGCCGCCGCCGCAGCAGCCGCAGATGCCGCCTATGCGGCGGGAGTGGCTGCAGATGCAGCTGCCAGTGACGATGCGAGCGACGTCAAGCCACAACAAGGGCGGCGCTGAGCGGCGTAGCTGGCGGTGTGTTCATTGGCTGTGTTCTGAGCGCCGTTTCAACGACGGATTCTGCCGCCGCATGCTGCGATGCCACGCCAATGGCGCAGATGTGGGTCGCTTGGGAGGCGGTCCGTTGGAATCTCACAGGGGACGTAACGAATGGATGAGTTCAACCCGTATGCCGCGCCGGAGGCCTTGCCGCCACCGCTTGCCAACACCAGCCCGGACAACGGCACCTGCTGGCGTGATGGCGATCAGCTGCTGGCCTTGCCGCATAGCGATCTGCCGCGCTACTGCGTGAAATGCGGAAAGCCGGCGCTGGAATACCGCCAGCGCAAGTTCTACTGGCACTCGCCGTGGCTGTATCTGCTGATCCTGCTGCACATCCTGGTCTATCTGATTGCCGCACTGGCGGTGCGCAAGACGGCAGTGCACAACGTCGGCCTGTGTTCGGCACATCGCAAGCGGCGGCTGAATTTCATCCTGATGGCGTGGGCGTCGCTGGTGCCGCTGTTTGGCTGTTTTCTGTTCGACAGTGGCGCGGTGATCGGCCTGGGGATACTGACCTTCCTGGTGATGGTGCTGTGGGGCCTGATCGGCATGCAGATACTCAAGCCCAAGAAGATCGATGTGAGCTTGGCCGTGTATCGCGGGGTATCGCCGGCGTTTCTGGCACGCCTGCCGCGCTATCCGTATCGCCGCGACTAGTTCGACAGCGGCCAACGAAGTCCGGGCGAGCGCAATGCGCCCGGACGATGCAGCGCCAGCTCAGCCCTCGTTGGCCGCCTGTGCGTGATCCAGCAGGAACTGGCTGATGGCCTGGCGCAGTGGCAGGTCGTCCGTGCGCTGTGCCAATGCATCTGCGCGCAGCGCGTGTTCGTGGGCCGCGGCAACATCGCCCAGGTTGGAATGACGTTCGGCCAGTGCCAGGCAGATCGAGGCTTCGTAGTTGATGGCCTGCGCTGCGTTGGCAAGCATCAATGCGTGGGTGTAGTGGTTGATGGCGAGGTGATCATCGCCGGTGAAGTCTGCCAGCGTTTCCCACAGGAATGGATGATCACGGCCGGCAGCCGCGATTGAGTCGCAGTAAGCATGCAGCTGTGCATACAGCGATGCACTGGCGTCTTCTTCGCCATCTTCGCAGGCGCTGAGGATCGCGTCGGTCAGTGCGACCACGCGCGCATGGATATCCGGAGGTATGTTCATTGCGGCTCGTTACGGAAAGCGTCGAGGGTGCACCTGCAGAGACTCAGCCCGGCAAACGCGGAAAACCATGGGCATCGCGTTCTTCGGCCACGGCCTGGTCCTGGATCTGCTGGTGCAGGGTGCGGCGTTGGATCGGCTGCGGCGTTTCGCCGCGGCGCTGGCGCACGGCATTGAGCAGGCACTGGCTGGCCAGCGCCTGCTCGTCCTGTGCGGCAAACACCTCGCCCAAGGCATCCCAGGCGTCGGCGCCGGCATCCTGGGCGATGGCCCGGTGCAGGAACTCCTCGGCTTGCGCCCATTGGCCTTGGCCAACGGCAAGACGGGCCAGGCCCAGCAGTAGTGCGGGGCTGTTGGGATGCGACTGCAGCCAACGCTGGGCGCTTGCCCGGCGCGAATCGAATTTCTCCACCGGCAGCTGCGTGTACAAGCTGACCAGCGCTTCGTCCCAGTGGCTGTCCAGGGTCTGTTCGATGCTGCGCAGGGCGACATCGGTCCAGTTCAGTGCAACCGCGCGCTGCGCGTAGCGCGCCACCGCCTGCGGGCTGACCCGCACGGACTTGGGCAGCACTTCCCAGCGTGCAGCCAGCGTATTGACGTCGCTGGCTTCGTCCAGCATCTGCAGGGCGAGCGTGGTTTCCAGGCCGGCAACCGCGCTGGGTGGCAGCACCTGCTGCTGGCGCAGCGCGCCAAGCTGGCCATAGGCCTCTTCGGCGCGGCCAGCGCGTTGCAAGGCCTCGGTGCGTAGCCACAGGCCGCGTGGCGGCAGCGGTTGCAGGGCCGGCAGGTCCAGCGCGTTGATCGCTTCCAGCGGCTTGTCCAGCTGCAGCCAGCGCTCGGCGCTGTGCAGGGCATGCAGGTGCGGGTCGGCTTCGGCCAATTGCTGCAGATGCTGGCCGGCGCTGCTGTTGTCCTCGCGTGCTTCGGCCGCGCGCATGGCGGCCACCAGGGCGATAGGACGCACGGCTTTCTCGGTTGCCGCGCTCTGCAGCAGTTTTTCCGCGCGTTGCCATTGGCCGTTGTCCAATGCCTGCAGGCCATCGATCAGGCGCGCGCGGCCCTGCTTGCGGCGATGCCGTGCCCAGGCCCGGAACGGGGTGCTGATCAGCGACCACAGCAGCCATACCAGCAAAGCGGCGATCAGTACCGCCAACGCGGCTTGCGGCAAGGTGGCGATGTAGTCGTGGTCGCCGGCACGGACGATCACTTCGCCCAGGGCGCGCACCGAGTCCTGGCCCAGCCATTGCGCACCAAAGATGCCGGCAGCGGCGACCAGCAACACCAGTAACAATGAACGGAAGGCCTTCATGGTGCGTCCTTGGCGGCGCGCGTGCTGCGCAGTTGCTGCAGGGTGCTGCCCAGTTCCGGCAGGTTGGGGCGCAGTTCCATGCCGCGCATCTCACGCAGCTCACTGCGGCGCAGCTGGCGCTGCGGTGAATCCGGCCACAGCCGCTGCAGCCAGCCGTCCACGCGGTCCAATGCCTGCTGCCAGGCCTTGCCGTCGCCACGTTCGAGGGCGGCGCGGGCAAGGCTCAGCTCGATCTGCAGCGAGTCATTGGCGGCGATGCGTTCGGAGCGGGCAACCAGGACCTTGCCGTCGGCCGGGCGGATCTGCACCAGCGGCGACAGCATCTGCTGCCACCACGGTTGCTGGGTGTCGGCGGGTAGCTGCAGGTGTTCGGGCAGGTGTTCCAGTTCAGTGGACCACTGCTCAAGCTGGGCAGCGGTGCGGGCGCGCACGCCGGGGCCAAGCGCATCCAGCGCATTGCGCTCTTGGATCAAGGCCTGGCGCAGGTTGAGGTAGTCGGGGCTGTCGATGCCTTCCAGCGCGCTGGCGGCCAATGCATACAGGCGACGCGCACCGTCCAGATCACCGGCGAAGGTCAGCCGCTGCTGGGCCTGGTTGAGCAGCAGTTCGGCTTCTTCGCGGCGCACGGCCTGCGCGCCCTGGCGCGAGCTGTCGGCCAACTGGGCAAGGTTTTCTTCCAGCAGCGCGTTGCGCTGGCTCAGCCCCAGCACTTCGTCGCGCAGCACGCGATTGGTGGCGGCGGCGTCCTGGATGCTGCGGGCATTGGCGCGCTGGTCGCGGCGCAGGGCGTCCAGCCCCTGCTGCATGGCGTTCAATTGCTGGGTCGCGCTGTCGCGGGCCAGGTCGGCCTGCTGTTGGCGGCTCTGCCAGCTGTGCCAGCCAAACCAGCCGGCAGCGACCAGCACGGCGATGGCGATCAGCGGCAGGAGCCAGCGCAGGGGCCGGCGCGGTTGAACGGGTGCGACGTCTTCATTCATCGGGGGGCAACATCCTTGGCGGGCATGGCCACGACACAAGGGTGACCACGCTGTTGGTGCAGGCAAAGCATCGCCCGCGCGCTGCATGCCTGCAAGTCGCCTTTGGTTCTGTACTCAGCCTGCGGCCGGGAAAAGCGCGGCGTGGGCGGCGCTGGCCAGCTGGCCCGGCAAGGGACCGGCGGCAACGCTGACATTGCGGAAGCCAAGCTCGGTGGCAAGTTCGGCCAGCCGTGCGCTGGCGGTGACCGCTGCGGCCTGCTGCCAGCACTGCAACAGGTCTGGCGGCAGATACGGCAGCACCGTCTGCAAGGCTTCGCCGCTGCTGACCGCCACCACATAAGGCGTTGGCAGTGCCTGCAGGCGCGCAATGGTGGCCTTGCTGACCGGCAATGGCACGCGTTCGTAAACATCGATGCGTTGCAGCTTGGCGCCACGTTCGCGCACCTGCGCGGCAATCACGCCGCGGCCGCCGGGAGCGGTGACCAAGGCCACGCGCAATCCATGCAGGTGCTGCATGGCGGGCAAGGCCAGCAGGCCTTCGCTGTCCATCCGGGCCGGCGCCTGTACGCTGGTCGCACCGCGGCGACGCAAGGCGCGCGCGGTGCCTTCGCCAACGGCAATCAGGCTGCCTGCGCGAAGCTCGGCCAATGGCAACAGCCGCGCAGCGGCTTCGGCCGCGGCGGGGCTGGTGAACACCAGTCGGTCGTAATCGCGTGCTGCGTTCAGCTGCTCGCGTGTTTCCTCGTCGGTACGCATCTGCAGTCGCCAAGGCGACAACGCCAGCGTACGTGCACCCAAACGCGCCGCTGCGCTGCGCACTGTGTCGTGTTGCCCTTGCGGACGCATCGAGATGAGATGCCAGACCGTGTCGGCTGGCACATAGGCGGGGCGATTCATTCCATGCATTATGCGGGCGCTTTCCGTTTTGCGTGCGCGTACATGTCCGAACATTTTGCTGACTCCGTGCTGCTGGAGAACCTCCAGCGCACTCTTACCGCAATGCCGCCGGTTGCGGCGATGGGCATTCGCATTGCGGGCTATGACAACGGCGTGCTGCGCATGCAGGCGCCGTTGGACGTCAACATCAACGACAAGGGCAACGCCTTCGGCGGCAGCCTGGCGTCGGTGATGACCCTGTCGGGTTGGGCGCTGGTCAGCATGCGCCTGGGTTTGGCCGGCCAGCAGGCCGAGGTGTACGTGGCCGACAGCAACATCCGCTACCGTGCGCCAGTGTATGGCGACCTGCTGGCAACCGCGCGGCTGGCGCCGGACCAGGACTGGGATGAATTCCTGACCACGTTCAGTAAGCGCGGCCGTGCGCGGGTGACGGTACGGGCGGCGATCGAAGGTGGGGCGGCCGAGTTCGAGGGCCGTTTCGTTGCCCTCGGCAAAGGCTAAGATCGGGCATCACCGAGGGGGCCTGCATGTTCCGAAACCTGTTCCAGTCCGTTGTCGTCGCCCTGTTGCTGGTCGCTGGTTCAGCCCAGGCAGAGGGCCCGAGCCGCTCACAGCGCAACAAGCTGGTGCCTACGCAGGAGGCCTACGTTGCGGCCGTGCGCTGGGGCGATTTCGACAAGGCGGAAGAATTCATCGACCCGCTCTACCTGCAGCAGCACCCGATCACCGACCTGCAGCGCGAGCGCTACCGGCAGGTGCAGGTGTCCAGCTACCGCGAGCGTTCAGCAGCTGCCGGCGCCGACGGCAGCATCGAGCGACGCATCGAAATGGGCGTCATCAACCGGAATACCCAGGCAGAGCGGACGGTCATCGTGAACGAGCGCTGGCGCTGGGATCCGGAAGCCAAGCGTTGGTGGCAGGCAGCCGGTTTGCCGGACTTCTGGCAGGGCCAATGAGGCATTGGCTGCATTTTCACCGGCTGTGCGACAATCCATGCCCTCTTATCGACCCGTGACCTGAGTGAATTACGAAGAGTTGCTGGCCTTCGCCGGCCGAAATCCGATGCTGTCGCTGGCCCTGGTCGGCCTGACGGTGGCCATCATTGCCACCGAGATCGCCCGCCTGTTCCGTGGCTACAAGTCGCTCAAGCCGTCTGAATTGACCCATATGATCAATGCCGGCGGTGCGACCGTGATCGATCTGTCGGCTGCCGCCGACTTCGAGAAGGGCCATATTGCCGGCAGCCGCAATGTGCAGCCGGCCCAGTTGACCCCGGCGCACAAGCTGCTGGCCAATGCCAAGCAGAGCCCGGTGGTGTTGCTGTGCCGTACCGGCAATGCCTCGGCAACAGCAGCCAAAGCACTGAAAAAAGCCGGTTACGAGCAGGTTTATGTGCTCGACGGTGGTTTGCCGGCCTGGCAGGCAGCAGATCTGCTGCTGGTCAAGGGCCGTAACTGAGTCAGCAAATTTTCAGTCAGGGCTTGTGTAGGTGGGCAACCGCCCCCATCGCTGGTCTTGTACTAATCCCATTCAATGAACAATCTGTTCTGGAGTCTTGAGCAATGTCCGAAGAGAACACCAACGGCGTAGTCCCGGCCGACGAATCCGCCAACGGCCCGGCTTTCACCATCGAGAAGATCTACGTCAAGGACGTTTCGTTCGAGTCGCCGAATTCCCCGGTCATCTTCAACGAGAACGTGCAGCCGGACCTGCAGCTGAACCTGAACCAGAAGGTACAGCGCCTGTCCGAGACCGCTTTCGAAGTGGTGCTGGGCGTGACCCTGACCTGCAAGGCCGGTGACAAGACCGCCTATGTGGCCGAAGTCGAGCAGGCTGGCGTGTTCGGCCTGATCGGTCTGGAGCCGCAGGCGATCGACGTGCTGCTCGGCACCCAGTGCCCGAACATCCTGTTCCCGTACGTGCGTTCGATTGTCTCGGACCTGATCCAGGCTGGCGGCTTCCCGCCGTTCTACCTGCAGCCGATCAACTTCGAAGGCCTGTACGCTGAAACCCTGCGTCAGCGTCAGCAGCAGGGCGAGCCGTCGCTGGCCGACTCCGAGCCGGCTGGCAACGCCTGATCGGCGCCTGCGTTTCTGTATGAGTACGAACGACGCAGAAAAGATCGCCGTTGTCGGCGCGGGCTCCTGGGGCACCGCGCTGGCCACACTGTTGGCCCGGCACGGTCATACGACCGTGCTGTGGGGACGTGATGCAGCGGTAATCGAGGCGATTGATCAGCGTCATGAGAATCCCCGGTATCTGCCGGGGATTCCCTTGCCAGAATCCTTGCGCGCCAGCACCGACCTGGCTGCCACCGTTACCGGGGCAGACTGGATCCTGGTGGTGGTGCCTTCGCATGCCTTTGCCGAAACCGTGCGCGCGCTGGCGCCGCTGCGGCCGGCGGGGGCAGGCGTGGCCTGGGCGACCAAGGGCTTCGAGCCCGGCTCGGGCCGTTTCCTGCATGAAGTAGCGCGTGAAGTGCTGGGCCCGGACGTGCCGTTGGCCGTTGTCACCGGCCCGTCCTTTGCCAAGGAAGTCACCCTCGGCCTGCCCACCGCCATCACCGTCCACGGTGATGACGATGCGTTCTCCCAGCAGGTGGCAGACGCCATGCACGGCCCGGCGTTCCGCGCCTATACCGGCGACGACATGGTCGGTGCCGAGCTGGGCGGGGCGATGAAGAACGTGCTGGCGGTGGCAACCGGCGTGGCCGATGGCATGCAGCTGGGCTTGAATGCCCGTGCCGGCCTGATCACCCGCGGCCTCAATGAAATGCTGCGGCTGGCCGCTGCCATCGGTGGCAAGCCGGAAACCCTGATGGGCCTGGCCGGCCTCGGCGATCTGGTGTTGACCAGTACCGGCGACCTGTCACGCAACCGCCGCCTGGGCCTGGCGCTTGGTCGCGGCCAGAGCCTGCCCGATGCGGTGAAGGAAATCGGCCAGGTGGTTGAATCGGTGCAGACCGCCGATGAAGTCATGCGTCAGGCCGATCGCCATGGCATCGACCTGCCGATCTCCAAGGCAGTGCAGTCGGTACTGCACGGCGAACTCAGCCCATCCGAAGGCCTGCAGCAACTGCTGGCCCGTGAGCAGAAGCCGGAATACCCGGACACGCTGTTCAAGTAAGGATGAGCGAAGATCCAAGAAGAAGCCCGGCAATGCCGGGCTTTTTTGTGTAGTGCCGAGCCATGCTCGGCAGAGGCTTCACCGGTAGAGCCACTGCCGAGCATGGCTC
>NZ_JASCOR010000068.1 GCF_029959445.1 Stenotrophomonas sp. PS02298 | reverse complement strand
CGGCAGAGGCTTTACCGGTAGATTTTCGACGTTGTAGGAGCGGCGTCAGCCGCGAAGCTGGCATCGCTGAAATCACCGGTACAACTGCAATCTGATTGATCTGTGGCTTCGCGGCTGACGCCGCTCCCACAACCTGGGGCGCGTGCCGGCAAGGCCACTGCCGAGCATGGCTCGGCACTACAGATTGAACGAAAAACGGAGCCTTTCGGCTCCGTTTTTCGTTCAATCAAGCAACCCGCAGAAGCTCAAACCACCGGCTCACGCAGCTCCGGCATGTCCCAGCCTTGGCGCGGTGCAAAGCGATCGCCATGGCGTGCCTGCAAGGTCTTCAGCTTCTCGACCAGGACATCCACGCCGGTGGTACGGATATGCTGGATCGGGCCGCCACGGAACGGGGCGAAACCGGTGCCGAAGATCACGCCGGCATCGAGCA
This sequence comes from Stenotrophomonas sp. PS02298, assembly GCF_029959445.1. Lineage (GTDB taxonomy): Bacteria > Pseudomonadota > Gammaproteobacteria > Xanthomonadales > Xanthomonadaceae > Stenotrophomonas. The sequence continues at coordinate 22,339 of NZ_JASCOR010000068.1, read as the reverse complement.
GGTCGGCATCGGCGACCACGCCCTCGTGCAGGCAGGCCACGGCCTCGTTGAGCAGCGGCAGGATCAAGCGGTCTTCCAGATCCGACGGCGCCTGGTAGTCCTTGGCGACTTCCGGCTTCACCGCGCGACCGTTCTCCCACTTGTAGATGCCCTGGCCGTCCTTCTTGCCGCGCTTGTTCGGCTCGACGGTCGCCAGTGCGGCCGGGATCTGCAGGCCGAGGAAGGGCGCCAACTCCTTGCCCACGCCTGCGGCCACGTCCAGGCCCACCGTATCCAGCAGCTCGATCGGGCCCATCGGCATGCCGAACTTGACCGCCGCCTTGTCGATCACCGGGCCGGGGATGCCTTCGGCATAGGCGGTGGCGGCTTCCAGCATGTACGGGAACAGCACGCGGTTGACCAGGAAGCCGGGCGTGCCGGCCACCGGCACCGGGAACTTGCCCAGCGCCTTGCAGAACGCAGCCAGGCGCTTCTCGGTTTCCGGCGCCATGCCGTCGTGGTGGATGATCTCCACCAGCGGCATCTGCGCGACCGGGTTGAAGTAGTGCAGGCCGGCAAACTGTGCCGGACGCTGGATGTGATCACGCAGCTCGACCAGCGGGATCGAGGAGGTGTTGGTGGTCAGCAGCGCGTCGGCCTTCATCTTCGGCTCCAGCGTCTGGTACAGCGCACGCTTGGCTTCCGGGTTCTCGATGATGGCTTCGATCACCAGATCGGCATCGGCAACGCCGTCACCGGCGAGATCGGCCTTCAGTCGTGCGGCCACTTCCGGGCGCTTGCTCTCATCGCGCACCTTCTTGTCGAACAGCGCCTGCGCGCGGGCCATGGCCGGGTCGATGAAGCGCTGCTCACGGTCCTGCAGGGTCACGTTGAAGCCCTTGTAGGCCGCCCAGGCCGCAATATCGCCGCCCATCACGCCGGCACCGACCACGTGCACGTGCTTGATGCCAGAGTCCTTGCCGCCCAGGCCCTTGAGCCGTTCGGTCAGGAAGAAGATGCGGATCAGGTTGCGCGCGGTCGGGCTGCTGGCCAGCTTGACCACGGCGCGGCGCTCGGCATCCAGGCGCTTCTGGATCGGGCTGCCGCCGGTGCGCTCCCAGGTGCTGATCAGCGCGTAGGGCGCCGGGTACTGGTCCTTCTTGGCCTTGCGTGCGACCTGCTTGGCCATCTGCGGGGCGAGGATCTTGCGGGCCAGGAAGGTATTGGTGGCCCAGGCAGTGGCACGCTGCTTGAACGGGCGGGTCACGCCGGTCTGCAGCAAGGCGATGGCCGCGTCGACCAGCACCGCCGGGGCGGCGACCTTGTCGACCAGGCCGATCGCGCGCGCGGCCGAAGCCGACAGGGTGCGGCCGGTCAGCATCATGTCCATCGCCGCTGGCGCACCAACCAGCTGTGGCAGGCGTGCACTGCCACCCCAGCCCGGGAAGATGCCCAGCTGGGTCTCGGGCAGGCCGATGCGGGTGGACTGATCGTTGGACGCCACGCGGTAGCGGCAGGCCAGCGCCAGCTCGGTGCCGCCGCCCAGGCAGTGGCCGTGGATCGCGGCGACGGTCGGGCAGGGCAGTTCGGCCAGCTTCTGGTAGACGCTCTGGCCGCGGCGGATGGCGTCATTGACGGTGCCGCGGCGGTCGAATTCCTGGAATTCCTTCAGGTCGGCGCCAGCGATGAAGCCGGCCGCCTTGGTCGAGCGCACCACCACGCCCTTGGGCGGGTCGATGGCCAGGCGCTCGACGATGTCGCCCAGTTCCAGCAGCACGTCCTGCGACATGGCATTGACCGGGCTGTCCTTGCGGTCGAGGCTGAGCACTGCCACGCCATCCTCGCGCAGCTCGGTTTGCCAATGATTGAAGCGGAGCCCGTCGAAGCCTGAGAGCATGGGACGTTCCATCCGGTTGTGTATGGAGAAGACCGCTATGATCCAGAGGTTGTTTCCCTGCCGTCAAATCCCAATGTCAGGAAGTGTGTTGGGCTTATCTGGTCAGCGCCCCCGGAGGTTAGCCGAACGGGAGTTAAAAGCTGGTGCGGTGCTGCTGGGACAGGGTGCTGAACTTTTGCCGCGAACAGCGGTCTTATTGCCCGACGTCGGTTGGGCTGACAGGAGTGCGGCCCGTTATGGCCGAGGTTGAAACACCGCAGGAGCTGGACCTGGAACTGGTCCGGCGTGTGCAGCGCGGCGAAAGCGCGGCGTTCGATGTGTTGGTGCGCAAGTATCAGCATCGGATCATCGCGTTGATCGGGCGCTACATCGCCGACTGGAGTGAATGTCAGGACGTGGCCCAGGACACTTTCGTGCGCGCTTACCGTGCGCTCGGGAATTTCCGTGGCGACGCCCAGTTCTATACCTGGTTGCATCGGATCGCAGTGAATACCGCAAAAAACTACCTGGCAGCACACAACCGGCGCCCCCCCACCGACGACATCGAGATCGGCGACGCCGAGCAGTTCGACAGTGGGGTCCGCTTGCGCGACAACGACACGCCCGAGCGTGAGTTGATGCGCCAGGAACTGGAACAGACCGTGATGAAGGCGGTTGATGCGTTGCCCGAAGAGCTGCGCTCAGCCATTACGTTGCGAGAGGTGGAAGGCATGAGTTACGAGGATATCGCGCAGAAAATGGGATGCCCGATCGGCACGGTGCGGTCGCGGATCTTCCGTGCCCGCGAGGCCATCGATACACAGCTGCGTCCCTTGCTGGATAGCCCCAGCGCTACCCGTGAACGGAGTCGCGTATGAACCCGCAAGACCGTAACCCGGTGTCGGCCGGTGCTGCGCCGGACAAATTCGAATTGCACTACCGCCAGCAGCTGTCGGCGCTGGTGGATGGCGAGCTGGCTGCCGACGAGGCGCGCTTCATGCTGCGCCGCTTGGAACACGACAGCGAGCTTTCAGCCTGCCAGGAGCGCTGGCAGGTAGTGGGTGACGTGATGCGCGGCCAGGCCTGCGCACCGGCTCCCTTCGATTTCAGTGCGCGCGTGCGCCAGGCCGTGGACGCGGATGCGTTGCAGAACGGGCCGCTCGTGGCCGCGACCGCAGCACAACGTGCGCCGCAACGTGCCGCGCGGACAGGTTGGCGGCGGTGGGGCGGCGGTGCCGCTCTGGCTGCCTCGGTGGCTGCCGTGGCCTTGTTCATGGCCCGCGAACAGCTGCCTGAAACGAATGCACCGACGCCGGTCATCGCGACCACGGCGGAAGTTGCTCCCGCACCTGTGCAGCCTTCGGCCCCTACCGCAGCTGATGCCGGCAATGTCGCCGGTCTGGTTGCGGCGGCACCTGCGGTTGCCGCAGCCGTGACCCGTCGCCAGGATGCCAGCGCTCGCCGCGGTAGCGCGACCCGTACCCAGCAGGCAGCGCGGGCTGGTACCGCGCGTATGGCCGAGCCGCAACGGGCGATTGCTTCCGCGCCGGTACTGCCGGCAACCCCGGCGTTGCGCCAGGACCCGTTTGCCACCGGCAATGGCGTGCTGCATGCACGGCCATGGCCACGCTCGACGGTGGCGCCGTCGCTGTCGCAGGGGGCGCTCAACGCCAGTTTCCCTGCGCAGGAGCAGGGCGGGGCGACGTTCTACCCGTTTGAACCGCGCATGCCGACACAGGGTGCCGACGATGCCGAGTCGCGCAGGCTGTTGCCGCGTCAATGAGTGTTGCTTGCCGGTCGCCCGCCTCAGGGCGCCCGGTTTTCCCCGGATTCCAGGTTTGTGCGCTGTGGTTGGGCGTACCGGGCTTGGCTGTTCTTTCCCGCTTTGACTGAATTGGAGGCTCGAAGCTGATGACCCCACGTATCCAAAACAAGGTGTTTGGCCTGCTGGCGATGACCCTGCCGTTGGTGGCCTGCGCGCAGAGCCCGGCACCGGATGCGCCTGCCGCGCAGGCGACCGCCACCCGCGCCGCCCCCGCGCCGCAGCTGGTGCAGGGCCTGCCTGACTTCACCCAGTTGGTCGACCAGGTTGGCCCGGGCGTGGTCAAGGTCGATACCGTGATTGGCGCGCGCCGCAATCCGCGCGCTGCCCAGCAGGGCCCGGACATGGACCAGATGCCGGAGTTCTTCCGCCGCTTCTTCGGTCCGGATTTCCAGATGCCGGGGCCTGGCCAGCAAGGGCCGGACAGCGGGCCGCGTGGGCGCAGCATGGGTTCGGGCTTCATCATCTCCAATGACGGCTATGTGCTGACCAACCACCACGTCATCGATGGTGCCGAGTCGGTCAAGATCACCTTGAGTGATCGCCGCGAGTTCACCGCCAAGGTGGTTGGCAGCGATGCCCAGTACGACGTGGCGTTGTTGAAGGTCGAGGCCAAGAACCTGCCGACCGTGCGCGTTGGCGACTCCAACAGCCTCAAGCCGGGCCAGTGGGTGGTGGCGATCGGCTCGCCGTTCGGCCTGGATCACTCGGTTACTGCCGGCATCGTCAGTGCGCTTGGCCGCAATACCGGTGGTAACGAGCAGCGCTATGTGCCGTTCATCCAGACCGACGTGGCGATCAACCAGGGCAACTCTGGCGGTCCCTTGCTGAATACGCGCGGCGAGGTCGTCGGCATCAATTCGCAGATCTTCTCCGCCTCCGGCGGCTATATGGGCATCAGCTTCGCGATCCCGATCGACCTGGCGATGAGCGCGGTCGAGCAGATCAAGAAGACCGGCAAGGTCAGCCGCGGCCAGTTGGGCGTGATGGTCGGTGAGGTGACCAGCGACATCGCGCAGGGCTTCAAGCTGCCTGACAGCCGCGGTGCGCTGGTCAACCAGATGGTGCCCGACAGCGCGGCGTCCAAGGCGGGTATCGAGGTGGGTGACGTGATCCGTGCGGTCAATGGCACCGAGATCAATACCTCCAGCGAGCTGCCGCCGATGATTGGCGCGATGCCGCCCGGCAGCAAGGTGCGGATGAGCATCCTGCGTGACGGCAAGCCACGCGATATCACCGTTACCCTGAGCGAACTGGCCGAGGATGCGGCGCGGCCGGGTAATACCGCCGCCACTGGCGATGAGGCCAAACCGCAGGCCGGTGCCAATGCCCTGCTGGGGCTGGAAGTGGCCGATCTGACCGCTGCCGAGCGTCGCCAGCTTGGCCTGGAGTCGGGCGAGGGCGTGCGCATCACCGCCGTCAACAGCCAGTCGGGCCGCGAGGCGCGTCTGGCCCCGGGCATGGTGGTGCTGCAGGTCGGGCGTGCCCCGGTGGGCAGCGTCGCCGCCCTGAACCGGGAGCTGGCCAGCTACAAGAAGGGTGACGTGGTCATGTTGCTGGTCCGTGCCGGCGCCAACAGCGCCTTCGTCCCGGTCCGTGCCGGCGAATAAGCCCGCCAGACCTTGTGATTGCAACGGGAGCCGCCTTCGGGCGGCTCCTTTCGTTCAGCTGCCGGCCAAACCCTGTGCGGGGCTTGGCTCCGGCATGCGATAATGGCCCGTTATCCTGACGACGCAGCGCCGCCGCCGCCACCTATGTCACATGATTCGATGCGGATGATCCGCAACTTCTCCATCATTGCCCACGTTGACCACGGTAAGTCCACCCTGGCCGACCGCATCATCCAGTTGTGTGGCGGCTTGACCGCGCGCGAAATGGAAGCGCAGGTCCTGGACAACAACCCGATCGAGCGCGAGCGTGGCATCACGATCAAGTCGCAGTCGGTGTCGGTGCCGTATACGGCCCGCAACGGCCAGACCTACTTCCTGAACTTCATCGATACCCCCGGCCACGTCGACTTCTCCTATGAAGTCAGCCGCTCGCTGGCCGCCTGCGAAGGCGCGCTGCTGGTGGTCGATGCGGCCCAGGGCGTGGAAGCGCAGTCGGTTGCCAACTGCTACACGGCCATCGAACAGGGCCTGGAAGTGGTGCCGGTGCTGAACAAGATCGACCTGCCCACCGCCGACATCGACCGCGCCAAGGCCGAGATCGAAGCGGTGATCGGTATCGATGCCTCCGATGCGGTTGCCGTCAGCGCCAAGACCGGCCTGAACATGGAAGAGGTGCTGGAGGCCATCGTGCACCGCATCCCGCCGCCGGCCGACCGTGGCAGCGACAAGCTGCAGGCGCTGATCATCGATTCCTGGTTCGACAATTACCTGGGCGTGGTCTCGCTGGTGCGCGTCATGCAGGGCCAGATCAAGGCCGGCGACAAGATCCAGGTCATGTCCACCGGCCGTTGGCATCTGGTCGACAAGGTCGGCGTCTTCACCCCCAAGCGTAAGGAAATGCCTGCGCTGCGTGCCGGTGAAGTGGGCTGGATCAACGCCAGCATCAAGGACGTACACGGCGCGCCGGTTGGCGACACCCTGACCCTGCAGGCCGATCCAGCGTCCGAGCCGCTGCCCGGTTTCCAGGAAATGCAGCCGCGCGTGTTCGCCGGCCTGTTCCCGGTCGATGCCGAGGACTACCCGGACCTGCGAGAAGCCCTCGACAAGCTGCGCCTGAACGACGCTGCGCTGCGCTTCGAACCGGAAAGCTCCGAAGCGATGGGCTTCGGCTTCCGCTGCGGCTTCCTCGGCATGTTGCACATGGAAATCGTGCAGGAGCGCCTGGAGCGCGAGTACAACCTCGACCTGATCAGCACCGCACCGACGGTGATCTACGAGGTGCTCAAGAGCGACGGGACCATCGTGATGATGGACAACCCGGCCAAGCTGCCGCCGGTCAACCAGGTGGAAGAGATCCGCGAGCCGATCATCCGCGCCAACATCCTCACCCCCGAGGAATACATCGGCAGCATCATCAAGCTGTGCGAAGAGAAGCGTGGCAGCCAGATCGGCATCAACTACATGGGCAGCCAGGTGCAGATCAGCTATGAACTGCCGATGGCCGAAGTGGTGCTGGACTTCTTCGACAAGCTCAAGTCGGTCAGCCGTGGCTACGCCTCGCTGGAATACCACTTCGTGCGCTTCGACGCCGGCCCGTTCGTGCGCCTGGACGTGCTGATCAACGGCGACAAGGTTGACGCCCTGTCGCTGATTGCCCACCGCAGCCACGCCGACCGCCGTGGTCGCGAGCTGTGCGAGAAGATGAAGGACCTGATTCCCCGGCAGATGTTCGACGTGGCCATCCAGGCCGCGATCGGCGCGCAGATCATCGCCCGTACCACGGTCAAAGCCATGCGCAAGAACGTGCTGGCCAAGTGCTATGGTGGCGACGTTTCGCGTAAGAAGAAGCTGTTGGAGAAGCAGAAGGAAGGCAAGAAGCGCATGAAGCAGGTTGGCCGCGTGGAGATTCCACAGGAAGCCTTCCTTGCTGTGCTGCAGATGGACAAGTAACAGTGAATCGAGAGTAGGGAATGGGGAGTCGTAACGGCCGGGCGAGAACGCTTTGGACTGCGCGATTCCCTGCTCCCCATTCCCCGTTTCCATTCCGAAGGAACTTGAATGAAATGGTTTGAAATCATCCTGGTTGTGCTGACCCTGGGCTCGGGCCTGGTGGTGCTGCTGGACAAGTTGTACCTGCGCAAGCGCCGTGCCGAGAAGGCCAGCCTGCTGGACAGCGAAGAGCCGGCGGTGGTGGATTACTCGCGCGCGTTCTTCCCGGTGCTGGCGGTGGTGTTGATCCTGCGCAGCTTCGTGGCCGAGCCGTACAAGATCCCCTCCAGCTCGATGATGCCCAACCTGCTGATCGGCGACTTCATCCTGGTCAACAAGTTCTCCTACGGCTTCCGCTTGCCGATCACCAATACCAAGATCATCCCGGTGGCCGAGCCCAAGCGCGGTGATGTGGTGGTGTTCAAGCCGCCGCATGCGCCGGACCAGAACTGGATCAAGCGCGTGATCGGCCTGCCGGGCGACCGCATCGGCTTCCACGGTGACACCTTGTCGATCAACGGCGTGCCGATGGTCTACGAAGACCGCGGCGAGTATGTCGGCAAGGGCCCGGGTTCGGAAATGACCGGTGCCTCGCTGCTGACCGAACAGCTGCCGGGTCGCAGCCACACCGTGCTGGAGCTGCTGGGCCGTGCCGACCCGCGGGGCCAGGGTGACTGGGTGGTGCCGGAAGGCCAGTACTTCGTGATGGGTGACAATCGCGACAACAGCGAGGACAGTCGCTTCTGGACCCAGACCCACTTCCTGCCGGAAGAGAATCTGCGGGGCAAGGCGTTCCTGATCTGGCTGAACTGTGAAGGCTGGTTCTGCAAGGGTAGTTTCGAGCCGTCGCGTATCGGGGCGGGCATTCAGTGAGTGGACAACGCGTTTCTGGGGAGATCGCAATGAAGCACAAGCAAGCAGGTATGACGCTGACCTCGTTCCTGATGGTGTTGGCGGTGGTGGGCTTCGGGCTTTACATCGTCATGAAGCTGTTCCCGATGTACCAGGAGTTTTATTCGATCAAGGTGGCGATGAAATCGATGGCCAACGAGTCAACCGGAGAGTTCAATCCTTCGAATGCGACCCAGGCTTTTTTCAAGCGCATGGATATGAATTACTCCGACACGGTCAAGCGCGACAACATCAAGTTCGAGCGCACCGACGGTGGCTGGCGGATGAACGTGACCTATGAGGTGCGCAAGCCGCTGATCGGCAATCTGGACATCGTAGGCAATTTCACAAATTCCCAGGATTTCACCTCAGGCAGTGCTCAATAAAACGTTCCAACGGGGTGACCTGATCGGTCATCCATTCAAGGACCAGGGTCTGCTGAAGCAGGCCCTGACCCATCGTAGTGCCGGCGCTCCGCATAACGAGCGCCTGGAGTTCCTGGGCGACAGCATCGTCAACATGCTGATTGCCGAGGCATTGTTCACCCGTTGGCCCAAGGCGGACGAGGGCGCGCTGACCCGCGCCCGCTCGGCGCTGGTCTGTGAAAGCGCGCTGGCGGTGATCGCACGTGCGCTGCAGCTGGGCGACCGGCTGACGCTGGGCCCGGGCGAGATGAAGTCGGGCGGCCACCGCCGCGACTCCATCCTCGCCGACACCTTCGAGGCCGTGGTTGCTGCCATTTATCTGGACGCCGGTTTCGAAGCCTGCCGCGAGCGGATAATGCCGTGGTTCGAGGCCTCGCTGTCGGCGGTGCCGGCAGGCAAGCCCGAGAAAGACCCCAAGACACGCCTGCAGGAATGGTTGCAGGCCCGGCAGAAGACCCTGCCGGTATACGAGCTGGTATCGGAGACCGGCGACGACCACGCCAAGCACTTCCGTGTGCGCTGTTGCGTGGCTGACCCCGCCGTAAGTACCGAAGGCGAAGGCACTTCGCGACGGCTGGCCGAACAACAGGCGGCAGCCGCCGCAATAGAGCAATTGGATTCCAAGTGAACGACACCTCCTCTCATCGCTGTGGCAGCGTCGCGGTCATTGGCCGCCCCAACGTTGGCAAGTCGACCCTGACCAACGCCCTGGTCGGCGCCAAGGTCAGCATCGTCTCCAACCGTCCGCAGACCACCCGCCACCGTCTGCTCGGTATCGCCACCTACCCGGAAGGGCAGCTGGTGCTGGTCGATACCCCTGGACTGCATCGCCAGCAGAAGCGCGCGATGAACCGGGTGATGAACCGCGCCGCGCGTGCCTCGCTGGAAGGCGTGGACGTTGGCTTGCTGGTGATCGAAGCCGGTCGCTGGGACGAAGAAGACACCCTCGCGTTCAACGTGCTTAGCGATGCAGGCGTGCCGGTGGTGCTGATCGTCAACAAGGTTGATCGCCTGAAGGACAAGGGCGCGCTGCTGCCGTTCCTGCAGGAGATCACCGTCGGCCGCGAATTCGCCGCCGTGCATCCGATCTCGGCGCTGAAGCGCAATGGTCTGGACGCGCTGGTGCGTGACCTGATCGGGCTGGTGCCGGAAGGCCCGCCGATGTTCGGCGAAGATGAAATCACCGACCGCAGCCAGCGCTTCCTCGCCGGCGAGCTGGTCCGCGAGCAGCTGATGCGCCAGCTTGGTGAAGAGCTGCCGTACGCTACTACCGTGGAAATCGAGCGCTTCGCCGAAGATGGCGCATTGCTGCGCATCGGCGCGGTGATCTGGGTCGAGCGCGAAGGCCAGAAGGCGATTGTCATCGGCAAGGGCGGCACCCGCCTGAAGGAAATCGGCGCCAAGGCGCGCCTGCAGATGGAGCGTCTGTTCGGTGCCAAGGTGTTCCTGGAAACCTGGGTGCGCGTACGCGAAGGCTGGTCTGACGACGAGGCCGCGCTGAAGGCCTTCGGTTACGGCGAGCAGTAAGCTTTTCAGCCGGGAATCGGGAGTGGGGAATCGGCAATGGAAACTGCCTGATTCTGCCGCGATATGCGGTTTTCGGCTGTTTTCTGGCCGCGTGGCAGGTCAGGTTGTGTGATGAATACCGATGCTGCGACGACGATAGGTCGTAGCGATAGCCGGCCGCCAGGGAGCCTGACGAAGGCCGACTGGATTACGGTCGCGGGCTGTTCCGACTCCGATTCTCCATTCCCGACTCCCAGTCTTGAGATGCGCATCGACGACCAGCCCGCTTACGTGCTGCATGCCCGGCCTTGGCGCGAGACCAGCCTGCTGGTCGAGGTGCTGAGCGTGGAGCATGGCCGCCTGGGCCTTCTTGCGCGGGGTGTGCAGGGGCCAAAGAAGCAGGCACTGCGCGCGGCCCTGCAGCCGTTGCAGGCAATCCGTTTTGACGCACAGCAGACTGGTGAGCTGGCGCAGCTGCGCCGGGCCGAAAGCCAGGATGTGGCGCCGCGCCTGCATGGCCACGCCATGCTTGCGGGGTTCTATATCAACGAACTGGTGATGCGGCTGACACCGCGGCAGGATCCCTTGCCCGAGCTGTATGTGGCTTACGGTGAGCTGCGCGGGCAGCTGGATCAGCCGGACACGCTGGCGTGGTCACTGCGTCGCTTCGAACGTGATCTGCTTGACGCATTGGGCTTTGGCTTCGACTGGAGTTGTGGCGCCGACGGTGAGCCCATCGATCCGGCGGCGCGCTATCGGTTGGATCCGTTGCAGGGCCCGCTGCGGCTGCTCAGTGAACGCAACAACGAACGCCGAGCGTTGGCGACCGGTAGTGCGTTGCTGGCATTGGCCGAGGATCAACAGCCCGACAGCAGCGATGTTGCCAGTCTGCGCCTGCAGATGCGTGCAGTACTGCTGCACCACCTTGGCGGTCGCGGGCTCAAATCCTGGGAAATGCTGGGTGAACTACCCCGTCCACAAACGTAGTGCCGAGCATGGCTCGGCACACCATCCGATCAGCGCAGCAAGGCGCTGACAGCGTTGCCGAATTGTTGCCGTGCCTGCATCGATGCGGGGTCGTGATTCAGCTGGCGCACTGCAAATGCCAGGCGCGAGGCGCCAACAAAACCACAGCTGGCCTGCAGCTTGTGCAGCTGTGCATGCAGGGCTTTGTCGTCATGCTTTTCAAGTGCATGACTGACCGCGTCGCGGGTGCCTGGCAACTCCGACAGGAACAATTCGCGCAGTGCACGCACGTGCGCCTGTTGCCCGTTCAGCGCGTTCATCGCGGCTGATTCGTCCCAATCCAGCGCAGCTTCGGCAACGGCGCCGTCAGCCTTTGCAGTGGACCTGGTCAGCGCACGGCGCACGCTCTTGAGCAGCGCATCGCGACTGATCGGCTTGACCAGGGTTTCCTGAAAGCCGGCCTGTTGCAGCGTCATCTGCATTTCCTGACTGGTATCTGCGGTATGCGCCAGTGCAACGGTGTGCGGGTGGCGTTCACGCAGACTGCGCAGAAGACCGGCGCCATTGCCGTCAGGCAGGTTCACATCGAGTAGCCACAGGTCATAACTGACGCTCTGTGCCCAACGCAACGCGCTGGCGCACGAATCAGCGATATCAACCTTGGCCGGTAGCGATTCCAGCACAAACTGGAAGAAGCCCTGGCTGGTCATGTCGTCCTCGACCAGCAACAGACGCGGCGGGTTTCCTTGGTGATGCGTATTCATCTGCTGCCTCCATGTCAGCTACTGCCCGCATATTAGCGATGGCACCGTGATCTGCAAGTCATCGGGGTGTTCACGTTAAGCATCTGCGACAATGGCCGCCCTTTTGCCCGCAGCCTGTTGCCACGTGGCCCGATCCAGATCCCCCCGCATAGACAAGACCCCGTTCCAGACCGACATCCTCGACCTGAGCCACGACGGCCGTGGCGTTGCACGCCGTGAAGGTGAGGGTGGCAAGGTCACCTTCATCAGCGGCGCGCTGCCGCAGGAAACGGTGATGGCCGAGCAGACCGGCAAGAGCCGTCATTTCGATGAGGCCAAGACGGTCGAAGTGCTGAAGGCCTCGCCGCATCGCGTCGAACCGCGCTGTCCGCATTTCGGGGTGTGCGCAGGCTGCGTACTGCAGCACCTGGAAGAGTCGCGGCAGATTGTCGCCAAGCAGCAGGTGCTGACCGACAACCTGACCCGCATCGGCCACGTCAGCCCGGGCGAGGTGTTGCCGGCGCTGGCGGGTGACAGCTGGGGCTACCGCCGCAAGGGGCGCTTCTCGGTGCGCCGCGTCGAGAAGAAGGACAAGACGCTGGTTGGCTTTCGCGAACTGGATCCGCGCTTCGTCGCCGATCTGTCGCAGTGCCTGACGGTGATCCCGGAGATCGGCAGCAAGGTCGGCGCGCTGTCCGCCTTCATCGAAACACTGGATGGCAAGCGCGACATCCCGCAGATCGAATTCATCGCCGGCGACGCCGCGATCGCCCTGACCGTGCGCCACCTGCAGCCGCTGAGTGATGCCGACAAGCAGGCATGGATCGCATTCGGCCAGGAGCACGGCTTCGCGATCTACCTGCAGTCTGGTGGCCTGCACACCGTGGCCCCGTTGTGGCCGGCCGAGGGCGTGGCGCTGTCCTTCGCGCTGCCGCAGTGGGATGTGGACCTGGCGTTCCGTCCGCTGGATTTCATCCAGGTCAACGCCAAGCTCAACCAGCAGATGATCGCGCATGCGCTGACCTTGCTGGATGCACAACCGGACGAGCGCGTGCTCGACCTGTTCTGTGGCCTGGGCAACTTCACCCTGCCGCTGGCGCGCAGCGTGCGCGAAGTGGTCGGCGTGGAAGGCGAGGCCGGGCTGGTCGCGCGCGCCAAGGAAAACGCCGAGCGCAACGGCCTGGCCAACGCCGAGTTCCATGCCGCCGATCTGACCCTGGATCAAAGCGAAGCGCCGTGGATGAAGCAGGGCTTTGACAAGTTGCTGCTCGACCCGCCGCGTTCGGGTGCGATCGATGTGCTCAAGCAGTTGCCGCTGGACCAGTTCAAACGCATCGTCTACGTCAGCTGCCATCCGGGTTCGCTGGCGCGCGACGCTGGTTACCTGGTCAACGAGCGCGGCTTCACCCTGGTATCGGCTGGCGCGATGGACATGTTCCCGCATACCGCGCACGTGGAAAGCATTGCCGTCTTCGAGAAGAGGTAAGCGGTGGGTATCGAGATCGAACGCAAGTTCCTCGTCACCAGCGATGACTGGCGGGCCGTCGCGCACGCCGTCATCCCGATGGCGCAGGGCTATATCAACGATACGGCGGCGATGGAGAGCGGTGCGCAGAAGGCTTCGGTGCGTGTCCGCATCCAGGGCGACGAGGCCTACCTGAACATCAAGTCACGCGAGCTCGGCCACACCCGCCAGGAGTTCGAGTACCCGGTGCCGGTGAACGAGGCGCGTGAGCTGCTGGCGTTGTGCGTCGGTGGCCTGATCGACAAACGCCGATATCTGGTCCAGCACGACGGCCTGCTGTGGGAAGTGGACGAATTCCTCGGTGACAATGCCGGACTGGTAGTGGCCGAAGTGGAACTGGAGAGCGCCGACCAGGTGTTCGCCAGGCCCGACTGGGCCGGTGCCGAAGTCACTGACGAATTGCGTTATTACAATCTGGCCTTGGCATCCAGGCCGTACACCCAATGGTGAAGTGCCTGTAGTGCCGAGCCATGCTCGGCAGGGCCTTCACAAGCAAACCCTGTAGTGCCGAGCCATGCTCGGCAGAGGCACTACCGGCAAAGCTTCAGCCGAGCATGGCTTGGCACTACTTTGATATTAGGAACCCGCATGCGCATCGATATCTGGTCCGACGTGGTCTGCCCCTGGTGCTGGATCGGCAAGCACCGCTTCCAGCGCGGCCTTGAGCTGCTGGGCGCCGACGTGCCCGATATCGAGGTGCGCTGGCATCCGTTCCTGCTTGATCCTGACGCAGACACCACTCCGGTGCCGCTGCTGGAAGCCTACGCGGCCAAGTTTGGCGGCGCCGAACGTACCCGGCAGATGCTGGCGCAAACCCAGGGCACCGCCCAGGCCGAAGGCCTGCCGATGGATTTCGGCAAGGGTCAGGTCAAGGTCAGCACCGTGCTGGCGCACCGGCTGATGTGGCTGGCCGGACAGTACGGGGTGCAGGAACAGGTGGGTGAGGCGCTGTTCCGTGCGCACTTCGCCGAAGGCCGCAACCTGGCCGATCCGCAGGTGCTGATTGCTGCCGCCGCGGCGGGCGACATCCCGGCTGAGCGTGTGCAGGCGATGCTGGCGTCCGACGAGGGTCTGGCCCAGGTCCAGGCTGGTATTGGCCAGGCCCAGGCGTTGGGTATCCAGTCGGTGCCGACCTTCGTCATCAATGGCCAGTACGCAGTGCAGGGCGGACAGCCGGCAGAAGTGTTTGCCGACGTGCTGCGCAAGATCGCCGCCGAACAGGCGCCGTCGGCGGCCGCCAGCCAGGATGAACAGGCCTGCGGCCCGGACGGTTGCAGCGTCTGAACGCGGCCTCTGACGCGGCGGGCGCCATCTGCGACAATATTCCGCTACGCCGCAGTCTGCGGTGGATTGGAGTCCTTGCATGCTTTTGATCGGCGTTGCCGGCACCGAACTGACTGCCCAGGAGCGTGACTGGTTGCAGCACGACGCCGTGGTCGGGGTGGTGCTGTTCAAGCGCAACTTCGCCTCGCGGACGCAGGTGGTCGAGCTGACCGCGGCGATCCGCGCTGCCACCGCACGTCCGCTGCTGATCAGCGTGGACCAGGAAGGCGGGCGCGTGCAGCGCTTCCGCGAGGGCTATGCCGATCTGCCGCCGCTGGAAGGCTTCGGCAAGCTCTATGCGACCGATCCGGAAGCTGCCCTGGCGCTGGCCGAGCAGCACGCCTGGCTGATGGCCAGTGAAATCCGCGCCAGTGGCCTGGACCTGAGCTTCGCGCCGGTGGTGGACGTTGGCCATGGCAACCTGGCCATCGGCAACCGTGCCTTTGGCGAGGACCCGCAGGTCGTTGCCACCCTGACCGCTGCCTATGTGCGTGGCATGCACTCGGCCGGCATGGCCGCCACGCTCAAGCATTTCCCCGGCCATGGCACGGTCCGTGAGGACACCCATGTGGACACCGCGGTGGACCCGCGGCCCCTGGCCGAAATTGAAGCCCACGACCTGATACCGTTCCGGGCCGGCATTGCCGCTGGGGCCGACGCAGTGATGATGGCGCACGTCATCTACCCGCAGGTGGCGCCGGAGCCGGCAGGCTACTCGCCGCGCTGGATCAACCAGATCCTGCGTGAGCAGATGGGCTTCCGTGGCGTGGTGTTCTCCGACGACATCGGCATGGCGGCCTCGTTCGCCGCCGGTGGGGTCAAGGCCCGCGTTGATGCGCACCTGGATGCCGGCTGCGACGTGGTGCTGGTCTGCCACCCGGAGCTGGTCGAAGAATCACTGCTGGCCGTGACCGGCCGCAGCTTGAATACCGCCGCCCTGTTGAGCCTGATCGGCCGCGGGGCGATGGGCTGGGGCGGCCTGCTGGCCGACGCCCGCCACGCCGATACCCGTAATCATCTGTTTGAAAACCTTGGAAGAACCGCCTGATGTCCAAACTCACTCTTGAACAAGCCGTGGCCCAGGCCGACCTGCTGGTCGACCGTCCCACCATCGACACCGCCATCGCCGGCATCGCCGACGCCATCGCGCGTGACTACAAGGGCGAAGTGCCGGTGTTCATCTCGATCATGAACGGTGCGCTGCCGTTCGCCGGCCAGTTGGCATTGGAGCTCGGCGCACGCGGTCAGGACGCGCAGTTCGACTACATGCAGGCCTCGCGCTACCACGGCGAGACCGGCGGCGAGCTGGTCTGGAAGCACCGCCCGGTGTCGGCCCTGTTCGGCCGCCGGGTGATCCTGGTCGACGACATCCTGGACGAAGGCTTCACCCTGCAGGGTGTGCGCGAATGGTGCCTGGAGCAGGGCGCGACCGACGTGCGCATTGCCGTGCTGACCGTGAAGAAGCACGACCGTTGCCTGCCGGGCGTCAAGGCTGACTACGCCGGTATCGAACTGCCGGACCGCTTCGTGTTCGGCTTCGGCATGGACGTCAACGAATCGCTGCGTTCGCTGCCGGCCATCTACGCAATGAAGCAGTAATACCGGTGGCCGATGCTTGCCATCGGCTTTCGGTCTGATCGCGGCTGGGCCACGCCAAGGGCGTGGCTTGCGCGTGCCCAACGAGAACATCAGGAATGAGCATGGAACCTATCGCCCTGGCCGTTATTGGCGGCACCGGCGTGTACAAGCTGGCCGCGCTGGACGATGTCCAGACCCATGAAGTGGAAACCGTCTACGGTGCCCCCTCGGGCCCGGTCCGGGTTGGCCTGTTGAACGGCCAGCGCGTGGCGTTCCTTGCCCGGCATGGCGAAGGCCATTCGATTCCGCCGCACAAGATCAACTACCGCGCCAACCTGGCCGCGCTCAAGCAGCTGGGCGCAAGCCGGGTGCTGGCCTTGAACACGGTGGGCGGAATTGGCGACGACTTCGGTCCGCGCGTACTGGCCTGTCCGGACCAGCTTATCGACTACACCTGGGGTCGGATTTCCACCCTCAGCGAGGAGGAGGGCAGCGAGGTCCTGCATGTGGACTTTGGCCACCCCTACACGCCGTCGTTCCGTGCCAAAGTGCTGGCGGCGGCCAAGGCCAAGGGCGTGGCCATCCAGGACGGCGGCTGTTACGGCGCCACCCAGGGCCCGCGCCTGGAGACCAATGCGGAAATCGCGCGGATGCGCCGTGATGGCTGCGATCTGGTCGGCATGACCGGCATGCCCGAAGCCGGGCTGGCGCGCGAATTGGGGCTGGAGTACGCCTGTCTGGCGATCGTCGCCAACTGGGCCGCTGGCTGCGGCGATGCCGAGGAGATCACCATGGCCGAGGTTTTGGCCAATGTGGAGGCAGCTTCGTCCGGTTTGCCGACTTTGGTGGGTGAATTGGCCCGGGGGTGATTGTCATCCCGGCTTAAGGTTTGCATACTCCGCCAGTACGCCTCATTCAGCGTGCATCAATCCATTCATCGAACAAGGTCTCGCATCACCATGCCGAACGGTACCGTCAAGTGGTTCAACGACGCCAAGGGATTTGGCTTCATCTCACCGGAGGACGGCAGCGCCGATGTCTTCGCGCACTTCTCCGCGATCAATTCCAAGGGCTTCCGCAGCCTGCAGGAAGGCCAGCGCGTCAGCTATGACGTGACCCAGGGCCCGAAGGGTGCCCAGGCTTCGAACATCACGCCGGCCGAGTGATCCACCCGGTTGTGCGGAAGAACCCCGCTTCGGCGGGGTTTTTTTTTAGCAATGGCAGTCGGCCCAGGGAGGGACTGCAATGAGCAAGACACTGGATATCGCCATCGTCGGCTATGGCACGGCCGGTCAGGCACTGGCGGTGCTGCTGTCGCGCGACGGGCACCGGGTGCAGGTTTTCGAGCAGGCGGCGACCCCTGGGCCGGTAGGTGCGGGTTTCCTGCTGCAGCCCAGTGGCCTGCAGGCGCTGTGGCAGATGCAGTTGATGCCGCAGGTGCTGGAGCACGGCGCGGTGGTGCGCCGCCTGTACGGCGAGACCCCGTGTGGACGCGCGGTGATGGATATGACTTACGCCGGGCTGGACGCGCGCCTGTGCGGCGTGGGCATGCAGCGCGGGGCGCTGTTCTCGTTGCTGGATGTGGCCTGGGATGCCGGCCCGTCGCTGCATGTGGACAGCCATATCAGCGCCATCGATGAATCCCTGCAGCGCGTACAGGACCAGCACGGGCGTTGGCACGGTCCGTTCGACCTGGTGGTCGCCACCGACGGTTCTGGCTCCGGCCTGCGCGCGCAGGTGCAGGGCACCAAGCTGGATCGCGTTTACCCCTGGGGCGCGCTGTGGTGCCTGTTGCCGCGTGGTGATTGGCAGCATGGCGATGAGCTGCGCCAGCGCTACGTGGCCGCACGCAAGATGATCGGCCTGCTGCCGGTGGGCACACGACCGGGCGACAACGAACAGCGCCTGAGCTTCTTCTGGAGCCTGCCGCGCGACGGTTTCCAGGCCTGGGAGCGCGATGGGCTGGAACCGTGGCTGGATGAGATCGCCACGCTGTGGCCGGAAGCGCGCGAGCGCCTGGCCGGGGTCAGCGTGCAGGCGCAGCTGGCCCGCGCAAGCTACCGCGATGCGGTGATGCAGCGCTGGTACCGCGGCCGCCTGGTATTGGCAGGTGACGCGGCGCACTCGATGAGCCCGCAGCTGGGGCAGGGCGTCAACATGGCATTGATGGATGCGATGGCGCTGCGCGATGCCTTGCGCGCGGAGCAGAACATTGATGCCGCATTGGCGCGTTACCAGCACCAGCGCAAGGCGCATGTGTGGCTGTATCAGTTCTGGAGCCGCTGGCTGACACCGATCTTCCAATCCGATCACGATTGGATCGCCAATGGCCGCGACCTGCTGTTCAAGCCGATGGGGCGCATGCCTGGCGGTCGTGGCCATATGCTGCGGGTGCTGAGTGGCACCCAGCATGGCCTGTTCGGCAAGCTCGCACTGCAGGATGAATTCATCGCTGCGCTGGCCGAGGTCGCGCAGAAACGCTGAGCAACGGGCGGACGGCGGGCGCTTGCGGCAGAATCAAGGACGGTCCTCCACGAGTCGCCGCCATGCTGCCGCCGCCGCCGTTTGAAACCCACGTCGTCGACAACCAGCCGCCGCCGTTTGCCGAACGTGACCTGTGGCACGACGATCTGGCCTTGCAGCAGAGCCTGCAGCGCGAGGGTGCGCAAGCCTTCGCGGGGGCAGTGCAGCACTACGGCCTGCTGGCCGGTGGCGAGCTGTACCGGATCGGCTTCGATGCTAACCGCCAGCGGCCGCTGCTGCGCACGCATGACGCGCAGGGCAACCGGATCGATACCGTCGATTTCCATCCGGCGTATCACCGCTTGATGGCCACGGCGAAGACCCGCGGCGTTGCCGGGCTGTCATGGCGCTCGGCGCAGCCCGGCGCGCATGTCGCGCGTGCGGCCTTGAGCTATCTGCACCATCAGGCCGAAGCGGGTACCAGTTGCCCGTTGACCATGACCCACGCCGCCGTGCCGGTGTTGCGGCAGGAGCCTGCACTGGTGGAATGGGCCGACAAGGCGGCAGCACCTTTCTACGATGCCCGCGATCTGCCTATTGGCGACAAGCCCGGCATCACCGTCGGCATGGGCATGACCGAGAAGCAGGGCGGCTCCGATGTACGCAGCAATACCACCCTGGCAACGCCGTTGGCAGGCGAGGGCGAATACAGCCTGGTCGGGCACAAGTGGTTCTTCTCCGCGCCGATGTCCGATGGCTGGCTGGTGCTGGCGCAGGCACCGGGTGGACTGAGCTGTTTCCTGATGCCACGCCGACTGGCCTGCGGGCGGCGCAACAACTTCCATCTGATGCGCCTGAAGGACAAGCTCGGCGACTGGGCCAATGCCTCCAGCGAGGTGGAGTTCTGCGGCGCCTGGGCGCGGCGTGTTGGCGAAGAAGGACGCGGCGTGGCCACCATCATCGAGATGGTGATGCTGACCCGGCTGGATTGCATGCTGGGCTCGGCCGCGCAGATGCGCATGGCCTTGGTGCAGGCGCTGCATCATGCGCGGCACCGGCGCAGCTTCGGCAAGCTTTTGGTGGAGCATCCGTTGATGGCGAATGTGCTGAGCGATCTTGCAATCGAATCGGAGGCTGCGACCACCTTGGCGATGCGCGTGGCGCGCGCCGTCGATGGCGCGCCGCAGGACGCACATGAAGCCGCCTTCGCGCGGATCGGCACGGCGATCGGCAAATTCTGGATATGCAAGCGCGCACCAGGCTTCGTCAACGAGGCGCAGGAATGCCTTGGCGGTGCCGGCTATGTGGAAGAGTCGATGTTGCCGCGGTTGTACCGGCAGGCGCCGCTGAACTCGATCTGGGAAGGCAGCGGCAACGTGCAGTGCCTGGATGTGCTGCGTGCCTTGCAGCGTGAGCCGGAAACACGCGTGGCCCTGCGGGCAGAGCTGCAACAGGTTGCCGGTCGCAATGATGACTATGACCGCGCGCTTGAGGTTGCCTTGCGCCAACTGCAGGACGCCGAACTGACCCAGGCAGATGCGCGCGCGCTGGTCAGTGATATCGCGGTATTGCTGCAGGCAGCCGCGTTGCTGCGCGCGGACAGCCCGCTGGCGGCGCTGTACGCGCAATCACGCCTGCCGCGCGCGGCCGGTGTCTACGGCGTGCTGCAGGCCGCAACGCCGTTTGCGGACGTCCTGCAGCGCGCCTTGCCGCAGGCCTGATCAGCCGGCGCCATCCATTGCCGGGTCGAAGCGCAGCACCTGGTTGCGGCCGCTGCGCTTGGCACGGTACAGCGCGGCATCGGCCTTGCGCAGGAGAGTGAGGCCAGCCACGCCATCGACCGGATACGTGGCCACGCCCAGTGAGATGGTGATCGGTGGCAACGTCTTGCCGGAGAACGGCACGCTCATCTGCGACAGCGCAAGACGCAGTTCCTCGGCCTGGCGCAGCGCATTGCTGCTGTCCGACTCGGGCAGGATCACGGTGAACTCTTCGCCGCCATAGCGGCAGGCGATGTCTTCGCCGCGCAGGCGCGAGACCAACAGTTGGCCGATGGCTGCCAGCAAGGCATCGCCGCCGCCGTGGCCGTGGGTGTCGTTGAACTGCTTGAAGTGATCCACATCCAGCATGATCACCGACAGCGGGAAGTCGCGGCGACCGCAGCGTGCGATCTCGCGGGTCAGTGATTCTTCCAGATAGCGCCGGTTGTACAGCCCGGTGAGTGGATCGCGGATCGACTGCAGGCGCAGCGACTCGCGCAGGCGCAGGTTGCTCAGCGCAAGCGACAGCTGCTCCACCGCTGATTCGGCGATGTTCAGGCGCGGTAGCGGGCCGGGGCCAGCACCAGAAAGGAATAGAAAACCAATCTGTACGCCTTGTGCCGACATCGGGATGCAGGCGGTGGCGACACTTTGGCCGGGCTCGGGTCGGCTGATATGCGGGCAACTGGCATCGCGCAGCAGGTCATCGATGACATGCGGTTGCCCACGCCGGATCGCCCAGCAATCACTGGGCGGCAGGAAGGCGCTGGTTTCCACCAGGGGTGTGCCCCAGCTGACGATGTTCTCGACACGGTCATTGGAGGCGCGCAGCAGATAGACCGAACCGGCGACATTGGGCATCAGCGCTTCCAGCGTGCGCGCGCTGATTTCCAGTGCTTCTTCGGGGTTGGCACAGCTCTGCAGCAGGCCGGTATAGCGGCCCAGGGTCTGCAGGTCGGCACTGGAACGTTCGATCTGTTCCAGGTTGCCCGCCAGTTGCTGGCTGGCGCTGGCTGCACGCTTTTCGGCGCGGCTGCGGCGGCGCAGTTCGGACAGCAGGATGCCGTACACCGATCCGACCACGGCTAGGCCGAAGGGGATGCCGGCAAAGGCGAGCCCGAGCAGCAGATCAGCGCTACGGCGCGAGCTGGCGGCACGGTCCACCAATAGCTCGTGTTCCTCCTCGACCATGGTCCGCACCTGCTGGCGGATGGCGCTGGTGGTGCGGAATGCACTCTGGTTGATCGCCGCGCGTGCGGCGTCCAGACCTTGGCCGTCATAGATATCGACGACGTGCTGGATCTGCTGCAGGCGCTGGTTTACCAGCTCGTTGAGCATGAGCGCATTGCGCGCCTGATCGGGATTGTCGGGGATCGACCTGGACAAACTGCTCAGCAGCAGCGGAAGTCGTTCCACGCTCACCTGGTAGTCAAGCAGATAGGCCTGGCTGCCGGTCAGCAGGTAGCCGCGCTCGGCCGATTCTGCATCCAGCACCATGGACTGGATCTCATCGATCTGGCTGATGACTTCGTGGGTGTGGGCGACGAGTTGTGCGTCGGCGATGAACCTGCGCGCACCGACGAATACACCGACGCCAATGGCAACGAACACCAGCGCCGAGAATATCAGCGCGAATTTACTGCCCGTGTGTTTCCGCATCCGGTCCTTGACTGCATGTTCAAGGTGATACGCACGTGCTGCCCACGCGCGCGTGATCACATGCCAACCCGGATGGTGTGCATCCGGCCCCGTGACATCACGCATCCTGCGCGAGCGCCACGCAGCTGTCATCGACATGACAGCTGCGTGGCGAGTCTATCAATGCTTGGCGGCGTCTGGTTTCTCGCGCGCCTGCGTGGCGGCGTCGTGGGCGTGGTCGGCAA
>NZ_JASCOR010000067.1 GCF_029959445.1 Stenotrophomonas sp. PS02298 | reverse complement strand
CACCGAGGGCATGGTGCGGGCCATCGCAGCCTGAGCATCACGTTCTTTTGCTGCAGTGCTGGTTGCTCAAACTGGCTGCATCGTCGTCGGCAGTACCGCGCCCGGGAGTTTTTACACAGCCTCGGCCAAAAGCGGACATTGAATCGAAAACCGGGGCCAATCCAGAGTCAGGTTTTAGAGCAGATTTCGCTGTGAGAGTTCGGCTCCAGCTGACGGCTACAGATTCACGTATATCGTCACGCTGCGGCTTTGCTTATCAGCTCACGCTGCCTTCCACTTCTTTGCTCCTTGCAGTCGAGTGGTTGAATGCTCGCCTGCTGAATCGAGCTTCAATCGTTCTCCGGCATCTCCGCCAGCCGCGCCCCTGCCTGCCGCAGGCCGTCAAAAATCGACGTCGCCACATGCTCCGGAAAGCCAGCAGGCAACAGCGCCTGCACGGCATTGATCGCGGGCTCTATACGTTCAAGCAGTTCCGCGATCCATGGTTCTGCGCCCTCGGCGACGCTACATGCACGTGCGGTCTGGTTCCAATGGCGACGGCGTATGCGCAGCAATTGGCGGTGCCGATTCTTGCCTGCTACCGACATCGCCAATGCTGTACGCTTCGGAGCCAACTGGTTGGGGCCGCTGCCAAGGATCGGATACACCGAAAGCACGTCATAGGCGGGCGTCAGCCGGAAGCGGCCTGCAGCTTCAATATGGATGCTGAAATTCTTGGCATGGCCATCGGTTGCGGCCAGCAACCAGAACAGGATCTGGGTCTTGAAGAAGGTCGCGCGGTCCTGAGGCTGCACGGACTGGCGTAGCAGCTCCATGATCTGCACGATGCCCGGGCCGCCGTCGCTTTCGTACTTGCGCATGGATGGCAGCCCAAAGGCTTGGCACATGTCTTCCTGCGGCAGGCGCAGCCACCATCGGCCATCGCGGGCCAGACGTCGGTCGAAGCGTTCGACGATCAATGCACGCTGCTCGCCAAACTGCCCCATCGACGTGTTGGCGACGGGAATGCCGAACGCAGCCAGCAATTGCATGCACAGCCATTCATTCTCGACTGATGCATGCATGTCCGCCCGCATATTGCCGACCAGACCCAGTGGCAGCTTGAAGATATGCGTGCTCGGTGTGCTGCCGGTGGGTATGCACCATTGCCCGTCGTGCCAAAGGAAGGCGGTTTTTTCCTGGGCGCCGGCGATGGAGATGCGGAACTCGTCATCTACATGTTGCCCTGGCAACGCGGCGCTGGTGACCATCTGCAGGCGGTCGCCTACCTGGCCATCGCTGAGCGGCAGAGCGTGAATACCGTGGACGTCGTCCGGCGTTTGGCCAGGAGCAAGCAGCTGTACGGCGCCCACGCAATCGCGACCAATCTCCTGCAGCAGATCGAACGTGTCTGCCGATTGCAGCCCGAAGCGATCGCGGATGCGCTTGCGGATGTTTTCGTTGTCAGGCAACAGGTTGTCAAAATAATCCGTGACTACTTGGCCACGGTGGCTTTCACCTTTGGGAAGCAGCGGCAATGACAATGACAGTGGACGAGGCTGTTCGGATGCCAGCCACGAGGGCAGATAGGTCAGCCGTGGCCCCGTGCGCGTGTGCTCCTGCCAGGAGGCCACCTCTGCGCCGTTCATCCACACGCGCAGCTCGCTCATGGCTCACCACTCCATGGTGGTGGATGAGGCGTCCTGTGGACGCGGTTGCAGGGAAAATTCCAGACCGAGTTCGGCCCACACCCGCATCAAGCGTTCAAAGGTGGCCGCTTCGGGTTCGCGTTCCAGCGCAGTGATCGCTTGGCGGGTGATGCCAAGGCGTTCGGCGAGCTGTGCCTGGCTGAGACCTGCCTGTTTGCGGAATGCCCGCATCAACGGCCCCAGCTGATGGGCGGCACGGATGGGATGGTTGTTGCCGCTCATATCGGGCATCCGTAAGGCGATATAGGCAAGCTATACCTTGCCTATGGGAAATGCAACGTATAGGTTTCATTTGCGCAATGCAACTTATAGGTTGCATTGCGCATAAGCAACGTATCCATTGCCTTCTCAGGCCGCCTGCACGATATGCAGGGCCTTCGGGTTGCGCCACGTTGCCAGCAGCGTCGCCTCGCGCGCCTTGGCTTCGTGCAGGTGCGCTTCCTTGACGTGGCCGTAGCCGCGGATGTGCTCGGGGATGCTGGCGATGTCCACGGCCAGTGCCAGCCGGCGCGCATCCAGGCCGTTGATCAGTTCCTGCAAGGTCTTCTCGTAGTCACGGATCAACTGACGCTCGCCGCGACGTTCCTCGGTGTAACCGAACACGTCGAAGCGGCCGCCGCGCAGGCCCTTGAACTTGGCCAGCAGGCCGAAGGCCTTGAACATCCACGGGCCGTATTCTTTCTTCTGCAGCTGGCCCTGTTCGTCGCGCTTGGCGAACAGCGGCGGTGCCAGATGGAAACGCACCTGGTAGTCGCCTTCGAACTTCTCTGCCACGCGCTTGGCGAAGTCGCCGCTGGTGTACAGGCGGGCCACTTCGTATTCGTCCTTGTAGGCCATCAGCTTGAAGAAGTAGCGCGCGGCGGCTTCGCTCAATGCGGTGCTGCCCGGGATGGCTTGCTGCTCGGCGCTGCGCACGGCATCGATCAGCGTGCGATAGCGATTGGCGTAAGCAGCGTCCTGGTAGTCGGTGAGGAAGCTGCTGCGACGGGCGATCAACTCGTCCAGCGAACGCGACAGGTGCGCATCGTCCAGCGATGCGAACGCGGCTTCACCGCTGGTCCGGCTCGCGGCGGGAAGGCCACGCACGTCCGGCTCGTTGCCCGGGTTGCGCGGTGCCGATGGTGCGCCGGCTTCGTTGCCCTCCCATTCGCCCGGCGGCAGTTCACGCAGCGCGGCCGGCTTGCGCTCGGCATCGGTCGGAGCGTTGTGGATGAGGCCGGCGGCCTGCTGCACGGCCTGCGGATCGATGGCGGCCAGGCGGCCCCAGGCGAACGCGGTCTGGTTCATGGTCACAGCGGCGCCGTTGAGCTCCACTGCACGCATCAGCGATTCCAGCGACAGCGGCACCAGGCCCTGCTGCCAGGCGAAGCCGAGGATGAACAGGTTGGAGGCAATCGCGTCACCAAGCAGAGCGGTGGCCAGCTGGGTGGCGTCGAGCAGGATCGGGTCGCGACCGCCCAGTGCCAGCTTCACCCCGGCAATGATGTCGGCGGCCGGGAACTGCATGTCAGGATGCGTGGTGAAGGTGCCCGGCATCGCTTCGTAGGTGTTCAACACCACCTGCGAGCGCTCGCCGCGCACCTTGGACAGCGCCCAGTAGTCGTTGACCACCACCATGTCGCAGCCCAGCACCAGGTCGGCTTCACCGGCGGCGATGCGCACGGCGTGGATGTCAGCCGGGCGGTTGGCGATGCGGATGTGGGTGGTGACCGCGCCGCCCTTCTGCGCCAGGCCGGTCTGGTCGAGCACGCTGGCGCCCTTGCCTTCAAGGTGGCCAGCCATGCCGAGCAGCGCGCCGATGGTCACCACGCCGGTGCCGCCGACGCCGGTGATCAGGATGTTCCAGGGCTGCGAGAAATCGGTGCGGAAGGTTGGCGCCGGCAGGTTGTCGAGCAGGCTGGCGGCGCTGCTCTTGCTGCCCTTGCGCAGCTGGCCGCCGTGCACGGTGACGAAGCTTGGGCAGAAGCCCGTCGTGCAGGTGAAATCCTTGTTGCAGTTGGACTGGTCGATGTCGCGCTTGCGCCCGAATTCGGTTTCCTTCGGCAGCACCGACACGCAGAAGCTCTTCTCACCACAGTCCCCGCAGCCTTCGCAGACCAGCGAGTTGATCATGGTGCGCTTGGCCGGGTCGACGATCTTGCCGCGCTTGCGGCGGCGGCGCTTCTCGGTGGCGCAGGTCTGTTCGTAGATCAGGATGCTGGTGCCCTTCACCGTGCGCAGCTGCTGCTGCACGGCATCGAGCTCCGCGCGGTCGTGGTACTCCACATCGCTGGGGAATTCGTGGCGGCGCGACTTCCACTTCTGGATGTCGTCGGACAGCAGCACGATGGTGTGCACACCTTCCGAACGCATCTGATGGGCGATCTGCGGCACGGTCAGGGTGCCGTCCACCGGCTGGCCGCCGGTCATCGCCACCGCATCGTTGTAGAGGATCTTGTAGGTGATGTTGACGCCAGCGGCGATGGCCTGGCGGATCGCCAGCGAGCCGCTGTGGAAATAGGTGCCGTCGCCGAGGTTCTGGAACACATGCTCGGCGTCGGTGAACGCGGCTTGGCCGGCCCAGGTGACACCTTCGCCGCCCATGTGGGTGAAGGTGTCGGTGTCGCGGTCCATCCACGTCACCATGTAATGGCAGCCGATGCCGGCCAGCGCACGCGAGCCTTCCGGCACCTTGGTGGAAGTGTTGTGCGGGCAGCCGGAGCAGTAATGCGGCACGCGCGGGAACTGCGCGCGCGGCAAGGCCATCTCGGCTTCCTTGACGTCCATCCAGCGCAGGCGTTCTTCAATCGACTCGGTATTGAAGAACCGTTGGATGCGTCGGCCGATCACGCCGGCAATCGTCGCCGGGGTCAGCTCGCCGGTGGACGGCAGGATCCACTCGCCCTGTTCGTCGTACTTGCCGACGATGGACGGACGTGGGCCCCAGTTGGCCGGCCAGTTGTAGAAGTACTCCTTCATCTGCCGCTCGATGAAGGCCTTCTTCTCCTCCACCACGACGATGTCTTGCAGGCCGCGGGAGAATTCACCGATGCCCTGCGGCTCCAGCGGCCAGGTCATGCCGACCTTGTAGACGCGGATGCCGATGTCGGCGCAGGCCTTCTCGTCCAGACCCAGGTATTCCAGCGCCTGCAGCACGTCCAGGTAGCTCTTGCCGGTGGTGACGATGCCCAGCCGCGCCTGCGGCGAGTCCATCACCACCTTGTCGATGCCGTTGGCGCGGGCGAAAGCCTGCGCTGCCTTGACCGCATAACGGTGCAGGCGCATTTCCTGTTCCATCGGCGGGTCCGGCCAGCGGATGTTGAGGCCGGCGGCCGGCATCTCGAAATCTTCCGGCAGGATGATCTGGCGGGCGAACGGGTTGACGTCCACCGAGGCCGAGGACTCCACCGTTTCGGCAATCGTCTTGAAGCCGATCCAGCGGCCGGTGTAACGGCTCATCGCCCAGCCGACCAGGCCCATGTCGAGGATGTCCTGCACGCCGGCCGGGTTCAGCACCGGCATCATCGCGCTGACGAATTCTTCCTCGCTGCCGTGGGGCAGGGTGGAGCTGCGGCAGGCATGGTCGTCGGCAGCCAGCGCCAGCACGCCACCGTGCCTGGAGGCGCCGGCGGCGTTGGCATGCTTGAACACGTCACCGCAGCGGTCCACGCCCGGGCCCTTGCCGTACCACATGCCGAACACGCCATCGACCTTGGCGCCGGGGAAGAGGTTGGTCTGCTGCGTGCCCCAGACCATGGTCGCGCCCAGATCTTCGTTCAAGCCGGGGACGAACTTCACCTTGGCCGCTTCCAGGTGCTTGCGCGCGCGCCACAGCTCCAGGTCGAAGCCGCCCAGCGGCGAGCCGCGGTAACCGCTGACGAAGCCGCCGGTATTCAGCCCGGCCGCGGCGTCGCGCTGCTGCTGCATCAAGGGCAGGCGTACCAAGGCTTGCACGCCACTCAGGTAGATGCGGCCATCGGTGCGCGTGTATTTGTGATCCAGGGTGTAATCGGAGTCACGCACGCCGATCAGCGGATCGTTGGCGGAGGCAGGCGAGGTAAGTTCGGCGGTACTGGTCATGGCTGGCCCATTGCGGAAACGGCTGGCAGGTGCCGACCGACGGACCGGTGGCAGCCGCGGATTGTAGCAGCGGGGCTTTCATCACCCTGTAACCCGTCGCGCGTAGCGCCCGGAGCGGTTAGGATCGGGGCCAGGTGGGGGATAACTGTTTGATGGGGATTGCAGTCATGGGGGTTACAAAGCGCTTGGTCGCTGGCGCGCTGCTGCTGGCGGGCTTGTTTGTTGCAAATGTTCAGGCACAGAGCCTGCCGAGGATCAACGAGTTCTATTTCGATGACGATGTGGCGGCCAAGCCGTTCCATGCCGTGCCGCCTGAACAGGCAGATGCGGTCGATCAGCTGATGAAGCTGCGCGAGCGCGGCCGCAAGGGCGTGGAAGCCACCGCGCAGCTGGCCAGCATCGCCTACCGCGATGGGCGTGCCGAGCTGGGCGGCAAACTGTATGACGAGGCCATGGGCGCCGTGGCGGATACCTCCGTGCAGGCCCGTAGCCTGCGTTGGAACCACGGCTGGGATCTGTACCGTCGCGGCGATGCGCAGGACGCGCTGAACCTGTGGAGCAAGGCCGCCGAAAGCACCCGTGGCAACCCCTCGTGGCTACCGCCGACGCTGGCGTTGGTGCTGTGGAAACTGGAGCGCAAGGACGAAGCCGTGGCTTGGTATGCGGCAGCCGTGCGCACCGAGCCGGGGCAATGGAGCGATACCTCGGCGTATGCGCAGCTGCTGCCGACGTGGAACGACGCCGAGCGCACACAGCTGTCACAGGTACAGCAGGCGTGGGCGGCCAATCCGCCGGCGTGGCCGTAATGCGGCACCCGTAAGAGGCCTCTGCGCCACTGCGGATGCCGTAACAGGAGACTTTGAGCCGGCGCTGATTCCCCCTGCGGGGCAGCCCGGCGCATGCTTGCACCATGGCATTCGACGCTTTCGCACTGATCCTGACCATGCTCGCGCTGGGCATGGTATTCGCACGCTTCCGGGTATTCCCGGACAACGCC
This sequence comes from Stenotrophomonas sp. PS02298, assembly GCF_029959445.1. Classification (GTDB taxonomy): domain Bacteria; phylum Pseudomonadota; class Gammaproteobacteria; order Xanthomonadales; family Xanthomonadaceae; genus Stenotrophomonas. Next base: position 16,194 of record NZ_JASCOR010000067.1, on the reverse strand, counting down.
GCCGACGTGCTCAACAAGGTGGTGCTGTACATCTGCCTGCCGGCAGCGGTGCTGACCTATGTACCGCGCCTGCAGCTGGATGCCTCGTTGATCGGCATCATGCTGACGCCGTGGCTGCTGATGCTGCTGACGCTGGCCCTGGTAAGCCTGGCCACTCGCGTATTCGGTTTCGAGCGGCAGGTACATGCGGTGTTGCTGCTGTGCGTGGCGTTGTGCAACTCCAGCTTCATCGGCTACCCGATGGTGCGCGCGCTGCTGGGTGACCACGCCCTGCCGTACGCGGTGGTCTACGACCAGTTCGGCACGTTTGTGATGTTGTCGACCTTCGGCCTGTATGTGCTGGCGCGTTACAGCGGCGATACCCCGCCCAGCACCAGCCAGATCCTGCTGCGCATCGCCCGGTTCCCGCCGCTGTGGGCATTGATCTTCGCCCTGCTGGTGATGCCGGCATCGCCACCGACATGGATTGCCGGGGCATTGAAAAACGTGTCCGACGCGATGTTGCCGCTGGTGATGCTGGCAGTGGGCCTGACCATCCAGCTGCGCTTGTCGCGCGCTGAACTGGCGCCGCTGGGCGTTGGTCTGCTCCTCAAACTGCTGGTACTGCCGGCCATGGCGTTGCCGCTGTCCTGGGCATTTGGCCTGCAGGGGGAAATGCTGCGGGTCAACGTGCTGGAAACCGCGATGCCAACGATGATTACCGCCGCCGCGCTGGCCATCTCACACCGGCTGGCGCCACGTTTGGCAGCGGCGATGGTGGGTTATGGCATTGTGTTGTCATTGGTCACGTTGCCGGCCTGGGTCTGGGTGCTGGACCAGCTGGTTTGAGTCAGGATGTGGGCTTGGATGCTTTACCACGAGGGAAGCAGGATGCGTAGACCTTGGTTGATGTTCACTGGCTTGGCCTTGATGGCTGCAATGGCTGGCGCGCTTGCGCAACCGGCAGAGACTGAGGCCACGCCGGAGCAGATGCTCGCGCAGATCGAAGCGAGTAATACCGCACGGTTGCAGCTTGGGCGGGAGCTCGCCGCAAGCGGACAGCCACGCAAGCTGTATGCAGCATGGCTGCTGGCACCGATGAGCCTGGATCTGGCACGTGGGAAAACCAGCTACTCGCCGGAAGCCGATACTTGGTTGATGCGTGCGATACATACCGGCAGCGAGGATCCGGTGATCGCGGCTGCCGCGGTTACCCGCTGCATACGGGTGGACGAGTGCAATGTGGAGCAGGCACGCGTCACGCTTGCGACCGCGGATGCGGAAGATGCTGGAAGCCAGCTGCTGTTGATGCGCTTGGCCGAGCACCGCAAGGATCCGATCGAGGCGGAGCGCGCCTGGCAGCGTGTGGCAAAAGCGTCGCGTTACCGTGACCCTGCAGCAACGTTGATAGGTGTCATGGATGTGGCCACGCGCGACTATCCCTGGCCGCTGGCCGATCCCGCGCAAGCAGCTGAGTGGGAGCGTCATAACAGCGGCAGCTATCTTGAACAGGAGCGGACCGTTACTTTGTTCGGCATCGCTGCGATGCATTTTCCAGCGGATTTGAAGCAAGCGTCCAAAGCTTGCCCTGGAACCATCTCCGATGCAGCAAAGCGGGAGCCGTGCCGACAGCTGTTCAATGTAATGGCCAACAGCAGCTCGCTTCTGCTCGCCGACTATGGGGCTTCGCGCATGGCGGAGCTGGAGCAAGGGCCGGCGCAGGCGCCGTGGTTGGCACGCAAGCGTGAGCTGCAATGGATCACCACTGAAGCCACAGCCATCCTGGGCGACGAAACCAGCAAGGCCGCCAAGGTAAGCCCTGCCGAATACGCCCGCTGGCTTGCAGAACAGGGTGAGCTGCCAGCCATGCGCCGTTTGCTTGCAGTCTATGGCGTGCCGGTAGCCCCGCCGGTTGATTGGCAGTCGGTGGCTGCGCCCTGACCAGCAGCCTCAGGTTCCTTGGCCCGGTTAAGCGCAGCGCACCCGGGGGGGGTCACCTGAGCTAAGTTGGCCGCGAAGCGGACTCGGTTTGAATGAGTGGGCGCAAAACTCCTTGCCGAATCGTTAATGCCCTACTTTTTCGGCAAGGGTGCAAAGTTGTAATCCTTTGCAAGGACTACGGTGGCATTTCCGTAAGCGATGAGGAGACTGGCAGCTTTAAGTTGCTTGCTGAGTTTGCTCATAAATTCATCCTTTATCCGCTCGCGGTCGCTTAGTTTGTAAAACTCCGGCCAAGTTAGTGTGACGACATTCAGGCCTTTACTGTTCAACAGGGTTTGGGCATCAAGAACTACTTCACTGACGAGCTTTGGCATGGCTTATTTCCTAGGTTGGTGATTCATCCTAAGTGTTTCCTAAGAAAATTACAATGTATCTACGGCATTCTTGCGAGAGTGTCACGCCAAGGGGTGCTGGAGTCCAGTAGTTCCGTAGCCCGGATAAGCGCAGCGCACACGAGAAGCTGGTTGCGGGGCAGTGTTGCATGCTTCATGGCTTTGAGAGCTCGGTGCGTGCTGCCAGCGCTTGGAGCTGTCGCGTTTCTGGTGGGTGAGATTGCTTGTTCGGGGGCGCCGCACTTACCTTGGCACGGTTCTGCTTGTGGGAGCGGCGTAAGCCGCGAAGCTGACCGTGCTGAAGTCGTTCGTAGCCGTGACATCTGGCGCGTTGCGTGCTTCGCGGCTTACGCCGCTCCCACAAACCGGGGTTCTGTGCGACGTCGATGTAGTCGGGCGCACTGTGTTTACCAGGGCTACAACAGTGCTTGAGTTTTTGAGTGACCTCAATCCGCCGGTACGGTGCGCTCGCGCGCCCAGTCGCGCAGCGACTGCACCTGCTCGGCCATCAGCACCGACAGCGGTCGTGTGTTGCGGATCTCGGCCATCAGCAGCTCGGTGTCCAGCGGCTTCTGCTCGGCATGGGCGGCGTACAGTCCGGCGACTACCGCCTGCTCGATCTCGGCACCGGAGAAGCCGTCGCTGGCTGCGGCCAAGGCGGGGAGGGCGAACAGGTCCGGCTGCAGCTGGCGGCGTGCCAGATGCAGGTGCAGCAGCTCGACGCGGGTGTCGGGCGAGGGCAGGTCGACGAAGAAGATCTCGTCGAAGCGGCCCTTGCGCAGCAGTTCGGCTGGCAGCTCCTGCACCTGGTTGGCGGTGGCGACGATGAACACCGGCGCCTTGCGCTCGGCCATCCAGGTCAGCAGGTAGCCAAGCACGCGACGCGACACACCGCCGTCTTCGCCACTGCTGGCCAGACCCTTCTCGACCTCGTCTATCCACAGCACGCAGGGCGCGAGCTGCTCGGCCGAGGCCAGCGCGTCACGCAGGTTCTTCTCGGTCTCGCCATGGTATTTGTTGTACAGCGTGCCGAAATCCAGCCGCAGCAGCGGCACCTCGAAACCGGCCGCGGTGGCCTTGGCCAGCATCGACTTGCCGCAGCCCTGCACGCCGAGCAGCAGCATGCCCTTGGGCGGGTCCAGCCCGGGCGGGGCATTGCCGGAGACAAACACCGCGCGGCGCTGCTCGATCCAGCGCTTGAGCCGGCGCGCGCCGGCCACGTCGCTGAAACGGGCCGAGTCGTATTCGTAATGCAGGTGGCCGCTGCGGTTGAGCAGTTCGAACTTGAGCTTGGCCAGCTGCGGCAGGTCGTCGGCTTTCAGCGCGCCGTCGGCGAAGATCAGCTGGCGGGCGATGCGGCGCGCGTCAGTCATGCTCAGCCCACGCAGGTTGCGCAGGATCTGCTGCACCGCCTCCTGGTCCACCTCGACCCGTCGCCCGCCGTTCTCCTGGGCGTAGCTGGCCGCTTCCTCGCGCAGCATTTTCAGCAGTGCGTTGGCATCGGGCAGGCGTGGGTTGAAGCGGGTCGCCAGCGCTTCCAGCTCGGCTGGCAGCTCGACCTTGGCGCCGACCAGCACCACCACGTGCGGCTGGCTGTGGCGGCGCTGGATGATGTCACGCAGCAGCCGTTGGTGGCTGGCGTAGCCCAGGTAGGGGTGGAAATCGAGCAGCAGGTAGATGCCGCGCTGGTCGGCCTCCTGGATCATGCGCAGGGCCGCGCTGGCATCAGGCGGGCCGACCGCCTCGTCCTCGCGGTCCATGTCGATGCGGCGCAGGCCCTCGGTGATCGACCACCGGTACAGGGACCGCCACACATGCATCAAGGCTTCGCGGAACAGGCCCACGATGCGGGTCTCGTCCTGCGTTTCGATGACGATCAGCGGCGTGTTGGCGCGGATCAGTGCGGTCAGGTCCTGCAGCTCGCTCATGGTGGTTCCAATGCCGGGGGCGACACGATAACAAAGCCGCAGGCCTTGCCGGGGCGGCGTCCTCACCGGATGACTACCTTTGGTAACGCAGGCCGGTGTACGCTGCGGGCAAGTCCCGCGAAAACGAGGCGTGCATGAAGACGATTCTGGTAGCCGGCTCCAAAGGCGGTGTCGGCAAGACCACCATCGCTACCCATCTGGCCGCACACTCGGCCTTGTCCGGCCAGGCAACGGTGATCGCCGATGCCGACCCGCAGGGTTCCAGCACCCGCTGGGCGCAACGTCGCTCCAGCCTGGAGAGCGCGGTGCTGCCGGTGGACGTGCACCGCAAGAAGAACTGGGAAAAGCTCATTCCCGATGGCGCCGAGCAGGTCATCATCGATGCCCCGGCCGGTGCCTATGGCGAGGACCTGGAGCGCTTCATCGACATCGCCGATGCGGTGGTGGTGCCGGTGCTGCCCTCGGCGCTGGACATCGAGGCCATCGTCGGCTTCCTCAACAGCCTGTCCAGGATCAAGCGCATCCATTCGCGGGCGCTGCCGGTGGGGCTGGTGCTCAACCGCACCAAGCCGTGGACGCAGACCTCGCAACAGGCCCGGCAGATGCTGGCCGAATGGCCGTATGAGGTGGTCGCGCAGCTGCGCGACAGCCAGAGTTATGTGGTGATGGTCGGGCTTGGGCGCAGCCTGTTCGACTATCACTCTGCACAGGTACGCGAGCACCAGCAGGACTGGGAGCCGCTGCTCAAGTGGTTGAACAAGGTCTGATCAGGAGTACTAACCGACCATGCGTGAATTGATCCTGCTGCGACATGCCCATGCCGAACCGGCGGCCAATGGCCAAGCCGATCTCGACCGGCCCCTCTCACCGCATGGCCTGGCCGAGGCCGAGGCGGCCGGCCGTTGGTTACAGGAACACAAGTTGGTACCGGACCGGGTGCTGTGCTCGCCGGCGCGGCGCACCCGCGAGACCCTGGAAGCGGTGCTGGAGCGTACCGGCTACGTCGAGCAGCGCCTGGAGGAGCGCATCTACGATGCGGTGCCCGGCACCCTCGCGGCCCTGCTGGACGAACACAAGGAAGTCGAGCGCCTGCTGGTGGTCGGCCACAACCCGGGGCTGGAGCAGCTGGTGGCGTTGATGCACAGCGGCCAGTCCGGCGATTACCGTGGCATGCCGCCGGCATCGGTGGCGGTGCTGTCACTGCCGATGGAGGCGGCGATAGAGCCTGGCATTGCCCGGCTGACTGAATTCTGGTGGCCCTGAGCCCATGGCGGTGGCGCGGTATGGGCTGCTGCTGATCCTGTTGATGCTCGCTGGCTCGGCCCTTGCGGCCGAGCCATTGCATTTCGACACGGCGCACTCCCGGTTTGGTTTTGAAATACGTACCCGCTTCGGGCAGAAGGTGGAGGGTGTCTTTCCGCGCTTCGAGGGCTGGATCACGGTGCTGCCCGATGGCCGCCACCAGGTCCGGCTGCGCATGTACAGCGAATACGTGGAGATCCCCGACAAGCCCCGCTATACCGGCTGGATGCGTGGCGAGGACTTCTTTGATGCGGCGCGCTACCCGGTGGTGGAGTTCGACTCCGATCCCTATGACCCGCGATTGACCGAAACCGGCGGCGACGTGCAGGGGCGCTTGTCGATCCGTGGCATCAGCCGGCCCGAAGTGATGCGCCTGGCAAAGCCTGAATGCGCGCGGCCCGGCTATGATTGCGACCTCGTCAGCCGCGGTACCATCCTGCGCGGCCGATATGGCATGGATAGCTGGCAGATGGCCCTGAGTGATCGAGTGATATTCGTACTGCGTACACGCCTGGTTGGCGCCCCCAAAAAGTGAAAGCTGTCCTTCGTATCCTGCCGGTGCTGGCGCTGCTGCTGGCCAGCGGTTGTGCTTCGCTGTCCAATCAGCAGCGTGAGCGTGCCGAAGGCATTGCCGTTGCCGCGCGTTCCACTGTGCTGGACTGTGACCAGCCCGATCGCTGTGCGCTGGATTCGCCCCTGCGTGCGCTCGGCGGCAAAGCCATCGCCGAATCGACGGTGGAGGCACCCCGCCACTACGCCACCATCCTCGATGAGGGCGAACTGTCGCTGATAGCGCGGCTGAACCTGATCCGCAGCGCCACCCGCAGCGTGGACCTGCAGACCTATATTTTCGATACCGACGACAGCGCACGGCTGGTGATCGACGAGCTGCTGGCCGCTGCCCGCCGTGGGGTCAAGGTGCGGGTGCTGATCGACCAGCTTTCGGCGATCTCCGACCTGCAGATGCTTGGTGCCTTGTCTGGTGCACATGCCAACTTCGAGCTGCGCGTCTACAACCCAACGTTCGGCAAGGCCAAGCTCAATTACTTCGACTATGCCGGCAGCGTGCTGTGCTGCTTCCGCCGCTTCAACCAGCGCATGCACAACAAACTGCTGGTGATCGACGATGTGATCGGCGTGGTCGGTGGCCGCAACTACCAGGACGACTATTACGACTGGGACAGCGAGTACAACTTCCGCGACCGCGACGTGGTGGTGGCCGGACCGGAGGCGCGCGAGATGGCGGCCAACTTCCAGGCTTTCTGGGTGGCGCGTCGCAGTGTCCCGGCCGAACGCCTGAACGACGTCGGCAAGACTTTGTTGAACGAGGGCGTACCGGCCTTGCCGGAGGCCACGTTCCGACGCCCGGAACGGATTGCGCGGGTGAATGCCGAGGCATCGGACCCGGAGTTCATCGAACAGGCGTTTGTTGATACAGCGCTGCCGGTGAGTGCGGTCAGCTATGTCGCTGACCTGCCGCGCAAGCACCGCCGTGAGCGCGAGGCGCAGCCGCTCAATGGCCAGCATGTGACCGAGCCGCGGCTGGACGCGTTGATCTCGCAGGCACAGACCGAGGTGTTGTTGCAGACGCCCTACCTGGTGCTGTCCAAGCCCGCGCAGGCGCTGTTCAAGAACCTGCGCAAGCGCGAAGCGCCGCCGCGGGTAGTGGTGTCGACCAACAGCCTGGCGGCCACCGACAACCCCATCGTCTATGCGCTGTCCTACAAGTACAAACGCCGCAACATGCGTGAGCTGGGCTTCAACATCTACGAATACAAGCCGTTCCCGCTGGATGCGCCGATCGATTATGCGCAGCTGTTGCCGGCGCCGCTGGACGGTGAGCCGCCTGCGCCAGCACCAGCACGCAGTCGGGTGATCGGCGGCAGCGCGGCTGGCAGCAATGTGCGTGGTAGTGGCTCGGGGCGCCGGTTGAACGCCGGCGGCAGCGAGGTCGAGCGTGAGGTGCTGCGTACCGAAACCCGGCCATCGTTCCTTGGCACGCGTGCGGTCAACCGGCCGCTGCCGGTGACCCGCCGCGGTGCGCGCATGGGCTTGCACGCCAAGTCGCTGGTGGTGGACCGCCGCATCGGCGTGATCGGCACCCACAACTTCGATCCGCGCAGTGAGAACTACAACACCGAAGGCGCGGTGATCATCGAAGATCCGGCCTTTGCCGAGCAGCTGGCGCAGAGCATCCTGCGCGACGTGCATCCGGACAACTCCTGGGTGGTGGCGCCGCGCGAGAAGCCGCCGGTGCTGTCCGGCCTGAACTACAGCATTGGCAAGGCATCCGAGGCGCTGCCGATCCTGGATTTCTGGCCCTGGCGCTATGCCACCGACTACGCCTTCAAGCCGGGCCCGGACTGCCCGCAGCCGCTGATCCGGCAGGACCCGGGTTTCCACAGCTGCTACACCGCGGTGGGCGACTTCCCGGAAGTGAATGTCGGCCCCAAGTGGGTGCTGGTGCGCATGCTGACCGCGTTCGGCGCGGGGCTGGTCCCCATTCTCTGAGCCTTCCATTCCCCAACAGGTAGCTGCAATGAGCCAAGTATTCCGCGCGCCGGTTGACCTGACGCTGGTCAACGCGCTGAGCCGCAACACGTTGATTGATCACCTGGGCATCGTCTTCACCGCCGCCGGCGAAGACTGGCTGCAGGCAACGATGCCGGTTGATGCGCGCACCAAGCAGCCCTACGGCCTGTTGCACGGTGGCGCCTCGGTGGTGCTGGCCGAGACGCTGGGCAGCAGCGCCGGCAATCTCTGCGTGGACCCGACCCAGCAGGTATGTGTCGGCCTGGAGATCAATGCCAACCATCTGCGTGCTGCCCGTAGCGGCGTGGTCACCGGCACTGCGCGCGCGCTGCATGTTGGCCGCACCACCCAGGTGTGGGAGATCCGCATCGAGGACGAGGCCGGCAAGCCGGTGTGTATTTCGCGACTGACCTTGGCGGTTGTGGCGGTTGGGTGAGTGGTTGGGGCTTACGTGCTGAGAGCCAAGAGCCAAGAGCCAAGAGCCAAGCGCTAAGCGCTAAGCGCTAAGCGCTAAGCGCTAAGCGCTAAGAGCTGAAAAGCACCCCTCCCCAACCCTCCCCTTGCCTGCGGCAAAGGGAGGGGGCGCAGCGTTACCCCCTCCCTTTCGCGCAGCGAAGGGGAGGGCCGGGGAGGGGTAGCTCTTGCTGTTGCTGCTGTTGTTGTTGCTGTTGCTTCCGCACCCGCACCACAGCAACCTTCGGCTAAGCCAACACCGCTACCGGCAGATGCTCGCGCACCCATTCTTCCAATGCGGGCGCCGGCAAGGCCGGGGTGAAATGAAAACCCTGCGCGACCTCGTAACCCTGCGCCCCCAGCAGCTTCAGTTGCTCCAGGCTTTCGACACCTTCCGCCACCACCTTCAGCTGCAGGCTCTGGCCGATATGGGCGATGGCCTGGGTCAGCGCGCTGGCCACCTTGTCGCCTTCAATGCCGCGCACGAAGCTGCGGTCCAGCTTGAGCTCGCTGATCGGCAGCTGGCGCAGGTAGCTGAGGCTGGAATAGCCGGTGCCGAAGTCGTCCATCGACAGCCGCACGCCAAGTGCATGCACCTGTCGCAGTGTCTGCAGGGTGATCGGGTCACCATCAAGCAATACGTCCTCGGTGATCTCCAGGATCAGGTCGCTGGCATGCAGTGATTCCTGCTGCAGGATCTGGCTGATGCAGTCCGGCAAGGCCGCGCTGTGGAAATTGGTGGGCGACAGGTTCACCGACACCGACGGCACATCCAGGCCGTCCCGACGCCAGCGGCCCAGTTGCCGGCAGGCTTCGCGCAATGCCCATTGGCCGAGGTCGCCGATCAGCCCAGCCTCTTCGGCCAAGGGGATGAAGCGTATTGGCGGTACGCTGCCAAGGCGCGGATGCTGCCAGCGTGCCAGCGCCTCGACGCTGTGCAGCTGGCCGCTGTGGATTTCGATCTGCGGCTGGTAGTGCAGCTGCAGTTGGCCTTGTTCAAGCGCTTCGCGCAGGGCCGCTTCCAGCGCCATGCGCTCCTGCGCGCACTCGTCCATCTCGCTGCTGTAGAACCGCACCCGGTTGCGGCCGTTGTGTTTTGCCTGGTACATGGCGACATCGGCGTGGTGCAGCAGCGAATCCATGTTGTTGCCATCGTGCGGAACGATGCTGATGCCGATGCTGGCCGAGGGCCGGATTTCCAGGTCGCCCAGCGCCAATGGCAGGCCCAGCGTACGCAGGATGCGTTCGCTGCGCTCACTGGCCGTGGGTATGTCGCAGCGGTTGAGGATCACCACGAACTCGTCGCCAGAGAGCCGGCCGACGATGTCCATCGGTCCGGTTTCTTCCTGCAGGCGGCGTGCCACCGTACGCAGCAGTTCGTCGCCACCTGGGTGTCCGAAGGAGTCGTTGATCTGCTTGAAGCGATCCAGATCGATGAACATCACCGCCATTGTCTGCCCGTGATGGCTGGCGGCGATGATGGCCTGGTCGGCCTGTGCATGCAGCAAGCTGCGGTTGGGCAGGCCGGTGAGGTCGTCGTAGAACGCCAACCGGCGGATCCGGTTGCGCGCTTCCTCGCGCTCCAGTGCCAGCGCGCACAGGTGCACGATCACCTCGACCAGGCGATGGTGGAAGCTGTCAGGGTCGTGTGGTTGCCGGTAGTAGAAGGCGAAGGTGCCGAGCACGCGGCCATCGTTGGCCTTGATCGGGGTGGACCAGCAGGCCGCCAGGCCGTGTTGCAGGGCCAGGTGTCTAAAGCCTTCCCAGTTCGGGTCGGTGGCGATGTCGCGGCTGACCACGGTCTGGCCGCTGTGAGCGGCGGTGCCGCAGGCGCCGGTCTTGGGGCCCACCGGCACGCCGTCCACCAGCCGGATGTAGGGCTCGGGCAGGCTGGGGGCGGCCAGGTGGCGCAGCCGACCGTCTTCGACCCGCAGCACCGAGCACAGTACCTGCGGGGCGATCTTCTCCACCTCCAGGCACATCATCTGCATCACCTCGGCGGTGGGGACCTCGCGCACCATCGCATCGAGCATCTTGTGCTGCAGGACTTCGTGCACCTTGGTGCGGGTGATGTCCATCAGCACGATGACCAGGTTCACCAGGGTGCCGTAGTCATCGAAGATGGGATTGGTGCTGACCGAACACCACAGGGGTTGCCCGTTCTTGCGATAAAGTCGCTCGTCGGCGCGGATTGGCTGCCCTGCCAGCAATCGCGCGGTATAGGCGCTCAACTGCTCGGGCGAAAAGCTGTCCAGTGCCAGCAGTGTCGGCACGTACTGTCCCATCGCCTCGGCATCAAGAAAGCCGAACAGGCGCCGGAAGCCCTTGTTCAGATGCACGATGCGGCCTTCGGCATCGGTGATCAGCACCGCGCTCTGGGTTTCATCGAAGCCCAGCGACAGCAGGCGCTCGCGCGCCTGTGCCTGGCGGCGCGCAGTGACGTCGCTGACCAGCACCATGCGGATGTTGCGGTCACCGTCGGCAACCTGCGACAGGGTGACGCTGATCCAGCAGGTGCTCTGGTCCTTGCGGATCATCTGGATGTCGTGCGGGTCGGCCACCAGCTCCTCCACACGGTTGCTGGTACCCGGATACAGGCGGGTGTTGTAGCGCTCGCGCATGCTGGCCGGGGCCAGTATGCCCAGGTTCTTGCCCTGCAGTTCAGCGCGTGACCAGCCGGAAATGTCTTCCATGGCATGGTTGACATACAGAATGGTGTTGGCGTCATCGAACAGAATCACGCCATTGCCGATCTGCTCCAATGCCGCCGAGAACAAATGCAGCATGTTTTCTGTCGATGACAGCAGCTGCCGGTCCATCATGCCGTCCCCCCTGAACGATAGTGTTGTTGTACACACTTCATGCCGGGAATGTTGCCGGCGTACCCTCAAAACCCGGGCAGACCGGTACTTCCTGTTGATAGTGTGGCACGGCTCACCCTTTGGCAGCGTCTGTGGGGATGCCAAGGGACATGGTCCCCGTGCTGGCGGAAGCTGGACCGCATCCGGTATCGTGCGCGGATGACTTCCCCCCGTCCCGCCCGCCAGGGCGGTGTGGCCCGCGTGTTCCGCTACTTGTACCGCGTCCCGCTGCTACTGGTTCACATTGTCCTGTTCCTGCCGCTGATCCTGCTGCTGATGACGCAGCCGTTGGGGCGTATCGGTCCCGCCAGCAACCCGCTGGAAGAGCGGGTGGTGCGCTGGTGGTCGGGGGGCCTGATGTGGATCTTCGGCTTCCGCCTGCAGCGGGTCGGCCAACCCCTGCCCGGTGCGGTGCTGTTCGTCGCCAACCATGTGGGTTGGGTCGATATCTGCGTGATCCACAGCCAGAAGATGGTCGGCTTCGTCGCCAAGCGCGAGATCGCCAGCTGGCCGGTGGTTGGCTGGGTTGCCAGCCGTGGCCACACCATCTTCCACCAGCGCGGCAACACCGAATCGCTGGGCGGGGTGATGGAGGAAATGGTCAAGCGACTGCAGGAACAGCGGCCGGTGGCGGTGTTCCCGGAAGGGCGTACCCGCGGGGGCCGCGAAGTCGGCCCGTTCCACGCACGTATCTTCCAGGCAGCCGTCGAGGCTGGTGTACCGGTGCAGCCGATCGCACTGCGTTACGGCGTGCGCGGCGACGCGCAGACCACGGTGGCGTTCGGGCCGGGCGAGAGCTTTGCCGGCAACTTCCTGCGTCTGCTGGGTGAGCCGGCACGGCGCGGTGAGGTGCATTTCCTCGAGCCCATCGCCATCCAGGATCTGGAAGGCCGCCGGCGTATCGCCGAGACCTCGCGCGCGCGCATCGTGGCGGTGATGGAAGGGCCGTAAGATGCGGATCACGGCCAGCGCTGTGTTGGGCAGTCAACGCCCGCCGGGTCGGTCATGCTGAGCGCCTGCAACTACCAGCCACCGCGCTGGCTGCGCAATCCGCACCTGCAATCGATGCTGGCATCAAGCCGGCTGCGCCTGCGACGTGGCCAGCAGCTGCTGGCCGCCAGCGGGGCGCTGACCCAGGAGCTGATCCTGGATGGCGGTGACGGCGTGCGCCTGCAGGCCTGGCACAGTCGTCCGCAGGGCGCTCCGCCCAAGGCGCTGGCGTTGCTGCTGCATGGCTGGGAAGGCAGCGCGGAATCCAGCTACATGCGCATGACCACAGCACGGCTGCTGGAGCAGGGCTTTGATGTGGTGCGGCTGAACTTCCGTGATCACGGCAATACCCATCATCTCAATCCCGGCATCTTCCATTCCTGCCGCATCGGCGAAGTGGTCAACGCCGCCGCAGATGTTGCGCAGCGCTTTGCCGGCCTGCCAATGGTGGCTGCGGGCTATTCGCTGGGTGGCAACTTCGTGCTGCGGCTGGCCCTGCACGCGCCTGCCGCCGGTGTGCCGCTGCTGCACGTGGCCTCGGTGTGCCCGGTGCTGGACCCGGCCATCACGATGGAAAGCATCGAGCGCGGGCCGGCGATGTACGACTGGTATTTCCGCCGCAAATGGACCGGGTCGCTGCGCCGCAAGCGCGCGCTGTTCCCCGAGCTGGCCGACTGCGACGACAGCGTGTTGAAGCTGGATATCCGCGCACTGACCGGTTGGCTGGTCGATCGCCATACCGATTTCGGCACGCTGCAGGAGTATTTCGACGGTTACTCCATCGCTGGCAACAAACTGGCCGCGTTGCAGGTGCCGGCCGACATCCTGATGGCCGCCGACGACCCGGTGATTCCCTTCACCACCTTCGACCACTGGCAACTGCCGGCCAATGCCCACCTGGAGATCGCGCGCTGGGGTGGCCACTGCGGCTTCATCGAGAACCTGCGGGGTGATGGGTTCTCCGAGCGCTGGGTGGCGCAGCATCTGGCCGCCGCCGTCGCCTGAACCCGGCGCGCCCGGCTGCGCCCGCTACAATGCGGGTTTGCGCTAACGCTGGACAGCCATGCAAGACAAGATCATTGAAGCCCTGCGCCGTAATGCCACCGACGAGGCCGTGAGCCTGGCCCAGGCATGGGTTGGCGCAGAACCACAGCACGCTGCCACCCACCGCTGGTTGGCGCTGGCGTTGCAGCAGCAAGGCCAGTTGGAACAGGCCCAAGTCAGCCTGGAAACAGCCTTGGGCCTGGCCCCGGATGATGCGGCGCTGCATCTGCAGCACGCCGGCCTGCTGTTGGCGCAGCGCCAGATCGACGCCGCCGGGCAGGCGCTGGACCGTAGCACCGCGCTCAATCCCAATGAATTCTCCGCCTACCTGATGCAGGCGCACCTGGCGCTGGGTCGTGGTGATGTCGACGAGGCCGACCGCCTGGGTCGCATGGCCGCACGCGTGGATCCGGACAGCGCCGAGCTGGGCGCGATCGAAGGCATGGTCGCGCTGCGTCGCGGTGACGCCGATCGCGCGCTGGCCATCCTTTCTGCCGCCAGCGCAAGGCTGCCGGAGGATGTCCGAGTGCTGTATGCGCTGGGCTTCGCCTATCTGGAAAAGGACATGTTGGCCTTCGCCGAACAGGCGTTCCGCCGGGTGGTCGAATTGAACCCCAGCAACAACGCACTGCGCGGCATGGTGGTGCAGTTGGCCCTGCGTCAGGGCCACGCCGACCGCGCCGCGGAGATGATGCGCGAAGTGCTGGCCACGGCGGAGGGCGATACCCCGGGCCTGCGTCGCATGGCCGGCGAACTGGAACTGGTGTCCGGCCAACCGCTGCAGGCGCTGGAGCACCTGCGCCCGTTGCTGCAGCAGGTGCCGGGCGACCGTGCCACGCTGCAGATGCTGTTGATGGCCTGGCAGCGCCTGGGCCGCGACGAGGAGGCCCGCAGTGAACTGGACGCCGCGGTGCAGGCGAACCCGCAGTTCCACGACCTATGGATGGCGCGTCTGGCGGTTGCCCGGGTCGGCAGCGAAGAAGCGGTGGACGTGGTCGAGCGCTGGCTGGCACAGATGCCTGAGCATCTGCCGGCGCTGGAAGCACGGATGAGCCTGCATGACATGAATGATCAGGCCGAAGAGGCCGAAGCGATTGCACAGCACATCGTTACGCTTGAGCCGGGCCGGGTCAGTGGCGAGCAGCGCATTGTTGAAGCACTGCTGCAGCGCGAGCCGAGCGCTGCGGTCGCGCATGTGCAGGGGCTGGTGGACAACGCACCCGAGCAGGCGCGCGCGGCCGTGCGCACCTGGCTGGGCGCCACCCAGGACCGCGCCGGTGACCGCGCAGGTGCACTGGCAACCTGGCTTCAGGTGCACGCGGAACTGGCACCCACCCGCCTGCCGCTGCCGCAGCAGGCGCGCGCACCGGCCGAATGGCCGGCGCTGGGTGAGGTCGCCGACGACAACCCGGTGCGGCCGATGTTCCTGTGGGGTGCGCCGGGTTCGGGCGTGGAGCGGGTGGCCACGGTGATGGCAGCCGGCAGCCGCGTGTTGCGCGGTGACCGATTCGGGCCGACACCGCCTGTGGATGCTTTCCAGAATTTCCTGACCCTGCAGCGCCTGGCCAATGACGAGCTCAGCCCGGAGCAATTGGTGCAGCAGTGGCGCGAAGCGCTGCCTGCGCGTGGCATTGAGGACGGCAACGTCATCGACTGGCTGCTGTGGTGGGACAACGCGCTGCTGTGGGCGCTGCGCCCGCAGCTGCCGGAAGGCCGTCTGGTCATTGCCCTGCGCGATCCGCGCGACATGCTGGTGGAATGGCTGGCGTTGGGTGCTCCGGCACCGTTGGCGGTGACCTCGTCCAGCGAGGCCGCACAGTGGCTGGCGCGTGCATTGGCGCAGGTTGCGTTGCTGCATGAGCAGGATCTGTACACGCACATGATCATCCGCACCGACGATGCAGTGAATGACCCGGCGGCGATGGGTGCATTGTTGGAGCAGGCCTTTGGCCTGCGTTTCCCGCTGGTACGCAGCCTTGGTCCGGGCACCGTACCGGCGGGCCACTGGCGCAATTACGCACAGGTGCTGGCATCCGAATTTGCAGTGTTGACCCCGGTCGCCGTGCGCCTGGGCTATCCCGAAGCCTGATCAAGGAGCAATGATGAAACTGGACAGTCAGAGTTTTCAGAACGGCCAGCCGATCGTGGCCGAGTTTGCCGCTGGTGATGCCAATGGCTTCGCAGGCAACCGTAACCCGCAGTTGGCGTGGAGCGATGTGCCGTCTGGCACGCGTTCGTTCGCGCTGATCTGCGTGGACCCGGATGTGCCGACGGTGGCCGAGCTGGTTGGCCGTGAGGACGTCAGCATCCCGCTGGACCAACCGCGTGCCGACTTCGTGCATTGGGTGATGGTGGATGTTCCCGCGGACCTGCGTGAAATCGCTGCCGGCAGCTGCAGTGATGGCTTCACCGCGCATGGCAAGACGCAGCCGGCTGGCCCGGCCGGTGCGCGGCAGGGCATCAACGATTACACCGGCTGGTTTGCCGGCAATGCGCAGATGAGTGGTACCTACTACGGCTACGATGGCCCGTACCCGCCGTTCAATGACGAACGCCTGCACCGCTATTTCTTCCGGCTTTTCGCGCTGGACGTCGAGCGGCTGCCGGTCGACGGTGCATTCACCGCCGCCGACGTGTACCGCGCCATGCAAGGCCATGTGCTGGCTGAAGCTTCGGTGCATGGGACGTATACGTTGAACAAAGCGCTGTGAGGTAGTGCCGAGCCATGCTCGGCAGGGGCTTTCCCGGTAACGCCCCAGCCGAGCATGGCTC
>NZ_JASCOR010000066.1 GCF_029959445.1 Stenotrophomonas sp. PS02298 | reverse complement strand
CCAGGCCGAGCCAGGCGCGGCTGGTTCGTTATCGGTAGAGCCCGGCCGAGCATGGCTCGGCTCTACGGTTCTGTCCCTGTTACTTCTTGTTCGGCACTTCAAAGCCCAGCTTGTCCACCTGCTGCGGGTGCTGCGGCACGCGTTTGAGCTTGTCGGTGTTTACGTCGTACTTGTCACGCAGACGCGTGGCCAGCTGGCGGTAGGTGGCGTTGTCCATGTCCGGCTCGCGGGCGAAGATCCACGCCATCTCGCGACCCGGGTAGCCGATCAGCGCCCAAGAGTAGTCCGGCGCCACTTCAAGAATGCGCGAACGGGTCGGTACTACCCGGTAGAACCAGGTGCGCCAGCTGCGGTTGCCGCTTTCTTCGTCCACCTTGGCACGGATGTCGATCTCTTCTTCCGGTTCGGCAAAGCCTTCGCGGAACTGGTACTTGATGGCCACCTTGTCGTCGTCACGCAGGGTATAGGTGTTGACGCTGGCCACATGGCCGCGTTCGATGAAGTTCGGTACGCGTCCGATCACATACCAGCGGCCCATGAAGCGCTGCAGGTCGATCGGGCCCTCGGCGATTCCCTCCACCGTCGTCGTCGCCGCCGTCGCCGTCGCTGGCGCAGCCTCCTGTGCAAACGCCTGGCTCAGCGGCAGGGCGAGACTCAACAACATGGCGGACACAAAGACGGGAATCGGTCGCATTACGGGTAAGGCACCTATGAAGGTCAGGGCTGCATGTTCGGCGGGCAATGATGCGCCCGTCAATGGCAGGTCGCAGTCTATGAGATGGCGGCCGCCGAGGATGCACTCCAACACAGCCATGTTGCCGGAGAACGTCATGACCAAGCCGCTTGCATCGTCATCCCGTCGTAACGCGCAGGACGCACCCGACCCGCAGGTGCTGCGCTGCGTCAGACAGGCGGCCCTGGCTGGTCTGGCGCTGGTGCTGGTATGGCCGGCGGCGCGCGGCCACAGCCAGTGGATCGGCTGGTTGCCGTTGTGGCTGCTGGGCATGCCGCTGAGTGCCTGGTGGGCCTTGTATCGCTTCCGCCTACCCGCAGCTTGGCGGAATCGCCACGCCAAACCGCGTAAACGCGGCCCGCAGGCCACTCGTGGCCGTCGCCCGGCGCGGCGCCGCCTGCCGCAGGCGGCCTGACCTTCGACACGTGGGGGCGGGCAGGGGGCTGTGTTAGCGTTCGGGGCTTATGACCGCATGGAGCCAACATGTCCCGACTCACCTCTGCCTGCCTTGTGGCAGGTCTGCTTTCTTCCGGCCTGGCCGGGGCCGCCATGGCCGCTGACGACTCCCAGGACAAGTACGCCTGGCTGGAAGACGTCACCGGCGACAAACAGCTGGGCTGGGTGAAGGAGCAGAACGCCAAGTCCGAAGGCCGTCTGGCCGTGACCCCGCAGTTCAAGGCGATGAAGGCCGGCATCCGCGAAGTGCTTGATTCGGATGCCAAGATCCCGGGCGTCGAGAAGATTGGCGACTACTACTACAACTTCTGGAAGGACAAGCAGCACGAGCGCGGCGTATGGCGCCGCACCACGCTGGTCGAATACCGCAAGGCCGAGCCGCTGTGGGAAACCGTGCTGGACCTGGACGCGCTGAACAAGGCCGAGGGCGAGAACTGGGTGTGGCACGGCGCCAACTGCCTGCGCCCGGAGTACAACCGCTGCCTGATCGCGCTGTCGCGCGGTGGTGCTGACGCCGATGTCACCCGCGAGTTCGACATCTCCAAGAAGGATTGGATCAAGGACGGCTTCTTCCGCGCCGAGGCCAAGGGTGGCTTGGGTTGGATCGACCAGGACAACGTCTTCGTCTACACCGATTTCGGCCCGGGTTCGATGACCACCTCCGGCTACCCGCGCGTGGTCAAGCGCTGGCAGCGCGGCACCCCGATCACCGCCGCAACCACGGTGTACGAGGGCAAGCCGGAAGACATGTACATCGCCGCGATGCACGACGATACGCCCGGTTTCGAGCGTAACTTCGTCAGTCGCACGATTGCCTTCTACAACAACGAGCTGTTCCTGATCGGCACCGACGGCAAGCTGACCAAGGTCGACGCGCCGAACTCGGCCGAGAAGGGCATCCGCCGCGAATGGCTGACCCTGGAACTGCGCGAGCCGTGGACCGTGGGCGGCAAGACGTACACCGCCGGTTCGCTGCTGGCGACCAAGTTCGATGACTTCATGGCCGGCAAGCGCGAGTTCGACGTGCTGTTCGCGCCGACCGATACCACCTCGCTGGCCGGTACCACCTGGACCAAGTCGCACGTGGTGCTGAACGTGCTGGACGACGTCAAGAACCGCCTGAAGGTGTTGACCCACGGCAAGGACGGCTGGGTGAGCAGCGATTTCACCGGCGCACCGGCCTTCGGCACCATTGGTGTTGGCGCGGTGGACGCGGACGAAAGCGACGCGGTGTGGATGACCGTCACCGACTACCTGACCCCGACCACCCTGGCCATGGCCGAGATCGGCCAGCAGCCGGAAGTGCTCAAGACCATGCCGGCGTTCTTCGACGCCAGCGACAAGGTGATCGAGCAGCACTTCGCCACCAGCAAGGACGGCACCCGCGTGCCGTACTTCGTCGTGCACGACAAGGCGATGAAGCTGGACGGTTCCAACCCGACCCTGCTGTATGGCTACGGCGGCTTTGAAATCTCGCTGACCCCCGGTTATTCCGGCGGCATGGGCCGCTCCTGGCTGGACAAGGGCGGCGTGTACGTCGTGGCCAACATCCGCGGCGGTGGTGAGTACGGCCCGCGCTGGCACCAGGCGGCGCTGAAGCAGAACCGTCACAAGGCGTACGAGGACATGGCAGCGGTGGCGCAGGACCTGGTCACCCGCAACATCACCTCGGCCAAGCACCTGGGTGTGCAGGGCGGCAGCAACGGCGGTCTGCTGACCGGCAACATGCTGACCCAGTACCCGGAGCTGTTCGGTGCGGTGGTGGTGCAGGTTCCGCTGCTGGACATGAAGCGCTATAGCCACCTGTTGGCCGGTGCTTCGTGGATGGCCGAGTACGGCAACCCGGACACGGCGGATTGGGACTTCATCAAGACCTTCTCGCCGTACCACCTGTTTGATCCGGCCAAGAGCTACCCGCCGGTGCTGTTCACCACCTCCACCCGCGATGACCGCGTCCACCCGGGCCACGCCCGCAAGATGGCGGCCAAGATGATCGACGCAGGCAAGGACGTGACCTACTACGAGAACATTGAAGGCGGTCATGGTGGCGCGGCGAACAATGCGCAGGCTGCGCATATGTCGGCACTGGCCTACAGCTTCCTGTGGGAACAGCTGAGCAAGAAGTGACGCTTGGTTTGAAGTGATGCAAAACAAACGCCACCGAAAGGTGGCGTTTGTTTTTGCTCTGCTCTGCGCTGCTTTGCTCTGCTTTGCTTTGAGTGCTTCGGCTTAAGCCCCTCTCCCGCTTGCGGGAGAGGGGTTGGGGTGAGGGCAGGGCGGAGTACTGATGGCGAATTGAGGTAGCTGCTTCCAAAGCTCAAAAGCTCAAAGGCCTCCCCCATCCGCCCTCCGGGCACCTTCCCCCGCAAGCGGGAGAAGGGAATAGCCAAAGCCAAAGCCAAAGCCAAAGTCAAAGTCAAAGTCAAAGTCAAAGTCAAAGTCAAAGCTAAAGTCAAAGCTAAAGTCAAAGCTAAAGCTAAAGCTAAAGCTAAAGCACCCCTCCCCAACCCTCCCCTTCGCCTACGGCGAAAGGGAGGGAGTGCAAGCAAAGCATGCGTGCTGAGTTGTGCTTGCGCCTTTGCTTCTGCTGTCGCTTCTACCCCCTCCCTTTCGCCGTAGGCGAAGGGGAGGGTTGGGGAGGGGTGCCTTTAGTCTTCTAGCTTCTAGCTTCTAGCTTCTAGCTTTTAGCTTTTAGCCCTCAGCCCTCAGCCCTCAGCCAACTTTCCCAGCCAACCAACTCTCCAATCCCCGCCCAATCCGCTCAACCGCCTCCTGCAAACGCCCAACATCCTGCGTATACGCAATCCGCACATGCTGGTTCGCCCGGTAGTTCCCAAAATCCAGGCCGGGCGTAAACGCCACATGCTCGGTCTCCAGGAAGTGCGCACAGAACGCCTGCGCATCATCGGTGAACGTACTCACGTCGCAGTACAGGTAGAACGCCCCCTGCGGCTCCACATCAATCCGGAAGCCCAGCGCCCGCAGCGCCGGCAACAGATAATCCCGTCGCTGCCGGAACTGCTCGCGACGCTGTTCGAAGATCGCAATCGTCTCCGGCTCGAAACACGCCAAGGCTGCATGCTGCGCCATCGACGGCGCGCTGATGTACAGGTTCTGCGCGAGCTTCTCCAGCTCGGGCACCGCGCGCGGTGGCGCCACCAGCCAGCCAAGGCGCCAGCCGGTCATGCCGAAGTACTTGGAGAAGCTGTTCAACACGAACGCTTCGTCATCCACTTCCAGCACGCTGGGCGCATCAAAGCCGTAGGTCAGCCCGTGGTAGATCTCATCCACCACCAGATGCCCGCCACGCTCCTTCAGTGCAGAAGACAAGCCAGCCAACTGCCCCGCATCCAAGGTGGTGCCGGTCGGATTGGCCGGCGAGGCCACCAACGCACCAACACTGCTGGCATCCCAATTTGCAGCAATGGATTCCGGGGTCAGCTGATAGCCACTTTCCGGCCCCACCGGCACCAGCTGCGCCGCGCCTTCAACCAAACGCAGGAAGTGCCGGTTGCAGGGATAGCCGGGGTCGGCCAGCAGCCAGTGCTTGTCCGGGTCCACCAGCAGGCTGGAGGCAAGCAGCAGTGCGCCGGAGCCGCCCGGCGTGACCAGGATCCGCTCCGGGTCGATGTCCAGCCCGTAGCGCTGGCCGTAGAAGCCAGCAATGGCCTGGCGCAGGGCGGGCAGGCCGCGCGCTGCGGTGTAGCGCGTATGACCGGCGGCCAAAGCGGCCTGGCCGGCGCGGACGATGGGCTCGGCGGTGGTGAAATCCGGCTCGCCGATCTCCAGGTGGATCACGTCGTGGCCTTGCTGCTCCAGTGCGTTGGCGCGGGCCAGCAGCGACATGACGTGGAAGGGCGCGATCTCCTGACTGCGGCGGCTGTACGGGGCGTGCGGGGTGTGGGGCGTGTTCATCGCTGCATGATAGGCGCCGTTGATGGCAGCGGGGCAAGCGCCGGGCATGGCACACTGTGGCCTGCAGCACTGGATGCACCACCGTTGTTCCGGAGTGAACCTGATGAAACCTCTTCTTTGCCTGTTGGTTGCAAGCCTGATGATCAATACCGCCGCCGCGTCCCAGCCCACCCCGCCTGATGTCGAGAAGCGCCCGCATACGGTGACCGCGCCGTTCGGTGCGCAGCGCGAGGATGCGTATTACTGGTTGCGTGACGACGAGCGCAAGGAGCCGGCGATGCTGGCCTACCTCAACGCCGAGAACGCCTACACCGACGCCTTGATGGCGCCGCTCAAGCCGCTTCAGGACAAGCTCTACGCCGAGATCGTCGGCCGCATCAAGCAGGACGATGCCAGCGTGCCCTACCGCGAGCGCGGCTACTGGTATTACACCCGCTACGAGACCGGCAAGGACTACCCCATCCACGCGCGCCGCAAGGGCGACATGCAGGCGCCGGAAGAGGTGCTGCTGGATCTCAACGTGCTGGCCGAGGGCAAGGGCTATTACGCCGTCAGCGACATGGACATCAGTCGCGACAACACCTTGCTGGCCTATGCCGAAGATTCTGTCGGCCGCCGCCAGTACACCATCCGCTTCAAGGACCTGGCCACCGGCAAGGTGCTGGACGACGTGATCGAGGGCGTGTCGGCCAATGTGATCTGGGCCGATGACAACCGCACGCTGTTCTACGTCGAGAACGACCCGGAAACCCTGCTCACCGTGCGCGTCAAGAAGCACGTGCTCGGCACCCCGGCCAGTGCCGACGTGCTGGTCTACGAGGAGAAGGACGACAGCTTCTACATGGGCATTGGCCGCACCCGCGACGACCGCTTCATCACCATCGGCGTGGACAGCACCGTGTCCTCCGAGCTGCGTTACACCTCTGCCGCCAACCCGGGCGAGTTCACTGTGCTGGCCAAGCGCGAGCGCGATGTCGAATACGACGCCGACCACTACAACGGCCAGTGGGTGATCCGCACCAATGCCGATGGCGCCACCAACTTCAAGCTTGTCACCGCGCCGGAAGGTGCCACTGACCGCAAGCAGTGGAAGGATTGGGTCAAGCACGATCCGCAGGTGCTGATCGAAGGCTTCGAGCTGTTCGACGGCTATACCGCCATCGCCGAGCGTGCCGAAGCGCTGGAGCGCGTGCGCCTGCTGTTCGCCGATGGCCGCAGCGAGTTCGTCAAGGCCGATGAGCCGGCCTACTCGATGGGCCTGTCGGTCAACGCCGAACCGGAAACCGAGTGGTTGCGTTACAGCTACACCTCGCTGACCACGCCGGCCACCACCTACGAGCTCAACGTCAAGACCGGCGAGCGCCGCCTGCTCAAACAGCAGCCGGTGATCGGCTATGACCCGAGCAAGTATGAAACCGAGCGCGTCTGGGTGACCGCCCGCGATGGCGCGCGCATTCCGGTGTCGCTGGTCTACAAGAAGGGCTTCAAGAAGGACGGCACGGCCGCCCTGTACCAGTACGCCTACGGCAGCTACGGCATGTCGATGGACCCCAACTTCAACCAGAGCGTGGTCAGCCTGCTGGATCGCGGCGTGGTCTACGCCATCGCCCACATCCGTGGCGGCCAGGAAATGGGCCGCAGCTGGTACGACGACGGCAAGCTGCTGCACAAGCAGAACACCTTCAACGACTTCGTCGACGTGACCCGCGCGCTGGTCGCACAGGGCTATGCCGCCAAGGACCGCGTCGCAGCCTCGGGCGGCAGCGCCGGTGGCCTGCTGATGGGCGCGGTGGCCAACCAGGCCCCGGGCGACTACCGGGTAATGGTTGCACAGGTGCCGTTCGTCGACGTGGTCACCACCATGCTCGATGCCAGCATCCCGCTGACCACCAACGAGTACGACGAGTGGGGCAACCCGGAGCAGAAGCAGTACTACGACTACATGCTCAAGTACTCGCCGTACGACAACGTCACCGCCCAGGCCTATCCGTCGCTGTTCGTCGGCACCGGCCTGTGGGATTCGCAGGTGCAGTACTGGGAGCCGGCCAAGTGGGTAGCCAAGCTGCGTGATGTCAACACCGGCAGCCAGCCCATCGTGTTCCGCACCAACATGGAAGCTGGCCACGGCGGCAAGTCCGGCCGTTTCCAGCGTTACAAGGAACAGGCCGAGTCCTTCGCCTTCGTGCTGGGGCAGCTGGGCCTGGCCGACTGACGCAGTTGGGCCGCAGCGATGCCTGATACGCCGCCGCCACGTGATCCTCCCGATCCACGCACGCGCCCACCGCGCCTGCGCTGGGCGTGGTGGCTGCTGGCCTATGTGAGCCTGGGCGTGGGCATCGTCGGCATCTTCGTGCCGGGGCTGCCCACCACCGTCTTCGTGCTGATTTCGGCATGGGCAGCTTCGCATGGCTCCGAGCGGCTGCACCGTTGGCTGCTGGACCACCCGCGCTTCGGCCCGGCCATCCGCGATTGGCAGGCGCACGGCGCGGTCAGCCGCAAGGGCAAGTGGATGGCCAGCCTGACCATGCTGGCCTGTGCCCTGATCACCCTGTGGTGCGTGCCGCTGGCCTGGGTGAAATGGACCTCGATCAGCATCATGGCCTGCGTCTGCCTGTGGCTGTGGCTGCGCCCCTTGCCCCCGGGCGAACGCTGAACGGGGCGCGGCCGCGGTTCGGACTTCGCGGTCCAGTGGCTATACTCGGGGGATGAACAAGACGTCCCGTTTCCTGATTCTCATCCCGGCGGCCTTCCTGCTGCTGGGTCTCAGTGCCTGCGGCAACAAGGGCCCCTTGGTAATGCCGCAGAAGCCGGTGCCGATCGAGGAACAGGAAGTCACCCCGGCCGATCAGCCCGCCACTGAAAAGCCTGACCCGGCCGCCGACAAGAAGGCCGACGAAGCCATTGAAGACGGAACCGGTGGTGCTGGCGTAAATGGGTAAGTCGGCAACAGGGCGCATGCGCTTCAGTAAGATGCATGGCGCCGGCAATGATTTTGTGGTGTTGGACCTGCGTGATGGCAGCGCGCCGCCGAATGCCGAGCAGGCAGCGCTGCTGGCCGACCGCCACCGCGGCGTGGGCTGCGACCAGATCCTGACCATCGAAGCCCCGCGCAGCGAAGGCGCGGTGGCGTCCTACCGCATCTGGAACTCCGACGGCTCCACCTCGCAGCAATGTGGCAATGGCGCGCGCTGCGTGGCCGCCTGGCTGGTACGCGACGGCGCGGCGCAGGGCGATGACTTCATCATCGACAGCCCAACCCGTACCCACGCCGTGCAGCGCCTGGCCAATGGCGAATACGCCGTGGCCATGGGCAAGCCCGAATTCGAGCCGGAACAGATTCCGCTGCTGGGCTTCCCGCGTGCACGCGAGGAATACATGACCTCGCTGCAGGGCGAGAACGTGCGCTTCGGCGCCGTGTCGATGGGCAACCCGCACGCCGTGCTGGAAGTCGGTTCGGTCGACGCTGCACCGGTCGAGCGGGTAGGGCCCTTGCTGCAGCAGAACCCCTCGTTCCCGGAATCGGTGAACGTCGGCTTCGCCCAGGTGATGGATGCCGGCCACGCCCGACTGCGCGTGTACGAGCGCGGCGTCGGCGAAACCCTGGCTTGCGGCAGCGGTGCCTGCGCGGCGGCGGTGGTGCTGATGCAGCGCGGTCGCCTGCAGCGCGACGCCTTGATCTCCTTGCCCGGTGGCGACCTGGGTATCCAATGGCCGGCAGACGATGCCGAGATCGTGATGTCCGGCCCGGCAGCATTCGTATTCGACGGAGAGTGGATGGGATGAACGACACAGTCGAGAAAATCGGTGCCCATGAAGTCGCAGCCTGGCTGCGGCGTCATCCGACCTTCCTCAAGCAGTTCCCCGACCTGGCACTGACCATGGTGGTGCCGCGCGACGATGGCCCCACCGCCTCGCTCGCCAGCTACCAGCTGGAAGTGCTGCGCGACAAGAACCGCGAGCTGTCGCGGCGCTTGGCCGACCTCGGTGCCAATGCGCAGATCAACGAACGCCTGGCCGTGCGTACCCACCAGCTGACGCTGGCGCTGATGCGCCAGACCAGCGCCGCCGACACCCTGCGTGCGATGGCCGCCTCGCTGGAAGAAGATTTCGCCGGCGACCTGGTGCGCATCGTCTCCTTCGACGACGTGCCGGAACTGGCCGAAGCACCGTGGCTGCAGGTCATCGCCAAGGACGACGCCAAGCTGGCCCCGTTCCACGACTGTCTGCAGGACGGCGAGCCCATCTGCGGCCGCCTGCAGCAGGAAAAGAACGACGTGCTGTACGGCGAGCGGGTCAACGAAGTGTCATCCACCGCGCTGTTGCCGCTGCCGGGCGTTGGCCTGATTGCGGTAGGCAGCTACGACCCCAACCGTTTCTATCCCGGCATGGGCACGCTGTTCCTGCGCATGATGGGCGAATCGCTGGTGACGGGTCTGCAGCGTTTCCGCAGCGCCTGAGTGGAGTGACGCGGCGATGAGCGCCGTCCAGGCATTCCTGTCCTATCTGCAGGTCGAGCGCCGCATGTCGGCGCACACGCTGGACGCCTACCAGCGTGACCTCGCCGCGCTCACGCAATGGTGCGAAGCGCACGACATCGCCGATCCGCAAACCCTGCAAGGCGATCAGCTGCGCGAGTTCGTCGCCAGCGAGCACCGCCGCGGCCTGTCGGCCAAAAGCCTGCAGCGCCGCCTATCGGCTTGTCGCAGCTTCTACGCCTGGCTGCTGAAGAACAACGTCATCGACAACAGCCCCGCCGCCGGCCTGCGCGCGCCCAAGGCACCGCGCAAACTGCCGCAGGTGCTGGACGCCGACGAAGCCGTGCAACTGGTCGAACTGCCCACCGACGCACCGCTAGGCCTGCGCGACCGCGCGCTGTTGGAGCTGTTCTATTCCTCAGGCCTGCGCCTGAGCGAACTTTGCGCCATGCGTTGGCGCGACCTCGATACCGCAAGCGGCATCGTGCTGGTGCACGGCAAAGGTAACCGCGAACGCACCGTGCCGGTCGGCTCGCATGCAATGAACGCATTGCAGGAATGGCGCAAGGAAAGCGGCGGCACCGGCGAGAAACCGGTATTCCCGGGCCGCAGCGGCGGCCCGATAAGTCAGCGCGCCGTGCAGATCCGCATCAAGCAACTGGCGCAACGCCAGGGCCTGTTCAAGAACGTGCACCCGCATATGCTGCGGCACAGTTTCGCCAGCCATATTCTTGAATCCTCAGGCGATCTGCGTGGCGTGCAGGAGCTGTTGGGGCATGCGGATATTGCAACCACGCAGATCTATACGCATCTGGATTTCCAGCATCTGGCGAAGGTTTATGATGCTGCGCATCCTAGGGCTAAGCGGAAGAGTTGAGTTTGGTTGGTCCGAATAGTGCTTATTGCTCAATCAAAAAAACTCGTCTATCTACCAAATCTAAGTTGATAGGATGCCATGCGCTAGCCTGTGCTAATGAGAAGCGAGAGCTGTGCACTAGTGGATGAACTACTGGGTAGGCTGGAAAGAGTGCAATACATATCTTCGCTTTTCGCTAGTGCTTGGGTGCCCGCTGCTGGAGCAATGCGTTGGCAAAAACAGCTGCCCTCTCCGTTAGAGCCATTCTCAGGCCGATGTTGGGCTCGAGAGATAAGGCTGCGATCGAGGGTGCTATCCTCCCGGATAACTAACGGGCCAGCAACGCAGATATCCAATAGGCTCCTAAGGTTCTGGTGAGCTGTTCTTAGAATAACCATATGATTCACGAATTTTCGAATATATCTGGCTTGAACGCAATGACAGAAAATATGGATATCTCCAACGTACTAAACGAGTGGTCCCCCGAGCTGGCAGATCGGTTGACAACGCTGTCCTATATTGGTTCGGCAGCTTCGACTCGCTGGTTGACCAATTCGCCGCGCTCACAAGAATTTAGTCTTCTCATGAGTGGCGAAGGCTATAACATCGCCATCGAGATGTGGCACAAAGTGCTAAAGAGTGAACTGGTGCTGCCTGCCCCCATTTTGCTGGTAATTCTAGAGCATATGCGGAGAAGGCCGTTCAATGTGTTGCTTGGTCTGCAGAAGCGGAACCTTGCGTTTTCAAGAACCATAGCGAATATTTCATTTCGGGCCGCTGGGGCGCTGTACGAGGAGGCGAAAGATAGTTTTGCGAGTCACGAAATTGACGTGGCCGTTGGTCGTTTCCGTCTGGCTCTATCAGAGTTTAGATTTGCGATCGAAAGTAGTCAGCTTTCAGATGCGACATTGAAGATTGCCACCGGGAAGTACGCAGCTGCAGTTGCAATGATTGGCCGCTGGGTTAATGTTTCTATTGAAACTGTTCTAAGGGCCCTGCAGTACTCAAAGGAATCTATGGCGCTTGGTAATAAGCGGGCAGAAACTTTGATGTACTGTCTTGAATTGCAGGTGCTGTACTATGACCAGTCTGGGGATGCGGCATCTCTGAATGATGCGTTTGAGCTTCTGGCTGGAAATAGATCTATAGCAGTTGGAGCTGAGCTGGTTGAGGCTGAGGTTAAATATCGATTTTCCATCCTCCATAAAAGCAACCCTGCAGAACACTCGCGCTACCTAGTGTCCGCACGTGCGAATCTGGCGCGTTCTAGGTCACGAGGGAAAGGTACTGTTGAAGATGCACGTTGCAATGTGCTCACGTCTATGATCGAAGATGCTGAGAGGGGTGGGCCGATAACTTCTGCCAGGCTTGCAGCGATTCCAAGGGGGCTGTTGGCTCAGATGGCAATCAAACCATCTTTAGAGCTTTGGAAAGCAATTAGGCGAATTATTAGGAATCTTGAGCCGTTGCGAAATGCTGGTTCTGTTCCTGCCGCAGTGCTCAGTGCGCGTTATTTGCGGCAGATTGTCGATGGTCCAGAGGGCCTCATTCAGAAGCAAGATCTTTCCATGTACGTTGAGATTACTAAGTGGCTCGCCGAGAATGCACCTTACAACCGGCACGTTCGGTGGGAAGCTGGTGCTGCGGCGCTATCTGCAGCCAAGAGGTCGGGAAAAAGAGATTTGGCGCTGCGCGCGCAAGAGATATTTAATTTCCTGACAATTCTTGATCCAAAGTGGCCGCTTCCGCGAATAGGAATTGCTCGAGTTAGAGATTATCTATACTTCCTCTCGGGAAATAGGGGCGGGTACTCAGCTAGTAGCTGGCGAGAAGCTTCGAAGTTGGCATTGAGTTCGCCCAATTACGCGAGGTCCAACCTTGGTGGGCGGAATGAAGTTTTCGCGGTTGCGGACGCTCGGGGATTTTTGTCTGAGACGTTTGTATTCAAACGCACGACCAAGCCTAAGGCTGAGCACGAAGCATCTATGCTGAACGCACTACGTGCCGAGATTGATAAAAGAGGTTGCAATAATATCTACGAAGTTCCGCGCTCTCTGGCGATTGTAGAAGTTCCTTCTGAAGACGAGCGCAAGTGGGTGCATGTAACACAGAGGTCTGCCGGACAAATATTGAGCGAGATTTCCGGAGAGGAGGCTTCACAATTACTGGAGCCAATAGTGGATCTTCTCGCGCTTTTCCATCGTGTCGCCGGGGAGCCACCTGCGGGTAAGTCAGCTTGGCGGCCGCTTAAAGACTACTTGAAGATGTGGTCGAGGGCGCTGTTTGATCCTGAGCAGGCAGACGCTTTCGTCGATTCGCTCCGTAAATCATTCCCCACAGAATTTCGGCTAGTTCGCAAGCGTGACGGTCACGCGTCCAATTGGCTGATAGATCCGGCAGGGCGAATAGTCGCGATTGACTTCGAGTCCGTTGAGTTCATCCCCGCAGGTTACGATGTCGCTCAATTGATTGAAGACAATGCGTTGGTGTCACCAAATGCGGAAGGATGGTATCGGCGCTTAGCAATTATGGCGCGCTACCTTGGAGAAATAGGGCATGAAGTTGCGGAAGAAGCTTTGATCTCGGCTTATGGCTGGTTTTGTTTAACTCGTGCATTGAGGCTGGGTACAGAGAGGCAGGCGGGAAAAAGCCTGCGTCGTCATGCCCGTGAAATTTGTGGAATGCTAATGGAGTTTGGCGACGTTGCTATGCAAATTATGGCGAAGGAGTTGCTCCATGCCCTATCTCGGATAGATCAAGCAGAGCCGAAGGAGTCAAATCCAAGCCATGACCATCGGCGTTTGAGTAAGGCCATGGCATACCAGCTTCGCCATCATGGCCCTAGCAATGGCGTCGCTATAGATGAAGCCGGTTTCGCATCTATGGATGATCTTGCGTTTGTTCTTGAAGTTGATTCGAGCCATTTGCTAGCTGTGGCTGAACACCCCGGGGAACCGCGATTCCAAGTCAGAGAAGGGAACATTCGAGCGCTTTACGGTCACTCTCTACCTGTAAATGTTGATGTTGGGATCAAGGTGGAAGCACCAGCTTCGCTTTACCACGGATCTAGTTGGTCGGTGTTGGATTTGATTCTTGCGGAGGGACTAAAACCTATGAATAGACATAGAGTTCACTTGACAAATATAGCTGGCGAAGCAATGGCTGTCGGTGGGAGGAAGGGAGCGGCGATTCTTCTGTCTATTGAGCAAAGTCACGATGAAGAGCCCATAGCTGAAGGTATTTGGGTTGCGAAATCGATTGAGCGTAATCGGCTGTCTGTACTCAACCCATTTGGTGACGAGGCGGGTACGGTTCAGTGACATGCGCATAAGAACTGGTTGGCAGTCTTGGGAGTTGCTCTGACAGTCTCTGAACCTATTTTGCGAGCAGGCGACAGATAACGGTGGTCGTTGAAGTTGGAAACATCGATTATCGGTTCTTGATAACCAGTTCGCGGGTAGCGCTGTATGAATGAGGTGTGGGGTGTCGCTGCATGTCATTTCCTATTTGTTGGAGTGGCGTAAATCGCGACACTGGCTTCTCTGGGATATCAGTCTAGTAATTCATCTGAAAGTATAGTTGCTTCGGGGCTTGATGCTGCGTCAAGAGAATAAAGCAGGTGGCGCGTAAGGCTGCGCACCGCATTCCAATCGCCTCAAATTTTGAAAGGACGCAGTTGCGCTAGTCGCGAGCTCCTCGCGATCAAGGATAGTTCGTGTGGCGGCGGCCGAGCGAGATCACAGGAGGCTCGTCACCAGTCCGGAAGAGCTGCAGGTCGCATCAGAATCGATCGTTTTGACCCTCGTTTGAGTCTCCACTTGTTTCCATGACGCCACAATCCGAAGCGGACATACTTCAATGCACCGAATTACCTAGTCTCCACTCGCTTCCTTCCGGGCACCCATGCACCCATGCTGACGTCTTACCTGCTGTTCTTCTTTGCCGGCCTGGGCGTCTTCAACGGTGCGGCGTTGTCGGTCTACCTGCTATGTCGAAAACCCGTAAGCCCTGCCCAGCGCTGGCTGGCGGCCTTGGTGCTGATGCTGAGTCTGCGCACGGGCAAGTCCGTGCTGGTCTACTTCTGGCACGACATCTCCAAGCTGGTTCTGCAGGTCGGCCTGACCGCCTGTTTCTTCATCGGCATCTGCCTGATCGGCTTCGTGCGCGCCTGGCTTGATCCCGATGGCCAGCAGACCCGGAACGATGCGGCAATCGCCTTGGGCCTGCTGGTGTTGGCGGCTGCCTTTGGAGTCGCCTGGCCGTATACCGATAACGTCTGGCTGTGGGCTGGGCCGGTGTGGGCCTCCATCCAGGTGATCTGGTTGGTATGCCTGCTGCTTGCAGCGGGGCTGTTCCTGCGCGGCGGCAAGCAAGGTCGGGTCGATGCAGGGCCCGGCACGCTGAGCCGCAGCCATGTGGTCTCGGTGATCGCGGGCGTGGGCGTGATCTGGCTGGCCTATGCCACCGCCGGGCTGACCTCTTACATCGTCGGTGCGCTGTCCTTCTCGCTGGTGCTGTACCTGAGCATCAGCGTTGCGCTTGCCCGGCGTAAGCCTGCTCCAGTCGCCGAGCCTTACCGCGACCGCAAGATCGCGCCCCGTGAAGCCGAGGCGACCTTGCGCGCCCTGGAAGCGCTGATGACCGACGAGGGCCTGTACAAGGACGCGGGTCTGACCCTGGCCAAGCTGGCCAAGCGGCTCAACATCCCCACGGCTCGGTTGTCGCAGCTGCTCAACGACAACCTCAAGACCGCCTTCAAGCCCTACCTGGCGCAGGTCAGGATCGAGGCGGCCAAGCAGTTGCTGCGCGAACAGGCGTCGGCATCGATGGACGATGTGGCGGAGGCGTCCGGCTTCCTGTCCACCTCCACCTTCTACAGCAGCTTCAAGAAGGTGGAAGGGACCACGCCTGCGGCGTGGCGGCAGGCCCAGTCGCGCTTGGTGGCCGACTCCTGAAACGTGTTTGGTGAGTCCGCAAACACGCTTCAGTAGATTGATTCGTAAAGGAATTCCGCAGACTTCGGGGCACCCATCCTGCGGAGTCTCCTTCATGTCAGTAACGCGTTCCAAGCCTGCCACTGCCGGTGTGATGTCGCTGCCAGCACGCCTCATCCGATGGTTCGTCGTGGCCAGCTTGGCGCTGTGGTTCGGCGGGCTTGCGCATGCCGATCCAGGCGCGGATCAGCGTGAGATCTCCGCAGTCATCCAGGACTATCTGCGCGGCAGTTCCTACAACCAGCGCGATCGGCTCAGCCGCGCCTTTCATCCCGATGCGCGGCTGTACCTGAGTCAGGGCACGGACGGCATGCGCGAGGTGGGCATCGCCGAATACACCAGCTGGTTCGGCAAGGAGCCGGGGCTGTTCAATGGCCGTGTCGGTCGCCTGCTCGGTATCGAGATCGAAGGCAATATCGCAACCGCCAAGGCGGAGATTCTGATCAGCAAGGATCAGGCACGCTACGTTGACCTGTTCCTGCTGAAGAAGCTGGAAGGGCGCTGGCTGATCATCAGCAAGACCGCCACCCGCGAAACCGCACCCGCGCATGGCCGCCAGGTGCTGCTGGTGGTGTCCAACGTGGACACCATGCCCGGCACCCGCCTGAGCGCCGGCAACAGCTTCTCGGAGCTGATCCATGCCTATGCCGGATTCCGTGAGGCCGGCTACGGTGTGCAGTTCGTCAGCCCCGAAGGTGGAGCCGTGCCGCTGGCCTACATCGACACCAGCATCCGCGAGCACAAAGCCGGCATCTACGACGCCGACCTGATGTGGGCGCTGGCCAACACGCGCCGGCCCGACGAGGTGACCGCCAGCGACTACGCCGCGCTGATGTATATCGGTGGCAGCGCCGCGATGTACGGCGTTGCCGAGCACCCCGGCATGCAACGCTTGGCGGTGCAGATCTACGAGCAACGCGGCGGCATCGTCTCGGCGGTGTGCCACGGCAGTGCTGGGCTGGTGAACCTGGCCCTGTCCGATGGCTCCGCGCTGGTCAGCGGAAAGCGCGTCACCGGCTATCCCGATGCCTACGAGGACATGAGTGCTGCGTACTACAAGACCTTCCCGTTCTCGATCGAGCAGCGCCTGCGCGGAAGCAAAGGCCAGTTCAGCTACGGCGCACGCGGCACATCGCATGTGGAAGTTGATGGCCGGCTCATTACCGGCATGAACTGGGAATCCACCCGTGGCGTGGTGGCTGCGATCATCCAGCGTTTGGAAGCGGAGAGTGCCGCGCTGGAAAACACAGCCCAAGCTGGCGGTTGAGCAACTGCAGCCAAGCCGAACTGCCTGCTGCGAGATGGCAGCGGGCAGGATCGGTGTCCATTGTGGATGAGGGCGATTGCAGCCCATCACTTGTTGCATATCCGGTATTCGTGACCTGCTTGCAGCCTTGTGGTGGAAGCAGGGCGTCTGAACTAGGATTGCGCTTCAAGTCGAACAAGGCAGTTGACTATGCATCGCTTGGCCATTTTGCTTTCTGTTGCGTTCTTCAGCGGCTGTGCCCAGGCGGATACCGCTTGGCGGGGTACCAGCACCCAGTCGCTTGCCAGCGGCTCAGGCGATATTTCGAAAGCCGGTGGTGCGGCAGTCACCTTGTCCGCCGAGTCGACAGGTGAAAACCAGTTCGTCGGTGCAATCACCACGATTGACGCAGCGGCCTTTCAGGGACGGGAAGTCGTTCTCACCGGCACGCTTCTGGTAAAAAGCGGTACCGGCAACGCCGCGCTTTGGGTCCGAGCGGACGGCCCCGAAGCGCCTTTGGCCTTCGCAAGCACGGGTGATCGGCCCGTGCGTCTCAATGAAGGCCCCCAGCCGCGAGAGGCCCGGCTCTACATCCCGGCAGCCGCGACCAGTCTCAAGCTTGGGGTGACACTTGGCAGTGCTGGGCAGGTAGATGTGGAGCACCTTACGCTCAACGCCGAGAGTGCAGTCCAGAGCAACGTATCCGCCTATGACATGCTCGATACCGCCATTTCCATCATCCGCGCGAACGCCCTGAACGCAGATCGCGTGGATTGGAAGTCCGAGCAGAAGTCACTTCTGACTCCAGACTTGAAGAAGCTTCCCGCACAGGAGGCGTACAGCAGGATTCAGACGGTTCTTACTGCGCTTGCAGACCGGCATAGCTCCGTGCAGGCGCCCAGTGCTGTTTCAACCTATCGTGCCGGTGCAGTCGTTACGCAGGCCGTGGAAGCCAGGTCAATGCAGGACATCGGCTATCTTTTGGTGCCGGGCTTGCGCGGCTCCGATCCCAAGGCCAGCGATATCTTCAGCACTCAACTTTGCGAGCACATCGCCGGCTTGGCAGAGACGGCAAGCAAGGGCTGGATCATCGACCTTCGTGACAATACGGGGGGCAACATGTGGCCGATGATCAAGGGGCTGAGGCCACTGTTGGGTGACGCCGATCTTGGTGCATTCCGGGACCGCAATGGTGTAGCAACGGCGTGGCGCGCCCAGCCTTCCAAGGAGTGCGAGGTCGATCTTTCCCAGAGCCGCGTCGGCGTGCTCGTGGGCCCCAGGACGGCAAGCTCAGGCGAGGCGGTGGCCGTTGCCTTCCAAGGCCGCCCGGGTACCCGCTTCTTCGGGCAGCCGACAGCGGGACTCTCGACGGCCAACCAGTCGTTTGCGCTTCCTGACGGTGGCGCTATTGCATTGACGACAGCGGTATTCCTCGACCGTACTGGAGTGGCGTATCTGCAGGGTATACAGCCCGAAAAACCCGTGCCTCGCGAACAAGATGCAGTTGCTGCAGCGGCAGCGTGGCTGCGTGCGCAGCCTTGATTGCGTGTTGCTGGTGCGAGTCGAAACCGGGGTCAGAGTCGAATTGTTTGAAGACGGATTCCGATGTTCCACTCGCAGGGTCACCGCCTGACGTGGTGAGCAAGCAGAAACCCTGGGGCTTCAGTTGACTGCTGGAGGTGACGCCGTACTACTCGCTGGCGCATAGAGGCCGTCATAGCCGGGTATCACTCCAATGGCCGGCAGGTAGCCCCGCTTGTCGCCAACGTGGCGGTTGTCCGGGATGGCGGTGACACCGCATTCCGGCACACAGACCCAGGCTGTGCCGGCCGGCCCGCGCACATAGAGGCTGTGTGGATTCAGGTCGGACAGCAGGTATCCGGCTGGCTCATAGTCGGGTGCCGACTGTCTGCCTTTCTCGCGGCTGGCATGGACGTTCCCCAGCAGCGCAATCACTGCGGGCACGGCGTTGTGTGCTGCCCTGATGCGCGAGGCCATGCCGGCGTCCCTCGATCCTGGCGTGCCATCGTCGACGGCCAGCACGCTGATTCGTGCGCCTTCCAAGCGTAGTGATCGCAGCCGGTGCAACAGTTGCAGCATGGCCGCGCTGGATCGCCCGTCCTGGGGCTGGCGTGTCCAGAATTGGCTGGCTAGAAGTGCCGCCTGGTCCGCATCGGAACCCTTGCTTGCCAGGAAGTTGTCCAGGCTTGTCTGCTCTTCGATTGGAATCTCCATCGCGACTACCACTGGACTTCCTGACGTTGCGCTGGCGCAGGCCAGGTTGCCAATCAGTGCTGGTGCCTCGTTGGTGCCATGGACCTCACCTACCAGCAGCAGGCTTGCAGCGGGCATGTTCAGAGGCCAGCTGCAGTTGGTGTTCTCATTGGCTGAAACAACGTCATTTGCGAATGCACTTGACGCCAGCAGCAGAAGTGGAAGGAGTGACTTCATGTCGAGATCCTTTGTCGAGATGCATCCGTGGCACGCCGTCACTGTACACGGTTGCGGCCCGCTGCCGCCGTTGTAGAACAGGCGTTGGACGTATGATGCAGGACCTGGTTTTCCCTCGCCTGATCGCCCGGCATCCCCATGACCAAACTGCTCATGACAAGAATCGATGTGCCCGGCTGGGCACGTCCGTTTGCAATGGATATCGATGCGGAGTTTGGCGCGCGGCTCCATCAGGCCGCCGAGTCTCAGATGGCCGAGATCCATGCCGCTGCCCATGCGCTGGTACAGTGTTACGTTGACGAGGTGGCGGGCGACATGCTGTTCCCCGACAAGGGGAGAATGACCGGTGATTACTACGTTTCCGAGCTGCGTTGTGACGTTTCGAAGACTGATTCCTTCCCTGAGGCTGAAGCGCACCGGCTAAGTCTGTTTGTGCGCTGCCTTGAACACGCCTTCGTGCAGCAGCAGACAGATTTTGACTACCTCGGGCTCGAGGTGCATTTCCTCTGGAATGAGGAACGCGCAAGCTTCGAAGCTACCGGTGATATCGATTCAAGCTCGATCTGAGCAGGCCGGTGCTAAGTGACCGTCTGATTTGAACTGCCACTCTGGAAGCAACGTCACCAGCGAGAATCGTGCTTAAAAGTAGGATCAGGTGATTGCT
This sequence comes from Stenotrophomonas sp. PS02298, assembly GCF_029959445.1. Lineage (GTDB taxonomy): Bacteria > Pseudomonadota > Gammaproteobacteria > Xanthomonadales > Xanthomonadaceae > Stenotrophomonas. The sequence goes on along the minus strand of NZ_JASCOR010000066.1, from coordinate 3,311 downwards.
GTTCCCGTGCCCCTGCATTTCGGGAAATTGCTGCAGCCCAGGAAGCGTTGCCCCGTGCTTCTATTGACCCGCTGCACCAACGCGCCTCCGCAGCGAGGGCAGGGCGCGGCATCTGCCGCCGGATGCGCCGGTGTAGCCAGCGTTGGTTCCGTGCGCTGATTGATTGGCGCGGGTGCATCTTCCACTGTCTTCAACGATTGGATCATTGCCAGCAGCTGTTCGCCGCCGATCAGTTCGATGGGCTTCTCGCGCGCGAAGGCCTCCGCATCCGGAGTGAACGTGCCGATACAGACAATCTTGACGGCCTGCGCTTGGTGATGGGCAAGAAGCCCTGCCATCTCGCGCACCACGCTGACGCCTACCTGTTGGCGCTTCCACTGTTTGCATTGCACCAGCGTGCGTCGGCCGTCCTTGCGCAGGATGAGGTCGATGCCGCCATCGGGACCGCCCAGTCCGGTTTCTTCCACCGTATAGCCCTGGCGGCGGAATGCTTCGCCGACGAGCTGTTCGAACTGGCGCCAGCCGCCGGCCGCCAGGCTTTCGAGCGTGGTGCGCGTATCCAGGAAGCGGCGGCGCTTGCGGGCATTGAGGTAGGAGGCCAGCGCGGCGATCCAGCAGATGCCGAGCAGCATCCATGCCAGCGGCGCGAAGACAGCACTGGATTGTTGGCCAAAGGCTTGCGCCAGCATGCCGCCTTGAAGGGACAGGAACCACTGGATGCCGTAGCGCACCAGGATGAAGCCGATGATCCCTGCGAGGAAGCCTATCGGCCACGGGATGGTTGCTAATGCGCCGATAGGAGATTGTTTTGTTCTGCGTCCCATGCGAACCCCCTGTTCCAGAGGACAACTTAGCGCCTGGGTGGGGTGTTGTCAGCAGGTTAGTCGATTTGTAGGAGTGCCGTGTAAGGCGCGAAGCGGGTTATGTCGGGTGTTTGGCAGCTGGTTGCGCTGGTGGTGTTCCTGCTTCGCGGCTCACGCCGCTCCTACAAATGATGCTTGAGGGACTTATCAAAAAGGCCGCTTTCAAGCGCCCTTAGGTGGCTTGCGCTATTCCTTGCCCGCGATCTTGGCGTAAGAAAGCCTGCGTTTGTTCTCGATGACGACTTGAAGGACGAACAGGCAAGGCGGCTGGGCACCGGCTGCGATATGGGTGCGCTTCCCAGCCTTGTGCCTGTTCGTGTGGCCGAACGTCGATACGGGTTCAGTAATAGCAGTTTCGTCTTGAGCGCGAGCGGTTTACGCATGTGGGGGCAACGCGCCAGAATGCGGCGCTGGGCTCAGATGCCGCACAGGTACGCGGCTGGCACTTTCGCAAGGATTCCTACTTTCACGGAGTGATGGCAATGGCTTCGCCAAGTCTGATCGCACTGACCTTGTTTATCGTCTGGACGCTGCTGCTTATGGCGCTAATGGAGGTCATCAGGTCAAAGATCGCCCTTCAAGGGACTGTTTCGGCGAATGAGTTCAGGCCGGACAACGCGAATCTATCTCCGTTCATGCAACGGCTGGCGCGTGCTCACGCGAACTGCATCGAGAACATTCCGGTTCTGGGTGGTTTGTTGCTGATCGCAATTGTCAGCGGGCGGGAGTACATCACCGATCCGCTGGCCTACGTGTTGGTGGCGGCGCGTTTCGCGCAGTCGCTGATCCATCTGGCGTCCTCTTCTTCGGCAGCAGTGACGCTGCGGTTTGTCGCGTTCATCACTCAAGTGATGATTGGCCTGTACTGGTCTTTCAAGCTGCTCACTTCGATTTGACTGCCACCTTGTGCCAGCGTGCCAAGGAGGCTTTGCAGCTGATCCTTCCCTTGGGTGCCAAAGCCAAGGAAAGGACTGCAGCCGAGCGCATGGTCGAGCCGGATGTGCTGCTCACGTGGCTTGGCCGGGTAGTGCATCGGCACGCTTCAGTGGCTGGGGCGATGTGGACACGTAGGCCGCTGCGCTCTCAGCGGTAGTCCGGCAATGGGTCAGGCACGTGCAGGTCGTTTGCCGCTATCCTGCCGTCGCCCCAGTGTGTCAACGGGAGCTGATCAGGCGGTTTCTACCCTGGTGCCGGGCACCGAGGAGTCTGTATGACGGTCAAGCGCATGGACAACGTGGGTATCGTGGTCGAGAACCTCGATGCCGCCATTGAGTTCTTCGTTGAACTGGGACTTGTGCTTGAGGGGCGCATGCCAATCGAGGGTGAATGGGCTGGTCGCGTTACCGGCCTGCGCAACCAGCGCGTGGAGATCGCGATGATGCGCACGCCCGATGGCCACAGCAGGCTTGAGCTCTCCAGGTTCGATGCGCCGGGGATCGCCTCCGATCACCGTGCAGCACCGGTGAATTCCCTGGGCTACCTGCGCGTCATGTTCGCGGTCGAGGACATCGATGACACGCTTGAACGGCTCAAGAAGCTGGGGGCGTCGGTGGTCGATGAGGTGGTCAACTACGAGAACACCTATCGGCTGTGCTACATCCGTGGTGTTGAGGGCATCCTGATCGGGCTTGCCCAGGAGCTGGGGCAACGGGCAGCCGAGTGAGTGTCGCGCGCCGGTTGGGGAAGGGCCAGACGGCAGCGATTGACGATGGAATCCTTGTTGCCGGCGATTGAATGCTGCGTCTGATCATGGCGAGCAGCTGCACGCGAAGAGTGGGATGTTGCGGTTCCCTGATCCACGGAATACTGCATGTCCTCCTTCCTGCTGAGCGGTTTGAGTCCCGCACTGTTCGTCGAGCTTTTCCAGCTTGATGATGCTGCGCTTGATGCGCGCCACATCACTCGTGTCACTGCTACTGAGGCATCAGGATTTCCCTGCCGGGTCAGCCTTGCTGATGCGACGGTGGGAGAGGAACTGTTGCTGCTTTCCTTTCAGCACCAGCCGGCGGATTCGCCGTACCGGGCGAGTGGGCCGATCTTTGTCCGGCGCGGTGTTGCCCGTGCGGAACTGCAGGTCAACGAGGTGCCATCGCAGGTGCAGCGTCGGCTGATGTCGTTGCGGGCGTACAGCGTGGAGGATCGGATCACGTTTGCCGAGGTCTGCGATGGAAGAGACGTTGGCGAGTGGCTGCAAGATGTATTCGAAGATGCTGCTGTGGCCTATGTGCATCTGCATTTTGCACGTTATGGCTGTTTTGCGTGTAGGGCGGACCGGGTGTCGTGAACCCGGCTGTTGTTTGTAGGAGCGGCGTGAGCCGCGAAGCAGATGGTTCGTCAGGCTGTGGCTGTTTGCGCGATCTGCAGGTGCGGTGGTTTCGCGGCTTACGCCGCTCCTACAGGGTGGCTGTTGGATTGCCTGGAAGGTCTCTGCCGAGCATGGCTCGGCAC